>NZ_WHOA01000196.1 GCF_013141715.1 Paenibacillus phytorum | reverse complement strand
TAAAACCAGACTCACCAAGAACTCATGTACTTGTACTCTTAAGCTAACGGATACGAGAGCATCATGACAACAGGCTACCGCATCGCCACGTTTACGATTGCTGCAAATGAATTCGCCCCCATCGGACTGCTCTCGTCCATCGCCTCCGATATGGACCGAAGTCCTGCCACGGTGGGTCTCATCATGACGGCCTAATGCTTTGATCGGAGCAGGTAGCGCCCTGTTGTCTGCCGAAAGTATATTGAGTATTATTTATAGGTAGAATTAAATGAAGAAATGAGTTAATAATCACAAAAATCACTATCGACTTTCTTGCATATCGTGTTAATTTAAACCAGGAGGTTGCAGCTATGGACTTAAAGTTATCTGGAAAAAAAGCACTTATTGTAGGAGGAAGCCGTGGCATTGGTAAAGCGATTGCCCGCCAAATGGCTCTGGAAGGTGTAGACTGTACGATTTGTTCAAGAAACGAATCCTCGCTAAAAATCGCTGCAGAGGAATTGGCTCAGGAAACAAAAAGAAATATCTATCCGATTGTGGCAGATACCATGAATCCTGACTCTATCCTAAATTTAGTTGAAAATTCAGCTAAGGCGATGGGGAGTATTGATATTCTAATCAACAGCGGGGCCCGTGTTGGCGGTCAAGTGCCAGAGGATTTTTACAGCATTAAAGATGAACTTATTCTGAAAGATTTTGAAGAAAAGTATTTGGGCTATTTTCGCAGTATTCGTGCTGTAGCACCTTATATGATAAAAAATAATTGGGGACGTATCATTAATATAAGCGGTTTGGCTGCCAGAATAGGCGGCAATTATTTTAGTTCCGGTCCGCGTAATGCATCTGTTGTCCATTTAACAAAATCCTCATCATTGGAATTAGGGAAGCACGGAATTACCGTCAATGCGGTTTATCCAGGGATTGTAAGTACGGAAGCATTTAGAGAACGGGTTACTGATGAGGATGCTTTACGCCAGTTAGCGGCAATGAATACGCTCGGTCGCTTGATTACAGCGGAGGAAATTGCTAATGTCGTTACCTTCCTGGCTTCACCTTTGTCGGCATCGATTAGCGGCGATGTCATTTCGGTAACCGGCGGCATTGGAAATACCGTTTATTACTAAAAAGTTAGGACGATACTGTTAACTATAACGCAGATTATCAATAATAAAAAAAACGAGCCTCGCTAAAATCTGAGGTTCGTTTTTTTGTTTTTATCGTTGTGTGACTTGGCTTTGTGGCACTTTCACTAATAAAAGTAACTAAGAGGCATCTATTCGTCATTAATAATATCAAAAGTTAGTTGTGGAAAGTTACGATAATAAAGATTCAATGTTTTCTTACCGGGTTGAAAAGGATTTTTAAGTCGAAGAAATAACCTGATATAGAGTAAACTCGCGTTAAAACTGACTGAACTAAAGAGGAACTTTAGTGTAAGGGCTGCTTTTGCGCGGCTCCTTTTTTGGTTTATTGAACAAACGGGCAGGTTAATAAAACCTAAGAACGACAGTTTGTGGTAATATTTCTTGATGGAACGTACAACTCTCGGAGCTTAATTGACCACGATGAAACGTATATGAAAAAATAGGTCTTGTTTTCAAGGAGGTAAAACATGGATTACATATCACCGAAAGAAGCGATGTTAAAGGTGAAACGGTGGACTAAAGATACCATAGCGGCGGGTCGTCGTCATACCGTTGGGCTTAAATCTGACGGCACGGTGACGGCTGTGGGTGATAATAAATATGGCCAATGTGATGTAAGCGGCTGGCGCGATATTGTGGCGGTCGCGGCTGGTAATGTTCATATGGCGACGAACACGGGTAATGCTCATACAATCGGTCTTAAATCTGACAGTACTGTGGCGGCTGTGGGTTGGAATAAGTATGACCAATGCGATGTAAACGACTGGCGCGATATTGTAGCGGTTGCGGCGGGTTGGCGTCGTACTGTTGGGCTTAAATCGGATGGCACGGTGGTAGCAGTGGGCCGAAATAATGAAGGTGAATGCAATGTAAGCAGCTGGCATGATATTGTGGAGGTCGCGGCGGGTGACTGGCATACCATCGGTCTTAAATTGGACGGCACGGTGACGGCTGTGGGTAATAATCGGTATCGCCAATGCAATGTAAGCGGTTGGTTCGATATTATGGAGGTCGCGGCGGGTTATCTTCATACAATCGGTCTTAAATCGGACGGTACGGTGACGGCTGTGGGTTTAAATAAACATGACCAATGCGATGTAAGCGGCTGGCGCGGTATTGTGGCGATAGCGGTGGGTAGTAATCATACCATCGGCCTTAAATCGGACGGTACTGTGGCGGCTGTGGGTTGGAATGAGTATGGCCAATGTAATGTAAGTGATTGGCACGATATTGTGGCGATTGCGGCGGGTTGTGCCCATACCGTAGGGCTTAAATCGGACGGCACGGTGGTTGCTGTGGGTGATAATGAATATGGCCAATGCGATGTAAGCGGCTGGCGCGGCATCCAACTGCCCGGAAATTAGTTTCCATATTATAATAATAAAATACACAGCAACTTAGGAGATGAGAGCTCAATAAACAACACCACGAAGCTGCCGCAGATCGATCGGTGGCTTCGTTGCGTTAACGGCGAACGATAGCTGAATAAACCCACGAAGGCAGTCGGTCAGCACGATCGGCTTGTTGAACTAACAGGCAGTAGAGCGTGACGAGATTCTTTAACTTGTCGATTTCTTCTGAATCGGAAATTGTAGAAGGATTAATAAAAATTAACTATAATAATACTCTCTAATGACTGATAAGTAGAAATCTTGTAAAATGATTAGTCTACTGTAAATTCATTTAGAGGGAAGGACTGACAATATTGATGGACTATGGTGCAGATTTATTTAAAGGTACTGCCTGGTATTACTCTAGATACAGACCTATTTATCCTTCGTCACTATTGCGTTTCTTAGTAAACAAGTTTTCACTTAACGGTGAAGGTCGTTTGCTTGATTTAGGATGTGGAACAGGTCAATTAACTTTAAAATTTAATGATTGGTTCCAAGAAATTATAGGTGTAGATACTGAACCGGAGATGCTAAATGAAGCACTCCATTTGTCCAATGTTAACAGAGTTGATAACGCTTGCTGGTTACAAGGAAGGGCAGAAGAGCGTTCGAGTGATTGGGGTTCTTTTCGACTCATGTTAATAGCAAAAGCATTTCATTGGATGGATAGAGAATCGATTTTAGAAATCCTATATAACAGTTCTGATGATAATGGCGGTATTGCTATTATTGATTATAATAATGAGAAGTATGAACCATTACATTGGAAGCTTAAGGTAGCTGAAATAGTAAAAGTTTGGCTAGGTGATGAAAGAAGAGCTGGTAATAGTACATACACGCCTCCCAAAGAAAGATTCGAGGACACCATTACAAAATCTAGATTTAGGGATGTTGAAAGAAACGTTTTACCGAGTTATTCCTACAATTGGACAGTAGACACTATTCTCGGAAATTTGTATTCCACTTCATATGCCTCCAAACGTTTTTTTGGTGAGAATCTGGAGAAATTTGAAAATGATTTGAAATCTGCTTTATTGGATATTGATTCATCAGGAGTATTTACCGAAGAACTATCAGTATCAGTTATTACGGCTTTTAAATAACTAGGAATTATTTGGTCATTCAACTATCGGGAAACGTTTGTTCAATAAACGCACCAATGGGAGGCTGTCGGCATGATCGTTAGTGATGCCAAAGTTGAAACAATGGAGGAACAAAAATGATTAGAATGCAAAAAAAATCTGATACTGCAATTATCGTTGTTCACGAAATTTATGGAATCAATCAGCATATGAAACATGTTTGTCAATCATTATCTGAATATGACTTTGATGTCTTATGTCCGAATTTGTTAGAACGGGAGACGCTTTTTGATTATTCTCAAGACGAAGATGCTTATTCTAATTTTATGGAGAACGTAGCTTTTACAAATGCATTGGTCACAATTAAAAATTTGTTATCGGATATTAAGAATGAATATGAAAAAATATTTATCGTCGGATTCAGTGTAGGAGCAACCGTTGCTTGGCTATGTAGTGAAGAACAACTTGTTGATGGAATAATTGGGTATTATGGTTCTCGTATCAGAAATTATATGGAAATTTCACCTCAATGCCCTACATTGTTGTTCTTTCCGCAAGAAGAAAAATCATTTATTGTTGATGAGTTAATTTCGGCTTTAGATAACAAGAATAAAGTCGAGGTTCATAAATTTAACGGACAACATGGATTCAGTGACCCATTCTCTCCAAAATATAACGAAGAATTAGCTGAAAAGGCATTTAACCAAATGTTGATTTTCATTCGGAAACATTTAGAAGTTTTGAACGGAAACCGATAGTTAAAGAAAAACTGCCTTAGAAGGTTTTTTTTCGGTCGAAAATCAACAATAAACGAAAACAGAGCCTTCATTCAAGTAACGGGCAGCATAGTTAAATTAATCTGTAAATGAAGTTTAAAAGAAATGATTGCATTCTATTATGTATAATAAAAGGAGATAGATAAACAGCGTCAGTCTAGGACGTTTCTCGTCCTTGGCTGGCGCTGTTTCCATTTTTGGGTCAGTCTTGATCAATCGTAAAATATTCCATAGGTATCATAAATTAATACATACAGACATTCCCATGAACTCTTTATAATGGTAATTGTAAGCGTTTCTGAATGGGCAAAAGTTGCGTCAACATAAGTTCTTTGCGTAAAAATGGTTGGCAAGAGGGAGGCTGTTACTTACTTCGTGTCCAAAGGGTTCATTTTACAAGAATAAAGGAGGATTTCAGTTGTTCGATCAGATGCTTAAGCAAAAAATTCTAAAAAGGGCATTAAATTCAGTTTTTTTGTATTCGCTTTCATTTGTAATTTCGTTTATTTTACTGGCAGTAATTCCAGCAACGACGGTTCGCGCTGCGCCGGGAGACGATTTAGGAATATTGGACATCAAAGTGAACAAGCCGGTCAACGCTGTAGTTGATCTCCATCAATCAACCATCCAAATTTCATTGCCCTACGGCACCTTATACCAAATGTTGAATATCACAACCAACCCAGGCGCTAATGCGACGCTTTATAGAAGCAACGGTACAACGGCAATCTCTTTTGCCTCAAGCGGCATTAACAAGGGCGATGCCAAAATAGACCAATTATCCGCAAGCGGAACTACGTTGTATTATTTGGCCGTTACCGACAAGATGAACAGCAGTGCCAGCCGGAAATATACGGTTAAGGTTACTGTAGAAAAAGCTTTTCCAGCGAATATGGGCCCGGTGGGACCAAATGATCGTTATTTGCCGCTCAACATACGGGCTGGCGAATATGCATGGGATGTTATGGGCACCTCGAAAATAGGCAATGGGAGTACAACGGGTTCGATAGAAGGACCGGGCACCCCCTCGTCTTACAGCGGGAAACAATGGTCGGAATCCGTTTATGATCGTTCCGGAGACTACCCGGTGGCAGGGACTGTGAACGAATCATGGCTGGGAGACAACATGTATTTGCAAACGATCGGCAAAAGTAATGCGAACGCGCTTACGAAGTACGGAATTGTCAATGTGCCGGGCACCGATAAGCTGAGCTCCGACATTTTGCGTTATCACGAATTTTTGCCTTTCGTTACCTCGAACGGTGTGAGCCGGGATGACGGTGACCGCGGTGCGGTCAACAGCGACCGTCAAAGACTGGAAATTAAGAGCAACACCGGTGCTTCCAATATCGATGCCAATAGTGTGGGCGGAGATATTATGACCCACCACTGGAGGCTTATGCTTCCGTCGGAAACTTTAAGGTATCAGAAGGATGTAGGAGACAAGCATGCTGGCGATTTTATTGTTCCCCATAGGTTTTGGCACATCTTCCAGTTGAAAGAAGTGGCTGGCAACGCAGCCGGTCAACCGGTGACTACTCTTTCGCTGGTTTCAAGCGATGGCAAGGGCCAATTGGAATTCAGGAACAATCCCGATGGCCAATATGCGGACAGAATCAAACCGTTGTTTACGATTCCCTTCGATAAGGTCGTTGATCGCTGGCTCGATTATGAGGTAACGATTCTAACAGCCGATAAAGGTTATCTGTATGGCAAGCTTACCGATCTGGAAACCGGCGATGTGCTTTTCCAAGGGGGAATGACAGCCGAAACCTACAGACGCCCCGAAGTGGAAAATCCAGTTACCGGCAGACTCGAAAGAGGGGATCTTCCCGTTCAACCGGGTCAGCAAAACCGTTCTAAGTGGGGGCTCTACCGGGGGTTATACAATGGTGAGGGAGATGCGGCCTACGCGGATGAATTCCAATCGGCAACCATGTATCTGGCGGATGTGAGCTTAATCAAAAGGGACGAAGACAGCTATATTTTTCCTGATGACTGGGATCCCAGTGCACAACCTAAAGATGTCGTAGCATGGGATAGACTGAAGCAAATTACGGTTTCCAAGGGTACGGCGTTGGGTAGCTTAGGATTGCCTTCACAGCTTGATGTAACCCTGACTACGGGGAAAACGGAAAAGATGAACGTAACCTGGAGCACGACCGATTACACGCCCGATAGACTTGGCTTATATACGATTTATGGCGAATTGGATGGACCGGGGATTACGAATACCAAAAACATCAAGCCTTATGTTGAAGTTACCGTTACCGCTCCTTTTACGCTTTTCCCGGGTTCGACGGCAAGCTATACCGTCAATCCAGGCGGACCATCGATCGGTACGGCGGCTGGAGGTAGTACATCGACAGGGAACTATTTGCAGACGTCTTCGGCCCCCAAGGTCGGCGACTGGGTTGAGTTGAACATCGATGTTACTGAGGCTGCAAATTACGATATCCAATATGGCTACATGGCGAGCAATAATCGGGGAATCGCCCAGTTATATATCGATGGGGTGCCTCAAGGCTATCCGGTAGACGAGTACAATCCTGCTCAGAAGGTATCGGCGGCCGATATGGGAAATATGGCGCTCGATGCCGGCAGCCATAAATTCCGTTTTGTTGTAATCGGCAAAAATGCCGCCAGCTCCAATTATCATCTTACCTTTGATCATATCAAGCTGGTGCAGCGGGATGCAGCTCAGCCGATGACGGAGGCGCAAATCGCCCCTGCGCCGCGAAACGGCTGGCTAAACACAGATGCGTCCATCACGCTGTCGGTTTATGACGATCTTTCCGGCGTCGCGAGAACGGAGTATCGGTTGAAGGATCAAATGGAATGGATAGCGTATACCAGGCCGATCGATTTCAAACATGAAGGCGAATCTCGGTTGCAGTTCCGTTCCGTCGACGTTGCGGGGAACATCGAGCCGACGAAGGAGGTGACAATCCGCATCGACAAAACGAATCCGACCTATGTGCTGACGGCAAACGGAGAACCGCTTGTGGAGGGCACCATCTTCTCCGACGACCGTCCGATTGCGTTGCTCTTGAACGCGAACGATGCACAGTCGGGCATCGCGAGCCAGGAACTAGTCCTCGACGGAAAAAGGTTGGAAAACGGCGCTGCCCTTAATCTGGCCGGTAAGCTCGGCCTCCATACTTTGCATATCGTCATTACCGATCTGGCCGGTAATGCGACGGATGACTTTATCCGTTTTACAACGGCAGTTATCCCCGAAGGGTTGTCCAACTTAATCGACGGATATGCTACAGCCGGCGAATTAACCAATCCGTTAGTAAACCAGCTACGCAACAGTCTGGATCAGGCACTGCATCAATTGGACAAAGGCGATAAGTACAAAGCGGCGAAGCATATGCAGGATTTCCTGAAGCATCTGGATAACGAGCCGATGGCGGGTTATGTCTCCGATTCCGCGAAGTCTGTCCTCACTGCCGACGCAAATGCTCTGATCGCAGCATGGTTAGCGAAGTAAAATCAACGTAAAAAAACCGGATGCCTCG
Organism: Paenibacillus phytorum; assembly: GCF_013141715.1. GTDB lineage: Bacteria > Bacillota > Bacilli > Paenibacillales > NBRC-103111 > Paenibacillus_E > Paenibacillus_E phytorum. The sequence continues at coordinate 7,104 of NZ_WHOA01000196.1, read as the reverse complement.
GCTGAGCCTCCGGTTTTTTTTATGCGGTTGCCGCCGGGAAACGGCAATCAGAAAACAAGCTCAACATGTATCAACGCAACAATTTGATCGGCAGGTACAGGCTTGCTAGCAAGGTAGTGTTCAAGATGCTTCTGGCTGGACAATGTTCGTCTTTGGGGTTCTAGCATTTTTACTCGGACTGGTGGGCTTGATCTTTCCCGAATTTCTTGCCTCCCGATCCTGACGACCGGGTGTGGCTCTCCTATAAACAGCGTCCAGCAAGATAGCGGCGAAGGCAATTAACAGCGCTTCCTAATAATTCCCAAAGGCATAGTTTTGTAGGGCACAAAACATTCAACTAACGCAGAACGATAGCAGAATAATAAAACAGGCTGCCTGCATATTGGGCAGCCTGTTCAAGTAACGGGCAGATTAATGGAATAATTAGGAAGGAAATCTGTGCAAGAAAGAGAATAAGATAGGTTTATTATTTAGTCTTAACTTTGGAGTAGCTTGTTTTTTGTTGGGTGACAAATATGTTTTGAAGTAACAAGTGACAAATTAAGTTTTGAAGTAAAATATGCGTTCACTCTATTGAGAGAACGGATACAAACGGGCAGAGCGTATGTGGAAGCCATTTATCGCACTCGCGCATAGTCTGGGACTCGAGGTCGTGGCCGAGGGCATGGAGACGGAGCAGCAGTATGCGTTTTTGGATGCTTTGGGCTGCGACCATATTCAAGGCTACTATTTCAACAGGCCGATGCTTGCGAAAGAAGCCGCTTCAAAACTGAAAGAATTGCATAACGGTAAGCCGCACGGTGTGAGACCTGACAGGTTGCGCGTCGAGCGGCTTTTTTCGATTGGTGCCGCATGCCGGAGGATCATGACGGGCGAAATTTTCAAAACGTTAATACAAAACATGAATGGTTCTTACAAACTGAAAATATAATTTAAAAATACACGAGGGGTGTGAAACAAAATTTCAGACAAATCGACATGGAAGTGCCCCGACATGATCCCAAAGAAGCAGGAGGAAAGCTACAGAATGAGACAGACGAACCGAATAATTCTCCATGTGCTGCTCAGCCTAAGCATGGTCTTTGCCATGCTGGTGCCGCTGCAGATGGTACAAGCTGTCGACAGCGACCCGTCGACTGCGCAAGTACTGGACACAAGGAGCATGGAAATTGCGCCGAACGTGACCTACAACTGGTACAGCATGAAGATGCCGAGAGGATTGGAAAAGGTCCACAGTGTGGAGTTCAGCCCGACCGATCCGAACTTGGAGCTGTTAGCAGGCACCAAGGGCGGAAAAGTATATGGGATGCAAGGGGTCACCGAAATGGCCAAATACTACGATAAACCCGGACAACGGGTAATTGCAGGCGTAAACGGCGATTTCTATGATTTGAGCGGCTACGGCTCCGGGGTCCCTGGCGGATTGTTCATGGGCGACGGCAGAATCCTCAATACGCCGGACTCTAACTACGCCGTCTTCCTTATGGACTACGACGGTACGACGCGTTATGTGCCTAACCCGAAGCTGACTCGAACGCTAACCATTAACGGAGCGACAAGCAACATCACGCATATTAACCGCTACCGCGGAAATGATCAGCTGATCCTATACACGTTCGACTACGCCGACACGACAAAGACGAACGAGTTCGGTGATGAAGTGGTGCTCGATGTGCTCGAGGGGGAAGCGAAGAGCGGCCAAACGATGAGGCTCAAGGTCTCGGAAGTGCGGAAGGATGCAGGCAATACTCCTCTTGCAGCTGGCAAAGTTGTGTTGTCGGCAAGCGGAACGGCAAGACCTGTTCTTGCTGGGCTTAAAGCCGGTGACGAGATAACGGCGAGCTTCAACTTCCCGGCAGGGTTCGAGAACGTGAAAGTCGCCATGAGCGGGTACCAACTGATGCAGAACGGCACCGTATTGAACAACGTCCCGCCTGCAGGCATTCACCCGCGCACGGCGATCGGCTCGAAAGCCGACGGGACCGTAGTGATGATCGAGATCGACGGACGACAGCCAGGCTTCAGCGAAGGGGTGGAGACGTCCGAGCTCGGTGATATCATGAAGAACATGGGTATCGTGAATGCGATCAACCTCGACGGCGGCGGCTCCTCGACCTTCATCGCCAGATTGCCCGGCGAGTCGAAGTTTAAGCTGCTCAATACGCCTTCCGACGGAGGCGAGCGGCAAACCGGCAACTCACTGCTGCTCGTGAACAAAGCATCAGAGGGGGCGGCGGCCAAGCTGGTCGTGCAGCCGCAGCTGGAGCGCGTGCTGGCCGGCACGAAGCTGCCTTTGAAGACGGCGGCGGTAGATGCCGCAGGTCATCCTGCCGCCATGCCGGCGGGGACGCTCAGCTGGTCCGTCGATCCGGAATACGGAAGCATCGACGAGGCGGGTGTGTTCACCGCAGGTACGAAGGCCGGCATGGCTGCGATCCAGGTGACTGGCGGTGGCTTAACCGGTACAGGCACTGTGGAGGTTGTCACGGAGCTGACGGAGTTGAAGTTTCCAGATGTGGAAAAGGCGGTAGATACCGCAGCCTCCGTACCTTTGAAGGTACAGACGCTTCGCAACGGACAGCAGATTATGGCTGAGAATCGCCTGCTCGAATGGAGAGTGGAGGGCGACATCGGCACGATCGATGCGAACGGAGTGCTTAAGGCGACAAGCGAGAGTGGCAAGAGCGGCAAAATTTTCGTCAAATACGGATCGGTAGAAACCTCTATGAATGTAAACGTCGGCACACCGCCGGTCATATTGGAGGATTTCGAAGGGGGTCTAAGTAAATATTTGACGACGGCGGGAGCCAGCTACAATAAAGCGGTAGCCAGCATCACCAACGAAGATGAATTTGTGCGCTTCGGGACGAAGGCGCTGAAGCTGGAATATGATTTTACAGGGAAGCCGAGCACTTCAGGGGTGTACTTGCAGTCGACGAATGCATCGAACTACATTGACATCCCGGGCTATCCGAAGAAAATCAGCATGTGGGTGTACGGCGACGGCAGCGGCTACTGGCTGCGATCGCAGCTGCGTGCGAAGGACGGCACCGCGAGCGGTACGCCGATTAACTTCACAGACGATGTGACTGGAGTCAACTGGAAAGGCTGGAAATATGTCGAGGCGGACGTGCCGGCCGGATTAACTCCGGGGCTGAAGCTGGACATGCCGGTTCGTCTAATGGCTACAGCCGCTAAGGTAAAAGGTGCAGGCGCCATCTATGTCGATAACATCCGAGCGCTTTACGGACCATCGACTGACGACATCGAACCTCCTATTATCAAGAATCTAGAGCCCGTCGAGGGCAGCACCATCACCACGAACCTTCCGAACATTCGGGCGATCGCCGAGGATGCCGGGTACGATCGAACGCAGCATCCAGGTACGACGCTGATTGATCCGGAGAAGATTGCATTCTTCATCGACAACAATCCGGTGACGCATACGCTGTATCCTCCTGAAGGACGGATTTCGCACAAGGTTGACGTACCGTTGGTGGACGGCTTGCATAAGGCAAAGATACAGGTTCGCGACCTGTTCGGAAATCGTACGGAGAAGGAATGGACCTTCAACGTTAATACCGGCTCAGCCAAATTTCAATACAGCGCACCTGCGGTTACGAACGCCGGAGGCACGTATTCGGTGGACATCAAAGGCGGCAATGTAGGGCTGATCGGAGGAGGCGAACTGAATTTCAAGCTCGATCCGGCTAAGGTGGAGGCGCTGCAGTTCATTCCCGGCGGCAAGCTGAGCGAGGGTCAGGCGCAAGCGTCGGTGGACTCGGTTGCGGGTACGGCCAAAATTACGTTTGCAGGGCTGAATAGCGTCACGCTGGCGGATTCCGATGTGCTCGGCAGCCTGCAATTCCGTGTGAAGTCGGATGCAGTAGGCAAGCATATGATTCAGTTCCAATCGGGCACCATCAAGCTGGCGTCGGATCCGAGCCGCGCTTGGCCATTCTTCGGACTTCCGCTAGAGGCGGATATTCAATACGGCCTGCAGGTCGGGTGGGATGAATTCGGTGTCGTGCAAGGTCATCCGACGAATTTTACGGTAACGGGTGAGTCCGGGGCGGCGTCCTCCGGGGCCAAGCTGCTGGTAGACGGGGTGGAGCAAGGTACCGCTGACGGCGCGGGTAAGCTGACGCTGTCCGACCTGACCGGGGCGCTGAAGACGTACAAAATCCAAGCGGTGAAGGATTCCGTCTACAGCCCAGTGATGACGCTGACGGTATCGAAGCTGTTCGGCACGACGACGCCGTACAACGTGAATGTGAGCATGGGCGCCGATCCGAAACGCGAGCGCGGTTTTACATGGCATACGCATCCGAGCATAGAGGGCACAGTACTGGAGCTGGCGAAGAAGGACGGGTTCACCGGCTTTGATCAGACAGGGGTTACGAAGGTGGAGGGCGATAGCTCGCTGTTCGTCACGTATGATATCGGTACCGTACGCGTGCATAAAGCGATGGTCAATGGTCTTGAGCCGGGAACAACGTATGTGTACCGGGTCGGCAATGGCAGCGGCGGCCAAGTTAGCGGCCAAGGCACGTTCACGACGGCGCCGGAAAGCGGCGATCATCTGAAGTTTGTGTTCTTCGGCGACTCTCAGGCGTCGGACAGCGCGGGCTACGACAAGTGGGCGGCTACGGTGAACAAAGCGGTGGCGGAGCATCCGGATGTGGATTTCCTAGCTCATGCCGGTGACATGGTCGACTCGGGTCACTTGGAAGCGCAATGGAACATGTTCTTTGACAAGGTCAAGGATCCGCTGATGAAGACGACATTGGTGTCCGTGCTCGGCAACCATGAGGTTACGGGAACGAAGGGCATCAGCGATTTTATGCAGCATTTCAATCAGCCGGGGAACGGGTTGGATACGCTCAAGGGGACTCATTTTTCCTTCGATTATAAGGATGCGCACGTTGTTGTTCTGAACAGCGAATACCAATATGCGGAGCAAAAAACATGGCTGCGTCAAGATCTCGCGGCGACGAAACAAAAGTGGAAGATCGTCCTGTTCCACCGCGGTCCATACGGCAGCATCTATGATACGGTGGAAACACGCGAGCAGTGGACGCCGGTGTTCGATGAGTTTAAGGTGGACTTAGTGTTGAACGGACACGATCACATATATTTGCGCAGTTACATGAAGAACAACCAGCCGGTAGCTGCCGGGGAGGGTACGGCTTATGTGACGGCGGGTTCGACGGGTCCAAAGTTTTACGATTTGGTGCCGAAGCCTTGGACGCAATTCACCGACGGTGAGCAGACGCAAATGTACGTTACGGTGGAGACGGCCGGCGATGAAATGTCGGTTGTGACGAAAACGGTCGGCGGCCGTGAGGTGGATCGGTTTACCGTGTCTTCGAAGGCAGCCGATACCGCTCAGTCCGTCGTGATTAATAAGCCGGAGGTTCAGCTTCCGTTCGGCGGCTCCGTCAAGCTGGAAGCGACGGTACTACCGGAGACGGCCCAGGACCGCTCGGTGACGTGGTCGGTGTACAACTCGACGGCTCCAAATGTCGTTGAGGTGACAAATGATGGGGTCGTCCATGCGGTTGGGTTAGGTACTGCCGTCGTGCGGGCAACCAGTGTGAACGCAGATGTGTACGCGGACAGCGTGGTAATGGTGCTGGATGAGACGGCTCCGGTCACTACAGCCGAATTACCTCCGGCCAATGCCAACGGATGGTATCATTCGGATGTAAAGTTGACCTTAAATGCGTCGGATCCATTATCCGGTATCGATAAAGTTCAATATCGGATCAATGGCGGCCAATGGCAAACCTATGATGGCGCCATAGACGTTTCAACTGAAGGAACGAATACAATTGAGTATCAAAGCAAGGACAAAGCAGGAAACATGGAAGAGCTACAGAGTGAAGTCGTGAAAGTAGATAAAACAGCACCGGAAATGCAAATGAATCAGAATAAAAACGAGCTGTGGCCGGCAAATCATAAAATGATGACCGTAACGGCCGGAACTTACGGCGTAATAGATCCGATTTCCGGCATTCAGTCCATTGTTTTAAAATCCATCACCTCTAACGAACCGGATGATGGTCTTGGAGACGGAGACACCTCGCAAGATATTCAAAATGCGGACTTTGACACACCGGATTATGTGTTCGATTTGAGGGCTGAGCGATCCGGAAACGGAGAAGGACGGGTATACACCATTACTTACGTCGCTACGGATTATGCAGGTAACGTGAAAACAGTAACATTGACGGTAACCGTTCCGAAGAACCGATAACAAGAATGATCTGATAAATAATGGCTCCCGATCTAATGGTGGGGGCCATTTATCGTTGTACTTTTACGATATTGGAGCTGATGCCAGCCATTTATGATGGGGTGTTGTTACGAAAACAGCAACTTTGCTTGAACGAGATTCAACTGTGACTTCTTTATTGCGGTTTCCCGAACAATATATATGATGATTGGGAGCGCACGAAAACAATAAATTTCAGAGCATTAGTAATAGTTTCTTCCTTCCGGCTTTGATAACCAAGTATATACCTCTTATTTTCCCGAAACCATGCTCGATTATGAAAAATTAAAAAAACAAACGTGGTTTCAGGAATATCAAGACAGTGATGCCAAATATCAATCGAATACCAATGACCCCAATCCTCAATCCTTATATAACTAAAGTCTTGAAGTAACAAACAAAGACTTGAAGTAAAGTAGGCGTTCACTCTATTGGGTGAACGCTTATTATAACTTCTTATGTAGAAGAGTCCTTAATTGTATGGAAGCAAGTCAGTCCAACCCGGGGGATGATTAAACGGGCAGTTTAATGCTAAAATTTGTTGTTTTATTGGAACTATATGGTATTATATATGAGGAACATTCGTTCCCTTCCTTGGAGTTACGGAATAGTGTAAATCTAACATATGTTCACTGTCATTGTTATTAGGAGGTATGAGTTTATTGGATAACACATCGATACTGATTGAGTTTCACTTGAAGAAACATAAAGCTGTCCTATAAATGATCATTATTAAAGATTGATTGTTAAGCTCTAAACATTCCTGTAAGGACTAAGATTTGGACTTTGTCAAAAAAGGAGCGCCTCGGTATGATGGGTTTGTGCAC
>NZ_WHOA01000022.1 GCF_013141715.1 Paenibacillus phytorum | reverse complement strand
CCTTCAGCCGTGATGGCGATCGTATGCTCGTATTGGGCGGCGAGCTTGCGGTCCAGCGTCCGCGCGGTCCAGCCGTCCGGATCGATTGTCATGTAGTAGGTGCCTTCGGTGATCATTGGCTCGATCGTGAACACCATGCCTTCCTTGATGCGGAGGCCTTTGCCGGGTTTGCCGACATGCATATAGTTCGGCGCCTCGTGCAGGTCCCGGCCGATGCCATGCGCGAGTAGGTCACGCACGACGCCGAATCCGTTCGGTTCGGCATGCCGCTGGATGGCGCTCGTCACGTCGCCGAGCCGATTGCCGGGCTGCGCCTGCGCGATACCGAGGTCAAGGCATTCCTTCGTGACGCGCATCAGTTTCTCGGCTGTCGGCGAGATCTTCCCGACCGCATAGCTCCAGGCTGAATCGCCGAGCCAGCCGTCGAGCTCCGCGACCGTGTCGATCGTCACGATATCGCCCTCCTCAAGTGGCTTATCTCTAGGAAAGCCATGCGCGATCACGTCGTTGACGGAGGCACAGGTCGCATATTGATAGCCCTTGTAGCCCTTCGTGTAGGGCTTGGCGCCGTGCTT
>NZ_WHOA01000195.1 GCF_013141715.1 Paenibacillus phytorum | reverse complement strand
ATCTTCCATGTGATTCCTCCGTCCAGACTGTACTCTGTTTTCTCCACACCCGATCCATAATCGGTGGCGGTCAATGTTACCGTTACCGGATTTACGTACAAACCATTTTGTCCATCCGGTTGATCGGGCGTAATCATTGCTGTTGTGACAGGCGGATCCACATCGTATTTCAGAATCGACAGATAGGAGGGTTTGTTGTCGACGTTCTCTTTACTGTACAAACGAAGCGCATAACCGATACCGGTTTGCTTCAGTGCCATACTTGCGATACCATCCCCAAGAGCTTGTGCCTTAACATAGTCCGTTACATCGATCTGATGCCAACCGAGAACGCTATTGAAATGCTCCTTGGTGATTTCGGCTCCTGTTACGGGACGATTGTTCCAGGTGATCTCCTTTTCCGCCCAGTTGTCACCCGCCACTTCGTGCAGGTACATATCGACCTCGGTCCCGTCTGCATCACCTACAGCTCCGTATACGTTCAGGAATATCTTATCAGGATTCGGTACGATACCGTTCACGTCAAACTGTAAATAAGATATTCGATTCGTACCGGCATAGCGGGCAGATTTGACAAGAAGCTCTGTTCCACTGCCAAAATTACTGTTGCTTGAAGTGCCATCCTGCACATAAGTATCTTGGATTGGATATCGCTTACTCTTGTCCTTGCTCGTAAGTGTGAGGATAGCCATCTTGACGAACCGATCTTTTGTTACCATAACGCTAAGTTTAACCGATCCATCCCCGACAGCCTTGACGGTTCCGTTTGGATCAACTGCGATAATACTTGGGTCGCTGGAATAAAAGGAAACGTCCGCCTGCGCAAGATCCGCAACAGAGCCATCGTTCATGACTCCGGTTACCTTAAGGGTCGTGGAGTCTCCGACATCAAGTGTCGATGTTTCGGAAGTCAGAGATACGATAGCTAACCTCTTCGGGGCTTCCGTCATCTCAATCAACTTATCATATATTTGAACCTCTGCAATGCTATTCCAAAGGGAAACCGAATTGCCGTATCCGATAATCCGCACATAACGGGCTGAACCATCTCCGATATCATAGTTTTCCATATTCAACATCGTTATAGCGCTCTTTCCGCTAAATCGGGTCTCCCACGTCTGTCCGTCTTTCGATGTCGCGATATCAAACGTCTCTTGTCTCTCGTTGGCCTTGTACCAGCCAATAGAGACGCTGCGAATGTCAGTCTCGGCTCCCAAGTCGTATTGAATCCATTGACCTTTTCCTTCCGCAGACCAACGAGTATCGAAGTTACGATCCAGCGTATTCTCCGGAGCATTGCCGTCATTCGCACTATTTGTAACCGTTTGCACAGGCAAGGAGTCATCTACAGACACCGAATCTACATTCAAGTGTACCGCATATCGCGTTGCGACCGATGCGCCGGGATTTCTTACTTCCACCAATGCGGTTCCCGGGATACCGGTTGCTTTCGTGACATTCACCGTTGCAGCTGGGTTAGCTGCAGTGGCTGCTACGACGGGCGCAGTTGCGTCCGGTGAAAGTAGCCAATCATAGGTGAACATATCCTGAGCAAATCCCGGTAAAAACTGCCCGTTGAGCGTGATGCCGCTAAGCAGGGAAGTCTGATCAGCCAACTGGCTCCACACAGTTAGAGGCACAATATCAGGCAACGTTGTAGGCGGCTGCTCCCATTCCCGCAACGGCACCATGAATACGGATAACTGCAGCTTCGTTGTATTCGGCACATGAATAGAAAGCTTTTTCACTCCAATGTTTGGATTTTGCCCGGCAGGTTCGGGTGAAGATGACAAAGGTACTGCGTCCATTACGGTAAATTGGCCTTGCGGAGAGAGAATGGTTGCCCACAGTCTCTTTCCGTTTTGACTTAATATGGCGGTTTTCCCGTCATTGCTGATTTCTTCAACCTCCGTCATGGTATGCATGAACCACCATATGTCGGAAGGATCCGTCGTCTCCACTTCGTCCTGAATCAAGACCTGGCGACGCTGGTCAAACAGCTTTATGCCACGTTGCGCTTTCGTAACATTCACGCCATATACCGGCTTTAAATCCGTGATTGCATAAGCGCCATCCAAATCAGAGTGAAATGCCGTAATTTTAGCTGCATTATGAATATTTTGGTCCAAACCGGGTCCCGGATTTATGACCAGCGTGTTGCTCCCCTCCGCCCGGTTGCGGTAATAGTTCCAATGCCGATTATCAAAATACCCAGGGAGATTATAATCATCCGGTCCCAATAGCGTTGCCCATCGCACACCGAGGGCGTCAAGAACGAACTCTCCCGCATCCATCTGTTTGTGGCTTTCAGGCACAACCGCTCCCTTAATACCGGTAAAGACCGCATTTTTATCTTCCCATGCGCTGCGCATCGTGGCAACGTCCACATTAGCAAAATAACGATCACGGGCCAAGCCCCCCGCACGTGGACCTGGGTAGGAGTCCGGACGGTACCATAGCAAACTTTGCGGCGATCCGGTCATTTTGTATCGGAACCATTGCAGCTCAGGGTGATTAAAGTGCTGTGCCATCCAGAACAGTTGAGGCGACGGAGTCACTCCTGAATTGGCCTCTCCATAATTAAAGGCTTGTTCGTTTGGTCCTTCCAAATAGATAGGGAACAATCCCGTTTGGGATATACCTGGTTGATTTGCAAGGCCGAAGTCCGTTCCCAAGGCGCTATTCAGTTCAGCCAGATACAGAGCCAAATATTGTGTTCCATAATTCCAGTACCCGTATCCTTCAAACCAGCCGCCATCCGGCGCGAATTGCTTCAGGGCAACCGGTACTGATTCCAAACCTTTACGCAAAATATCTTCTGCAAGCAGCCGATAAGCCGGATCATCACTGACAACCAACGCGCCAGCAGTGAGACCGGCATTGCAAACCAGGTTCCAGTTATTGTCCGAACTTGGCCACCAACTTGTATTGTATTCGTTCAATCCGGGATTCAATCCCTTGGCGACTATCGCATCGAGAATCGTCTTCTTCCGGTTGGCGTTCCAATAGTCGTAGAACCAATCGTAACCGATTGCGAATCCGTGGGTCATTTCGGCAGTATCCAGGAAATGGGGCGGGTTCCAGTCCGGAAAAGCGGCGACGGCCTCCAGTTCCTTCCATGCCCGTTCCGCATAGACGGGATTCCCGTCCAACCGGTACGCCATACCCAGCGTGTACATGCGCTGTACCACCTGACGGCTTATATCCAGAAGACGCAGCCCGTCGGGCTTTTCATATTTGGAGACGGGAGCTGTCAGGAGGTTGTCCGCCCCGGCTTTGACAGACTGAGACCAGGCCGAAACCTGGGCATCGGTTTCGATGCGCTGTTTGATATCGATAAAATCGTTCGCTGTGGCCAGCAACCGGGGGTGCTCTTGAAGCAGCATGCCCGTCAAATAGCCGCTCTTCTCCAGCTTGACATCGTCAAACCACACTGTTCCTGTGGCATTCCATATGAAATTTTCGATGAGAACCTTTACCGTGCCAGGCGGAGTCCGAAAGCGATACGTCACTTTCATCCAGTCGTTGGTTCCTTTCCAGCTCCCCACATTCACGTTGTTTCCGATATTCCCCCCCTTGCTATCAAATAATTGAAGCCGAACCGTCGTTCCTAAGTCGCTTGATGCTATATCTGTTTTGATCCACATGCTTAGATCGTAGTACACATTTTCCGTTACAGACACAAATTGGTTCACATCCGCTCTGGCCGTGGCCCCGGCACTTATCCGCAGGGATAGGCTGCCGTCATGGGCTACCGTGGGGTCGACTTTTATTTCCGGTGCCCCTGTAGGAACAAACTTCCCCCACCCGTTCGGAAACCCGCCCGTCACGGATTCATAGCTGGGGTTAAAGATCAGGTTCGGCGGATCCAAGGGACTTGCCTTTACATTTCCCTTCATACTAAGCATCATGCCGATGACCATCGAAAAAATCAGGACCAGCATCAGTTTGCGTCCTACCAAACGCCGGAAGGGTTTTTGGGAAGAATAACTGTACATATAAAATTCACTCCTATTTTTTGACTTTAATGGCTATCAGGGAAAAATAGGTATTTTCACATGTGTTAGTTAACGTGTAAGCGCCTCCATTTTTATGGAAACACTGAAACTTTGGCAAGGCTAAACTCACCCCTACCTGTTCCTCAAAAATCCCATGGAAGTAAAACATCGGGATTATGGAGTCTCAATAATGCCTCGAAGTAGAAATAATCTCCATAAATCAAGCTTTGATTGGCATGTACATAGTTAAACATCCGTTCTTCCTCACTGCCTCGCTGATAAGCTGGACCCACGGTTCCATGCAGTAAGAATGCTTCTGCTTGGGGAAAAGCAGGCGCTAAATGAGCCGCTTGCAGCCGATTCAGATCAGCTATTGCCATGTCTTGAAATCTTTGCTCCCCGGTAAACTTCCATAATTCGAGCATGCCGCAGGCCGCAATAGACATAGCTGACGAGTCGATCGGCAGCCGTTCATTACGCGGTGCGTTGAAATCCCAAGGTGCATCTCCCGAAGGCAGAAGCGACGTAACCCAGTAATCCGCACACTTGATTGCTGTATCGAGGAAGTCTTTCCTCCTCGTATAACGGTAGGCTAGTGCAAAACCATACAATGCCCATGCTTGCCCTCTGCTCCAGCAGGACTCATGATCATAGCCCTGTCCGGTTCGGCCACCAAGCGGCTCGCCACTTAAAGGATCAAAATTGTAAGTATGATAGGTCGACCCATCATGGCGAACGATATATTTCTGAACCGTTTCTACATGCCGCTCGGCAGCCCTCTGAAATTCAACCTTTCCAGTTCGGTGAAAAGCCCAGAAAAGCAAGGGGACATTTATTAGACTGTCGATGATCATTTTCCCTTGTTTGTCCAAGCGCGATTCCGGAGTGTCCCCTTCCCAGTCATTCCATGCTTTCAAGAAAGCACCCGCCTCATTATATCGCGATAGCAACGATTCTGCTGCCTTCAAACCGATCGCCTGACTTTCTTCATCCGGTTCCAGAAGATCCTTATAGACGCATGTTAAGTGAAAGATAAAACCCACATCGTGATCGAGTGCCAAGTAACCTTTCATTTGATTGATCTCGGGATCGTCTGCCACACGCTCTGCCAACATCGGCACATATCGCTGAAATTCGTCCCACAAAACCGGATCCTTCCCATAGGAATAACCCAATAGCAGCATCGCGGGCCAAAATCCATCCGTCCAATGACCCGGCTGAAACGTCGCGATCTTGCCTTTAACCGATCCAAGAGGGCGAGGCAGAACTCCTTGAAAAATGAGTGAGTTTCGATATAACTTTGTCAACAATTGTTGTACACTATTCGTAGACATGTGTCAGTTTTTTCCTCCTATTAGACCTCTTTGATTATTTTACTGCTCCGATCATTACACCTTTAACGAAATACTTCTGTACAAATGGGAACATCACCAAAATCGGCAATGTGGAGACAATGATCGTCGCATATTTAATCGTCTCCCCAATCTGATAGCCATCCCCCGCAGAAGAACTTGACATACTATCCGTTGAATTGCCAATCAGAATTTCACGAAGAAATAATTGCAGCGGGAACAAGTTGCGATCCTGTAGAAAAATCGAAGCGTAAAACCAACCGTTCCATCGATCCACCGAATAATACAAAGTCATCACCGCCAGTACAGGCAGAGAAAGCGGAAGTACGATCCGCATCAAGATTGTGAAATGATTGGCCCCTTCGATCTTCGCCGATTCCTCAAGACTCTCCGGAATGGCCTGGAATGCTGTACGCATAATAATCATATAAAAGGTATTAATAGCAAAAGGGATAATGACACTCCATAATGAATTAATCAAGCCAATCCCCTTTACAACTAGATACAGAGGGATCAAACCACCATTAAAAAACATCGTGATTACAATAAAGATCATTAAAATTTTATTCCAATACACATTTTTTCGCGATAATACAAAGGCTGCCAGTATGGTCATGGTCAGGTTCACGATGAGCCCCATAACAACTAGAAATAACGTATTCAGGTAACCGCTTATTACATTTTGATTCTTAAACACAAACAGATAGGATTGAAAACTCAGCCCTAAGGGGTGAAATAGCATGCCTTTATGAGCAACAATTCGAGACGGTTCGCTCAACGAAGCAAATAATACATATAGCAAGGGATAACAAGCTGCAATAACAAGCAGGGCTAACGGAATATAGATAAAAAGATTAAAGATCAAGCTATTTTGTTTTCTCAACATGATTGGATCCTCCTTACCACAAGCTGTTTTCGCTTATTTTACGGCTGAGTCGATTCGCATAGAAAAGTAGAACTAGATTGATCAGCGAATTTAAGAGTCCAACCGCTGCGCTGTAGCTCCAATCGAATTCCAATATTCCTTTACGAAACACATAAGTATTAATAACATCTGACGTTTCGAAAATGGCCGGATTATATAAGAGCAGAATTTTTTCATAGCCGACATTCATGATGTTGCCCATTCGGATAATAAACATAATCGTAATCGTAGGCAGAAGACCCGGTAACGTCACATACAGCATTTGCTTAAATCGGTTAGCACCATCGATTCGTGCCGCTTCATATTGATCCTGATCAATATTCATCAATGCAGCTATATAAATAATCGATTCCCAACCGATCTTCTGCCAAATTTCGGACAACACATAGATCGGGCGAAATAATTCAGGTTTTTCCAACATCGCATTCCCGTCACCGCCGAGAAAAGTAATAATCGAATTAACTACCCCTCCACTATTGGTGAAGTCCTTAATCATGCCGCAGATCACAACAAGCGAAATAAAATAGGGCAGATACGAGCTGGACTGGACGAATTTCCGAATCAATTTGTGTTTAACTTCATTGATGAAAAGCGCCAAAATAATCGGTGCTGGAAATTCAAACAATAAGGAATATACGCTAAGAATGATTGTATTTTTAAGGATTCTCCATAAATAAAAGCTTTGAAATAAATCCGTAAAATGAGTGAATCCCACCCATTCGCTTCCTCCCACACCTCGCATGGGATTATAATCTTTGAAGGCAATAAGCGCGCTATACATAGGGATATAATTAAAGGTTACATAATAAACAATGACCGGAAGTATCATGAGATAAAGATACTTATTGAGCAAGAAATCCTTACCAATTTTGTTTCTCTTTTTCACAGGATCAGCTTCAACACGAATGGAGCCGGTGGATAGAGTGTTTTCCATAGCTACTCCTCTTTATAATGTTAGTTAAGGAGTAAGACAACAAGTGCGCCTTACTCCTGTAAAGTCAAGATTACCTTTTGTTGAAACGGTCCAAAGCAGCTTGTTTCAGTTGAATGATCCGATCCAGCTTTAATGATTTTAATTTTTCAATATACTTGTCGAAGTTTTCAATCGGTTCGCTGCCTAAAATCATTTTGAGCGTGGTTTCATTCACAAAGGTATTCATGTCGTTCAATATCTTGGCCGTTTCGGATGCCTCTTCTGGAGTCGGTGAAAGTGGCGGAATGTTATATACGGAAGCATCCGTGCTCTTCCATTGTTCCACTGCCTGTTTCTGTTGGTCGAGTGCAAAATATTGTTCCACATAACGTTTGTCTTGAATAAATGGCCCGCCGCTATTGCCTCTGATGTTCAGAGTCATAGCTTGCGCTACAGGCAGCTTGTCGGGGTTATTCATGATTAAATCCGAGAAGGTTGGATATCCGTTAACCATGTTATAAGAAACTCCTGGTGTACCGAAATTGAAGAACAGGCTGCCTTCTTCACTATACCCGTAATCCAGCATCTGAATAGCTAATTCCGGATTTTTGCTTGCTTTGGTAATTGCTACACCTAACCCTGTGAAGGCAAAATCTTTCTGTCCAAATTTCGGTTTATCCCCCTTCTTCAAGACGGGATAAGGAGCGCCATTCAGCACACCCTTCGGATCCTTAGCTACAAGTAATGGCGTATATCGGCCAATGCCCCCGCCCGCATTGGCTATTGTTGCTCCCGTCGCACCGGAAAGAATATTGGCGTCAAGTGTTTTTCCATCTAAAGTTGTAAAGTTTTTGTCCAGCAGCCCTTCCGCATACCACTTATGGAACAAGGTAAGGAAGTCTTTATAGCCTGGTTCTGCGGGACCGTATTTCACTTTTCCGTTTTCTTGATAGAAATCAGGTTTAACACCGAAAGCACCTACAAACCCGCCATATATAAGATTACCTAGGCTCAAACCGAGTGGTGCCGTGGCTCCTTTCTTTTCTTTAAACGCTTTCAAAACGGTAGTCCATTCATCGATCGTAGTCGGTACTTGCAGACCCAATTCATCCAACCAATCTTTTCTCAGTGTAGGCCCTTGGAATGTCATCAACTTATCATCGCCGCGAATAAAAGGAACTGTAAAATAACTGCCATTGTCCGTTTTCACTAACTTGTCTACTTCCGGATGTTCCTTCAAATATTTCATTAAATTTGGAGCGTTTTTAGCTAACAGATCGTTCAATTTCAATATATAGCCATCATTTATCGCTTTATCGGGTCCACCAGGTAAGTTAGCAATCAAATCATATTCAATCATATCCGGCAAATCTCCGGAAGCAAGCATCACATTAAACGCTGACTTGATTTGATCTCCAGCACCTGGAGCCGGAGAGATGAATTTCAGCTTAACACCGGTGCGTTTCTGCCATTCCTGGTAAAATGGTATTTCACCAAGGGAGGGTTTAAGTGATGCCGTAATTGAAGTCAATTCCTCCCAGTAACTTAACGTTTTATCCGTTGTCAGCGGATAGGTCACCTTCACCCCTGTTGCTGACGCTGCAGGAGATGGTGCCATAGTGGTAGAAGCGGTTGGCTCCTTCTTAGTCGAACAAGCTGCTAACATCGTACCTAGTGAAGCTGTCAAGACAACAAAAGTCATGATTTTCCTTACTTTCATTTGTTTCAATTGCATTAACCCCCCTGATTTTTTTGTTCCGAATTTCTTCCTGTGTGACATGTCTCACATATTTATTATGCAAAGCATCCCAAGGAAAATATATATTGAAAATCCATAATGGAACTTACAAAAATACGCTTATGGTTATTAAAACTGGAAATCCGATTATTAATTTTCACTTTCAAGCTCTTTATATCTGCCTGGAGTGATTCCTTCGTATTTTTTGAAAACCCGAATAAATGCCGTCACTTCATTAAAGCCGACCCTTTTCGCAACCTCATTCACATTAAGCTGTTCCAGCTTCAGCCATTCTTTCGCTCTGTTGATACGAAACTTATTAATATCGTCAAGTATGCCTTCGCCACGTTGTTCTTTATATAATTGAGACAAATATGCGGATTTCATTTGAAAGTGTTCTGCTATACTGGAAATATTTAAATTAACATCTTGGTAATGCGAACCAATATAGTTGAGGACATTATCAACTAAATTCTCCAAAGATTCATATCTGGAGCGTTCCTGACGTCGTTTTCGTTCTGTGAACGTATAATCACAAACCTCTTGAAGCATGGCTGTGAGCTGTGTCTTCATCTCTCCTATGGATTCGCAGAACATGAGCTGGTTCAGATGATGCTGGTTTTTCATAAATCCCGTTTCTTCGACATTCCCGATTTCATTAATTGTTTTGATGAACGTACTTACCATATTAAACATAAGACATTTGGTCATCTGCACGGATACCAAAGCTTTGTTGATGTTGCGGTCGAATATATCATCCAAAGTTTGTTTTGCCCTTGTGACATCACCGATTTTGACATAATTAATCAATTGCTGCTCCACTTGCAACGGGTAATAGTATTCCGAATGAAGTTGATCCATTTTGTGTTTGTGGGTTTCATTGAATGAGATGACATTCAGGTTCCCTGTCACTACTCGATATTCCATCACATCCATGGCTTCTTTGTAAGCTTCAGCAATACCTTCTACGGTTGCATGAACTGCACTGATCGAGAACTCAAGATGAATACGGAAATTGTCCCGCAAATAAGCTTGGGCCTCCAAAGCGATATTTAATAGATCTTGCTCTTGCTCGTCGTGTGTCCCTTCTCTGAAACAAGTCAAACAAGCTAGCATTTCATCAACTTCTGCTATATAACCCGCGTGTCGTTTTCTGGCGATTTCTTCAACGATGTTTGTAATAATGAAATACATCAATTTTATTTTCTCAGCATCATCCCTTCCCTCCACTCGAGAAATAAATTCATCGTTGTTTTCCATAAAGAAGAGAATGACAGCAAAATCGTCTGTCGAAAATGTCATATTAAAGGTATTTAAAGCTTCTTCCAACGGAATCTGCGTATCCAGTCGCCCTTTCAGCAGTCTTGAAATAAAGTTGGAGCGCAGTAAATGATTTTGTTGATTTAATTTCAAGCGGAAGCTTTGTTTTTCATCTAGGGTTTTAAATAAGGCCTGTTGGATGAAATTGAATTCATTCTCCTCAGGGGACTTAGGATCGCGAGTTTCGTTTTGAATGGTTTGCAACAACTTGTTGACGGGATTATAATTACGCCTGATAAAAAATAAAACTAAAAGCAAACCACCCAGAAGCACAAGCAGCAGCGTTATATACGTTAAAAGTCGAATATATTCGACATTTCCCCAAAATAATTGACGCGGAACTACCAAAACATACTTTAAACCGGAGATCGTCGATTTTGTAAAGAAATACTGGGATTCCTTTCCCTTGGATAGGGCAAATAGAGTACCGGTATCTCCGGCAAACGAATCTATGATCAAGGAATTCACCGATTGATCAGGTGAATTGGATAAGAGCGATTGGTTATCCTTGTCCAGAATAAACATCTCTCCGCCATTAAAGAGCTGCACCTTGTTGACAATTTCCTGCAGCCGAGCTTCATCAATCATAATGACAACGCTTCCTACAGGCTGTTCATTTGCCGCTGCCGGAAATGAACTGATTAAGGCCAAGCTTCTGGTTAATTTTCCATTCTCACTCACACGTTCAATGGGTCGATATACCTTTTGTCCTTTCTGGGTCACATTCGAAAGCCATTTATCGTAGGATAGATTTCCTCCGTTAAGAGTTAACTCGTAACCTAGCCTACTGTTACGTATACTACTTGATGTCAAAATTTGATCCGTTCTGGCGTTATAAATATAGTAATCATCTACAAAGGGGTAAAAGATTGTGTAAAACTGCAAATCCCGTGTCACTTGATACGTTTTGAACGCTTGGTCGGCATCAATCATATTGGAGTAAATGAGATCTTGAACATTGGTATTAAACGTAATGACCGTGTTGAGCCGTTCGATGTTTTCAAACCTGTTATCAAGTGCATCTCTCACCTGATTCATCATCGTTGTATTGGCGCGAGTAATTTCGCTCATTAGGACTTTGCTCGATTGTTGATATACGATGAAGCTAACCCCAATTGGCAAGAAAAGAATAATTAAATAGGAAATAAACCATGTCCAAACAATACTTTTACGCCAGCCCCAAATTTTTAGTGAACGCATTGCAATTCCCCTTTCTACACTTCCTTCAAGTAAGCAAAAACAGCAGATTCTGATGAATAATCATCAAAACCTGCCGAAGGTTAGGCTCATTTACTGGTTATTCACAAGATGGCATGTCTCACACTTTTATTATAGCCGCCATCACACGATAAACATATATTGAAAATCAGCAATGCAATTTACAATAATTCGTTTAATGATACTAGCAGTCCGTTCTCCCCTCCAATTACTTCAATAGTTCGAGTATTCCATTTCAACGGTGGACAACCCGCAGAAGCAGGAAAGATCTTGATCATTTTTTGTTGCCACACCAAAGGGACCGCTGTATAAAAAACGGAGCCGCATATGCCACACGTTCTCCGTTTTTTGAGTTTCCTCTTCCAATCGTATTACTTAGTTACTTTTACAATCATCTTATCGCTGGACATGGTTCCCGCATGGTTAACGAGCTCAGCGCGATACTCATAGGTGCCTATTGCTCTATTTGCTACGGTCGCCATTGCAGATTGAGCAGCCGGTGTATGGCTTGTCATTGCTTGTGTATAGATGAGAATACCGTTTTCGTATAAATGATAGGTCGTTCCATTCGTTCCCCACCACATATTCATGTCAACTTTGAAATTGCCGTCGCCATCCCAGTTGTCATTGGAAAGGAC
>NZ_WHOA01000194.1 GCF_013141715.1 Paenibacillus phytorum | reverse complement strand
CTTTAGCCACTTTCTGCGCAAATAGAAGCTCCCAAAGGCTCTTATTTCTCCAAGTAGCTAGTATGAAGTAAGGCCACCCTAATAGCTTATTTTTTCAAATGATACGGCACTGTTGTTACGATAAGGTTCCTTCTGTAAAGCAGAAAAGCTCGGATAAGTAAGCTGGATTGGTTATGAAGAATATTTTGCCAGCTTTTCTTCGGAATAAACTGTGGGATTAGGACAGTTACCCGAAAATTGGATTCAGCCGCCTTATTTTCCACCGTATCAATAAATTTCGTCAATGGTTGAACAATGCTCCGATATTGGGAATGTAACGTCACCAGCCTTATATCGGGTTGCCACGTATTCCATTTCTCCTCAAATTGTTTCTCGGCGTCTCTTTCGAAAGCCACATAAACGGCGATGATCTGATCTGGCGAAAGCGATTTGGCATAATTCAAGGAGTTCTCTACCACATGTGTAATGCCCGCCACAGGCACAATCATCACATTTCCTTCAATAGGAATTGCTGGTTCGCAAGTTGTTATTCTAAGTTGTTCGCCTACGGCCTCGTAGTGTTTCTTGATTTGGTGGAAAATAAAAACAATAAGGGGCAAAAAGATGAGTACGGACCATACCTGCCCAAACTTGGTAATAAAGAAAATCATCATGACCGTGAAGCTCATGAAAGCTCCAACTAAATTAATCGTTAGTTTAACAATCCAGCCTTTCGGTTTCTCACGGATCCATTTCACCAACATCCCCGTCTGAGCTAAGGTAAATGGAATGAACACTCCGACAGCATACAGAGGGATTAAATGCTCCGTTTTTCCTTTGAAAAGGATGATTAACAAGATCGATGCAACCGCAAGGAAAATGATCCCGTTTGAATACCCAAGTCGATCTCCTCTAATCGTAAACATCCTTGCTATAAATTTATCCTTGGCCAGATTAACTGCCAGTAATGGGAAAGCAGAATATCCCGTATTTGCAGCGAGAACAAGAATCATAGCTGTTGTACCTTGGATGATATAATACATGAAATTTCTGCCAAACGTTGCAGCAGCAATTTGTGAGACAACCGTTTCCTTTTCTTTGGGAGATATTCCATAGTAATACGCTAGATAAACGACTCCCGCAAATAAAATCGCAAGTAATAAGCCCATAGCCATCAATGTTTTGGAAGCATTTTTGGGAGCTGAATCCTCGAAGTTCGGAATTGCATTAGAGATAGCTTCAACCCCTGTTAAAGCAGAACTCCCCGTTGAGAATGCTCTTAGTAATAAAAACAAGGAAATACCTGCAACAGGCGTGCCAATTGGAGCATGCAGTTCAGCTGAGACATTCCCGGTTACGATATTGTATAATCCGACTCCAATTAAGATAAACAAAGCCAGTACAAATAGATAAACTGGATAAGCTAAAATAGAAGCCGACTCGGTTATACCCCTAAGATTTAAGATCGTAATGAATATAACAAGTAGGATGGCAATAACCACAGTATAAGGATGTAAATGCGGAAAGGCAGAAGTAATGGCATCCGTACCTGCCGAGATACTGACCGCCACCGTTAGTATGTAATCAACTAAAAGGGATCCTCCTGCAAATAAACCCGCGTTCATCCCGAGATTTTCCTTCGATACGACATAGGCCCCGCCTCCGTGCGGATAGGCATATATGATTTGTTGGTATGACAAAATAAGTGCTAATAGAAGAAACAGAACGCCTATTGCGATCGGGATTGTGTACCAATAAGCTGCAGCACTTACGGTAATCAATACTAGTAGAATCTGCTCAGGCCCATAGGCAACGGATGATAAAGCGTCGGAAGAGAGGATAGCTAAAGCTTTCTTTTTATTAAGCTTTTGTTCCCCTAGTTCGTTTGACTTTAATGGCTGACCGATTAAAAATCGTTTAATGACAGAAAACATGATTTACACCCGCCATGGTTTTTTAAGTTCATTTTATTTTACCCAATTTGTTGAAAAAAGAATCATAAATATTGGATATCGATAATCCGATTTGATTCCTAACGCATTGCTTTTTGTTGTATATAACATACAATATTAATGTAATGGATATTTTGGGGAGGGATTACGAGGATGGCAAAGACATTTTTGAAAATTGCTGCGATTTATTTTACGGTAGGTGTGCTTCTAGGTATGACCATGGGAATCATGCAAGATTTTAGACTCGCTTCCGTACACGCTCATTTCAATTTGCTCGGATGGGTTTCCATGGCTTTGTTCGGGGTCATCTATCACTTCTATCCAAAAGCAGCAGACACAAGCCTTGCCAAGACTCACTTCTGGTTACATAATATTGGCTTACCCGTTATGCAGATCGGTCTCGCCATCGAAATCGTATCCGGGAATTCAGTCTTGCTGCCTGTTGTTATTGTCAGCTCTCTGCTCGTAGTTGTTGGCGTTGTCTTGTTTACGATTAATCTGTTTCTACAACTTGGCAGCGCGTCCGTTAAACAGAAGAAAGACATATCTGTTTAAGCTGATTGGATAGGCCCATAATGACATGAACGATCGAGAGAAATCTCGGGCGACGAATGAGTCGCACCAAGCTTCAATGTCTTTCCGCGACTTCGAGACCACCTATGAGTGGTTTCTTTTTTTTGAAAAAGCAAGCTGACAAAAGTAGTGTTTTTTCATCAAAGGATTCGACAAGACTCAAATTGAATAAATATTGTACTATACATAGAAAGGTTGTGGCTTCAGTGTACTCACACGAAGATTTAATTTCAATTCGACTCGGGATCATGCTCTTTGTAGTTCCCATACTGGGCGTCGCATCACTTTATTTGATTAGTTAAATTTTTTAAAGATGCCAGCAACTCCCTTGGAATGCATTCTTAGCCAATCACTTAACAGACTGGGCCATTGACAAAATATAGAGCGTAGAGCTCACATGAAAGGTTGTGCAGCCTTGAAATGGATTATCTTGTGGTTCAAACCGAAGCACGTCAATGTAACGGGGTACATCCGGCTTCACGGCACTTGGTATGTGATACATGAGTAAGTCATGGCAGCATGAATATGGACTTCATACTGTCTCCCAAAACAGCAGAAACTATCACCAAGAACTTCGTTGAATACGACGGGTAACGATATTTCAATAAAAAAGCGGCAGTCTAGGAC
>NZ_WHOA01000193.1 GCF_013141715.1 Paenibacillus phytorum | reverse complement strand
TGGACACGTGGATATGTCATTACGGTAGCCGTTGGGGTTGTTTCTGGAACAGCTCTTGGCCTACAAATTGACCTCTTGTGGCCAAATTTCATGAGGATAGCTGGACATCCTTAGAAACATTGGAGAGGATCATTGAAGCGTTAGATGTACATCCTAAGGAAGTGTTTGAGGATTTTGAAATTCTAGACTCAAGAGATGAGTTAGATAAAGAAAAAATGATTGATTCGCTAAAACTACTTCTTAAATCCAGAAGTTTGGATGAGATTAATATCATTCATAGATTAACTAAAGATGTTCTTTTGGCAATTGATTATAAGAAATAAAGAAAGATCAAGATTAAATAACTTACAAATTTAATCGCGTGAAACAAATGCCCTAATTCAATTAATGAATTAGGGCATTTGTTTCCTAGTAAGAGTTAGGTAGGCACCGCGCGGGCTCCCTACGATACATTTTAGACGAAAACGTTTTATGTCAAAACATTCATTTTCTGAATATGTTGTTTCGTTTCCTCTGTACCAAGCTCATTTATCAAGGCATAGACTTCTTGAAGATAATAATCATAACCATCATTTGATTCGTCGTAATGGTATGCAATACCTAAAGCCGAAGCTACTTGAATAAATGATGTTTGGTCAAAATTTTCCAGTTCTTCAAAACCCTCTTTCAGTCTATCTATATCATCGGGTGTAGCATCTATTTCAAGCTCATATGAGGCATCGCCTTGATTTTCCATAACAGTCCCCGCTTGGACAGAGACATAATATCTTTTTTTATCCATATTAACTTAGACCACCTTTTTTAGGAATTGGTTAGCGAAATATCGAGACATAGCCTATAACAAGTAGGCCAATCAGAATGAATGAAACATAAGCAATGAAACCAGGATTGGCTACTACTCGATGCTTATATGTCGCTGCACTCATACTATTATCCATCTCACGTTTTTCTTGTTTTCTTGCAAAAATGAATGAAAGAATCAAACCAATTACCACAATCCCCGAACCAATAATATAAAGAAGATAATTCATATTGCAGTTCTCCTTTTTGTGAGGTTTAACACTATTGTATTATCTTGTGTTTTGTCATTAATATGCTCTTGAAAAGCACAATATTTTTTAAAAAATTGGATGAATTTTTGATTATTCATAAGCGTGCAAATGATACTTCTCTGGAATTTATAAGTAACAAATGCTCGTAACGTGAGGACGGGGAGCTAACAGAACGGGTGAGACTGGTTAGTACGGACAGTATGATTACCTCAAAATCACCATGCCTCTTTCTTACAATTCTCAATTCCTGAAAGAGCATTTGCCGAACAAAAACGGGTCGATCTTGTTATGATTCGGTGCTAATCCGACAAGTCTCCACCAACTTTTGTAATAGGTACCTGTGAGAATAATAATTGCCCAATCGAAATTCTTACCACTTGCTCTGATTTTCGAGCAATTTTTTTAGACTAGAAAATAAATTTGAATGCTATATAAAGCAAAATTATTCCTATGATTACGACTGACGCAACTAACCACAGAGTGGTATTATCATATTTTGCTTTCATTTTGTTATCCCTCCCGCAATCATTATTTACTTTGGTGCACTTATTTTTTTCAATCTAAAAGCAGAATATACCTTAAATTTAAAAAGTTTAAAGCACTGAGTTAGTAAGAAGGGAACCAGCATGGTAAAACTGCGATTTCACAGGGAAACTAGGAGTTGGCCGTCTTATGACTCATTGCACTGCGGAGGTCCTGTTCTCTTTGAGCTAGAAGATATATATTTCGCAGCAAACCTAGAGATTGATATCGAGTGGTATGTGAAGTTTGGCAAAACGAAGTTCTGACTTCACCCTTTCTTTTACCGGCGACAGACGATCTTTAATCGTCATTAGCATGTCGGTGTTGAAAGTAAAGAGCCACAGTCATTGGCAGGTACGATTTCACTGACAATTAAAGTGGCCGATAACCTTTCACCATGAATTTATATGTTTCTTAATATTGCCCTTTTGTGCCTGTAATATTAATTGGTAATTTGTACATATTTTTCATGAATTCGATGATACTAAGGAACATTCGAATTTTGAAAGGGGATTGTTGTGGAACGCGTTATCAAAAGCAGGAAAAAAAGTTAATTATTCTGTGTTTGGTCATTGCAGTTATCTTACTATTATCAATTTCTCATCATCTGTTTTAGTCATAGATGAAGAAGATTACCGCTGTGGTGTAAAGGAGTTGTTGAATTCATGTTTGCTAATGATCCGGTTATTTACAGCCGTGCACTAATGTCTTTGAC
>NZ_WHOA01000002.1 GCF_013141715.1 Paenibacillus phytorum | reverse complement strand
CTCGACCGATTAGTATTCGTCAGCTGCATGCATTGCTGCACTTCCACCTCGAACCTATCAACCTCGTCGTCTACAAGGGGTCTTACATACTGGGAAATCTCATCTTGAGGGGGGCTTCGCGCTTAGATGCTTTCAGCGCTTATCCCCTCCGTACATAGCTACCCAGCGATGCCTCTGGCGAGACAACTGGTACACCAGCGGTACGTCCATCCCGGTCCTCTCGTACTAAGGACAGCTCCTCTCAAATTTCCTACGCCCGCGACAGATAGGGACCGAACTGTCTCACGACGTTCTGAACCCAGCTCGCGTACCGCTTTAATGGGCGAACAGCCCAACCCTTGGGACCTACTTCAGCCCCAGGATGCGATGAGCCGACATCGAGGTGCCAAACCTCCCCGTCGATGTGGACTCTTGGGGGAGATAAGCCTGTTATCCCCAGGGTAGCTTTTATCCGTTGAGCGATGGCCCTTCCATTCGGTACCACCGGATCACTAAGTCCGACTTTCGTCCCTGCTCGACTTGTAGGTCTCGCAGTCAAGCTCCCTTATGCCTTTGCACTCTGCGAATGATTTCCAACCATTCTGAGGGAACCTTTAAACGCCTCCGTTACATTTTAGGAGGCGACCGCCCCAGTCAAACTGCCCACCTGACACTGTCCCCATACCGGATCACGGTACCAGGTTAGAACTCCGATACGATCAGGGTGGTATCCCAACGATGCCTCCACCCAAGCTGGCGCTCAGGCTTCAAAGGCTCCCACCTATCCTGTACAGATCGTACCAAAGTCCAATATCAAGCTGCAGTAAAGCTCCATGGGGTCTTTCCGTCTTGTCGCGGGTAACCTGCATCTTCACAGGTATTAAAATTTCACCGGATCTCTCGTTGAGACAGCGCCCAAGTCGTTACGCCATTCGTGCGGGTCAGAATTTACCTGACAAGGAATTTCGCTACCTTAGGACCGTTATAGTTACGGCCGCCGTTTACTGGGGCTTCAATTCATAGCTTCGGGTTGCCCCTAACCACTCCTCTTAACCTTCCAGCACCGGGCAGGCGTCAGCCCGTATACTTCGCCTTGCGGCTTCGCACAGACCTGTGTTTTTGCTAAACAGTCGCTTGGGCCTTTTCACTGCGGCCCCCTCGGGCTATTCACCCTACCGAGGCACCCCTTCTCCCGAAGTTACGGGGTCATTTTGCCGAGTTCCTTAACGAGAGTTCTTCCGCGCGCCTTAGAATTCTCTTCTCACCCACCTGTGTCGGTTTGCGGTACGGGCACCTTCGCCTGGCTAGAAGCTTTTCTTGGCAGTGTGAACTCATGACCTTCGGTACTTAAAGTTTCCCTCCCCATCACAGCCCAGCCTTACGATGTGCGGATTTGCCTACACATCAGCCTCACTGCTTGGACGAGCATCCATCAGCTCGCGTCACTATCCTTCTGCGTCACTCCATTGCTCATAACGGCTACGGTGGTACAGGAATTTCCACCTGTTGTCCATCGACTACGCCTTTCGGCCTCGCCTTAGGTCCCGACTTACCCTGAGCGGACGAGCCTTCCTCAGGAACCCTTAGGTTTTCGGCGGATCAGATTCTCACTGATCTTTTCGTTACTTATACCGGCATTCTCACTTGTATGCGCTCCACCTGTCCTTACGGTCAGAATTCAACGTACATAC
>NZ_WHOA01000192.1 GCF_013141715.1 Paenibacillus phytorum | reverse complement strand
GTAACGTCCCTATTGGTTGGCGCTGTAACGTCAGCTGACAACGTTGCTTCAGCCGGAGGCGTCTTGTCGATGTTGCTAACTGTCACTTTTTGCAATACATCCCCAGCATACTGATCAACTTTTGCAACCGCAATGAATGTGCCTGGGTTTGCATACAGCGCAGGGTCGAGATTTGCGAAATTTAACGCTAATTCTCTCGCTCCGTTTGAGAATTGGGCGCTAATTGTCTCTGCTAGCACCGGCGCTGTACCGGCGAGAGTGGTCACATCTTCAAGGGTACCAATAGACTTGAGTCCCTCAACAGATACTGTTGCACTAACTTGAGCATTAAATCCAACAAGTTGTCCATTTACCGTAAACATCCCCGTCTTTTTATAATCCGACGGTTTTACAGTATCCCACACAATGTTAGCGGTTTGGCTGGTACCGTCGCCAAATGTAATCTGGGTTGCTGCCGGCACAACAGGAGCCGTTCCAAGTTCGGTTGTTATTGGCGCAATTGGATCAATGGATGAGATCGTATAGACTTTCTCAATGTAAATCGTATAGTTTTTGGTTCCTGCCGTCGTGGTTTCCGATAGAACCAACGTATTTCTTCCTTTCATTAGATTCAGCGCAGTCTGAGTTGTATAGTCAGGGAAGCTTGCTGTAATATCGACACCGTTAAGCGAAACAGCGGTACTCGCACCAGCGATCAGTGGTACAGGTCTTTTCAAAGTGACAGGCTGTGAATTATCGATAACAGTGGCTCCATACGTTAAATAACCTGGATTGAAAGTACCGTTCAAGTTAACGTTGCCCAGGTTGAAGTTTGATCCATAACTTACGAACGTCGGATTGGAGGTAATCTTAATATCGTCCAGCAAGACAGTGGAGTTAATTCCACCAAAAGCTACACCCCCAGAGGTGTAAGTCCCGTCATTAGCCGATAAAATTTTGGTTCCGTCAACAACAAACCCGACTTTGCCACCGTATGTTTGGATTTCAAGGTTATGCCAGTCTGTTGCAACGAACCCGCTTGGCACTGCAGCCTTTCCTAGTGATATATCACTTGTAGGAGTATGCTTCGAAATTTCAAAGTAAGGTGTGCCCGATGGAAAACCAGTGATTCCTAATTTGTTCCTTCTATAGACGACTTGATAGGCTGGAGGATTCGGTTCACTTCCATTCGTCATCACATAGATTGTAAAATTATCATATTGCTGATTCAGGACATTATTAGTTCCCCAACCAACAAATTTCCACTTCATATTGACTATATAGTTGTTCCATGGGGCTCCCGTTTGATAATAACCTTGCCCATCCCCGATCACATCTTGCAGTACTTTATTACTCGAATTATTCGGATCGGTTATAACGCTCAATACAGGAGGATTTGCACCCTTGAGACTAAAGGTTGGTACCACGCCGTCTTCAAAGTTTTTATCTAGCCGAACGACATTATCATTGGAAGAATCATAAGCAGGTACAACGGGCATCGGTATTGAACCCGCCTCTGGCGCAACATTGCCTCCATAGATGTACAATTGGTCGTAATAGCTTACGCCTTTGCCATCATCAGAACCTAGATCAACATGATTGAAATTAGTCACGTTGTTTATGGTCCCAACGAATACGCCGTCGATGTATAGTTTTACATCAGTACCGCTTGTGTAATCCCATTTCAACTCATGCCAGCCGTAGATCCGACGAACAGGAGTTGCACTTTCAGTCGTTCCATTCAACATGACATAAAAGCTTCCATTTACAGTTGTGTCCAGACCTAACCCAACAGCATTGCTGCCATTGTCTACTCGCGCCAAGGATTTTACCGTTGACGAGATCGAGGTACCTGAATCGTAAGGAGCCTGATTACCACTCTGTCTATCGAACAATTTTACAGTCACAATTTTATTAAGATTCGTTGAAAAATTGCGATATAACACAGGTTTAGAACCAGTTGCTGCGCTATCACTATTGATCTTCAAAGCCTGCTTCCCACTCAATGCACCCTCAGACATCCATTCCGTAGTTACAACAGGCGCATTTCCTTTAAAAGACCATTTTGATAAATCGATACCGCTTTCAAACGCATCTTTGAAATAAATGTTGCTTGGTTCCTGAAATGAGTTTCTGACGGGCAAATAAACACTTGGAAAGTCAGTCCCCACACCTATGTTTGCATAATCCATTAAGGAATCATTAAACGTGTTTAGTTGATTCGTATGCGAACCAAAATCAATATTGGTGTTCGTAAGCGTTATCTTATCGCCATACTGAGTAATCGTGTTTACCTCTGCATTAAAATGCTGAGGATTTACAGTTTTAAGATTGCTGATTTGAAATCCAGAAGCCCCCACATCCAGATTTATACCATTGGGTGCGATGTCTGTCATGCTTGGGTTTGCTGCAGTGCTGTCTATAAGCATCTGATTAATATAATTCGGTTTGTAATTCGTTGAACCCTTGTATAAAGAGTAGGAGAAGAATGCGCCGTCATCCCCACCGTCCTGTTGCATGTCATGTAAGTAAATATAGGAGAAAGAATTATCATGCGTATACATATCCGTCATAATATTAAAATTTTTATCGCCGTTTGGATAGGCTACGTTTGGATTTCTGCTATATCCTGCCGTTACGAATATTCCTCTTCTTGGAGAGTTGTATATCTCAAGATGTGAAATCGTGTTATATCCGGAATTATTGATTGTAACACCGGAGGTTTGACCCACCAACTGACCAATATCATGGATCATGCTATTGGTAACGGTGTTATTGTTGCTGTAGCCGTTTCCGTTTGTATCTCCGCCTACTCCGGGATAACCGCCTTCGATATTGACGCCGCCATGTCCGGTAAATTCGATAAGGCTATTGCTAATTAAGGTATGATCATTGGCAAGGTAGAGTTCAATACCGAACATACCCGCATTTTTGATATGCGAATTAGTAATCGTAATGTTGTTGGTATTGGTCAGTGTAATGACACCCACCTGAAACTCAACTCTTTCGGATTGTTCGGCATATGACGGCTGTGTGCTTCCTGCAGCTGCAGGCGGATAATAGCCCACTCCATCACCGGCATCTCCCCAGTTCCAACCATAGGCGTAGTAATCTGGGAAATTCGTGTCTTTAAATTCCAGGCCGCTGAAGGTGATATGCGTTACCATGCTTGTACGGGACGTTCCCATGATATCAATGATTTTCTCAACGGCAGGGATCACAATGTCCTGGCTATCCAAGCTTTCGGATCCGGCTAACGGATAGTAGTAAAGATATCCGGTATTTTTGTTAAAGTAATATTCACCAGGCTGATCCAAGAATCCTAAATTGCCCTGTAAAAAGTATCGCGCGTTATTACGTGTCGCATATTTGGGACGATAAGCCGCAGGATTTCCCGGTACGGTTTTATAGGTTATATTGCGAGTTGAAGTATTAATACTCGCTAATGGGATGGTATCCGTCATCCAGTCCCAATATCCTCCGTCCCACATATACACCTGGGCGTCTAGTTCGCCGCGTGCCTGCGCGTTGACTAGTCCGTTTAATGAGGCCGCATCAATATCACCGGCATTATAGATCAAATTACTGACTCCGCCGCCTGCTGATCTCATATAATCCGTTTGAGAAGCAGGAAATCTCGGATCAATATTTAAATTTTTGGTTCTTGCCATTACTGCCCTTGTATCGTTCACATATAAAGTATTGAAATTAATCCCTGTGCCGACAAAGGTTTTGTATACGTTTCCATTAGCGCTAGCAGGCAGGTCTGTATCCGCACCTGTACGCTCTACCACATTCCACTCTGAAGTTACTTTATTGCCGCCAATGAACTTCGCGGTTCCTAAGCTATCCAAATTTCGATAAATGACATTAAATCCATTGGTTCCCGAGTCACTTTCATTAAAAGATATCGTATTATTGACGTAATAATCCCCAGCAGCAACAAATACGTATATATCACCCGTCATATTGCTGTTGATCAAGCGAACGGCATCCCGAGCCGCCTGCAGGGTGGCGAAAGGATGATCGTAAGAACCGTCATTGGTATCACTTCCTGAGGGTGATACAAAGAATTCTGACTGGATCTTGTTGGTGGAAGCGTTTGTGGCTGCCTGTACGCTGTTCCCTGGGATAAAGAATGGGCTTATTAGCATACACAGTACGACTAAAGCATTAAGTTGCCTTTTAAGCATTTAATCTTCCTCCTAAAATATTTATTTTTTTCTCGCTTGCGCATACGTTTTTGTCTACATTGTTATCACCCCCGAAAACAAATCGCCCGAGTGCCGTCAAGGATATCGTTAATCTCAATTATTTCATTCCGGATCCCATAATGAAGGAGTAAGCAGTTTCGGAGGGAAATAACATCGAACGATAAACGTAAGGGTTGAATTGTAGTAATAGTAGCAAATAATAATAAAAGGTTACATTGTAAAAAGAGTATTCTTCTGTAAAATGGTTAAATTGTGTACTCCAAATTGTGTGTTTTCTATAAAATGTGCACCTAGAATGAAAAGCGGACACCCTCAAAGCGCTTCGGAGCTGGAATTTCCACCGTGTTGCATAGCTGGAAACAACAAGTGCTTGATATCCATTGACAGGCGACAATCCAGCGGGAGGAAACTGGCGGTTATGATCCATGTCCTCTCAGTTGACCACATCTTACTTTAACCAGTTCACAAATCCTAGTGTAAAAAGAGCATTTCATTGCATTTTTCATTGGAAAATAGGCACTTTAGTGTACTTATCGTTCAAGTACACTAAAGTGCCTGTGTAAAATCTTATTTGCGGCTTGTCGCGCTCCTCTTCAGGGAGAGTAGCAATTTCATAAAGCGCAACAAACGATCCAGGTGCACCCTATTTGTCGGATTGATCATGAGGAACTATGACGGTAACAGATTCAACCGTTTTGTTGCCAGCTTTATCGGTAGCTGTATACGTGATGGTATAGATGCGCGACTTCTCTGCACGCAAGCTAAAGGAAGTGGCGGCTGTACCGAAATTGGCCTGAATGTCGCTTGGATCGCTATTCGGTTGATTGCTCGTGATGGACGTTAATACCACGGATTCAACGCCCGATGTAGCATCACTAGAATTCAGCGTGGCATTGATCGTCACCATTTTATGATTCGCTGGCCAAATCGACGTCTTATCCAACTGGACGGAAAGCACTGGTGCTGTCATGTCGACTTTAAATTCGACGGTTTTGAGTTGTTCTTCATTGCCTGCCTGATCCTTGCTGCGGTATCCGAGCTTATTAGTTCCGTAACCGAAAGCTGGAATGGAGCCGGTGTAAACGATCCATTCACCGTCATTCACTTGGTATTCCGTTGTTACGGAGCCTCCGTAAACACTGGCGCTTACAGATAGGCTTACGGTCACATCCGTCGTGTACCAGCTGTTCTTGCCGTTAGGCGCAGCCGGACTTAACGTTGCGATGGTTACAGGAGCTATCTTATGAATATTGCTTAC
>NZ_WHOA01000191.1 GCF_013141715.1 Paenibacillus phytorum | reverse complement strand
TGCGATCCAATAAATCCACCGATTCCAGTGCATGCAAAACGAGTGGCTCTCAATCCTTTTTGCTCAGTCCCCGATAGATCAATAGCAACTCCACATTCTCATAAGCATTTAACCTTGGCAGCAAGTTAAATCTCTGAAAAACAAATCCAATCTTCTGATTACGAATCGTATTGTCGAATTTTTTGACGATGAGAACACAAAGCAACGTAAATTCCCACTACAAACCCGATAGCTGAATAATGTTCAGTTGTTCACTTAACATAGGATTAAATAAATCAGTAACCCAGCTGATCCTACAAGAGCGCCAAAGCGTGTATTCCAAATAGCCCGATTTCATCAAGCTAGTCGAACTTTAGATCAATCTACATACACACGTTAATGCTGAATCGCATTATTGCCATAACATTTTACATTCAAACCAATTCACTTTGAATGTTTCCTGCCGTCTCCAAGAAAAAAGGTTTTGTGGCTCCAACCATGGTGTAGGCAGCCATGTATTTCCATTAGCTGTACTTATCTCAATAAGATTACCAAGGTAATCCCCCCATCCCAGGCTCTACAAAACTACCTGAATTATGAACACCGGCCGTTTTGCACCAATCAAAAACTTTTTTTGCTGCTTCATTTGGCTCCAAATTGGCATCATAGGATGCACAATTTGTATTGATTTTCCCAGGATGAACCGAGCTCACATGAACGCCCTTGCTCCTTAGCTCTTGATCCAAACAGAGAGTTAACATATTTTGTGCGGCTTTGGCCATTCTATAGGAATAGCTAAACCCGCCTTCAT
Source organism: Paenibacillus phytorum (assembly GCF_013141715.1). Classification (GTDB taxonomy): domain Bacteria; phylum Bacillota; class Bacilli; order Paenibacillales; family NBRC-103111; genus Paenibacillus_E; species Paenibacillus_E phytorum. The sequence goes on along the minus strand of NZ_WHOA01000191.1, from coordinate 29,852 downwards.
TGAACTCTCCCGATGCTGTCTTTGTCAAAGAGGCTAGTCTAGACGAAACATTAATAATTCTTGGTTTAGCTGATCTTTCGAGAAAGCTGAGTGTAGCCTGTACCGTACGAATGACGCCTAAGTTATGCACATTAAATAACGCACTCGTCTCCTGCGTCGTGACCGTTGTAATTTGGTAAGCAATTCCCGGTATCCCTGCATTGTTGATCAAAATATCCAGCACATCCGTATGGGCGCTTAAAGCTGATTTCAAAATGTCGGTACATGTATCCTCAGCTACATCAGCGATAATTGGATGGCAATTGGGCATTTCGTTGAGAAGATTTTCAGCCGCAGTAATTGATCTTACCAATGGAAACACACGATAATGATGCACATAAAAAAGTTTAGTTAGCTCATAGCCAAGACCTCTACTTGCGCCCGTAATACATACTGTTTCTTTCACACGCCTACCTCCTTTTTGATGCAGATACAATTAGAATCGACTCCATATGTGAAAAAAAAGAAGAGCCGCCCATTCGGAGCAGCTTCTCATCTTACACTTACTCAAACATGACAACTGAGCGACCTACATTTACACAATTGCAATCATGGAATGAGTCTAGCGCGTTATTGATTTCATCAAGACTAATTTTCTCCAATATAAGTTCATCAAGCAGCAGCTTACCGTCTAAATAAAGCTGCGCCAAAATCGCTATATCTCTCAGCGGGTTAATATTCCCGTAAAGACTGCCCTTGAGTGTTTTGGCTTGACGATGAAACGCTTTTGCAGGAATATTCAATTCTTTATTCGGGTTGAACCATCCGACAGCAACTGTAGTCCCCCCCCTGCGCGTCCCAAGCCAAGCGCTAACGGTTGCGTTCGTGTTACCCGTCGCATCAATCGCGAAATCGACCCCATAGCCATCTGTTAACTCTTTTAACGCTTCAACGACATCCTCTTTACCGACATTAATGGTATGCGTTGCACCGTACTTTCTGGCAATCTCCAGGTTCTGATCTTTGAGGTCACAGGCTATAATCTTCGACGCTCCGACGATTCGAGCTCCTTGAATCGCATTGACACCAACACCGCCTATACCGAAGACGGCTACGGTAGACCCCGCTGTTACCCCCGCTGCATATACGGCTGCACCATATCCGGTTGCGACACCGCATCCAAGCAAAGCTGCTTGTGCAAATGGCATTTGGTCTGGAATTTTCACACAGGACATTTCTGATACAACGGCATATTCAGCAAAAGTAGATAAGACCGAATCGTGATAGACCGTCTCGCCGTCTTTACTTAACCGTGATGTACCGTCAAGCAAGGTGCCGTCGAATATAGGCCCGAACGCTGTTTCGCATAAATGGACCTGGCCGTTCTTACAAAACAAACATACGCCGCAATACGGAATCCAGCTTAAAGCGACTTTATCTCCCACTTTCACACTTTTTACATTGGCTCCAATTTCAACGACGATGCCCGATCCTTCGTGCCCGAGAATGTTCGGTAAGCGAAGTGTTGGATCGTTCAAACTGTTCAAATCACTATGACACACGCCTGAAGCGCCAATTTTGACCAACACTTCATTAGCTTTAGGAGGAGCCAAATCAACATAATCAATGACAAGTGGTTTACCGAGTTCTGTGCGTATCGCTGCCTTAACTTTCATATTACACTCTCCATCATTCATTTAGTTTAAGTTGACCCAGATCGATTTTACTTTCGTATACGAATCAAGCGATTGAATGCCGCATTCTTTGCCCCAACCGCTTTCTTTAAAGCCGCCGAACGGACTGGCCAAATCGTAACAGCCGTATTTGTTGATAAAGACTGCACCTGCATCTAGCCTCGCTGCGATCCGATGAGCGCGAGTGATGTCTTTCGTCCACAGCCCTGCGGCCAAACCGTAAATAGTATCGTTAGCCATCTCTATGACTTCCTCATCATCGTCGAAAGGGATCACAACAAGCACAGGTCCAAAAATTTCTTCTTGCGCAACTCTCATGCTATTTGTCACATCTGCTAAAATCGTAGGTCTAACGAAATAGCCATTTGCGTTCGAACCGGTCATATCCCGCCCGCCTCCGGCTGCGACACGTGCGCCTTCGGCTTTTCCGATTTCGATATACTCCAATATTTTCTCCATGTGCGATTTCGTACATTGCGCTCCTTGATCACTCCTCGGATCAAACGGATCTCCAAGTACATAGCGATCCGCCAACTCAGCAAGCCGCGTAACTGTATAATCGTATAAGGACCTATGAACGAAAAGGCGAGTCGGTGAGGAGCATTTTTCACCCTTATGGGTAAATAGCCCAGTAAATGAACGTTCAATCGCATACTCCACATCGGGTGGATCATTGAAAATAATGTTTGGCGACTTGCCGCCAAGTTCGAGCGTTACCGTCTTCAAGTTCGAATCTGCCGAATCGTGAACAAGCTGTTTGCCGACGGCTGTGCTCCCTGTAAAGGAGACTTTATTGACCTCTAAATGACTGGAAATATAGGAGCCGGTTTTTCCGCTTCCCAAAATCAAGTTAATGACGCCAGGCGGCAGCACTTGTTCATCGTGTAATATTTCGAATAAACGAACGACGGAAAATGGTGTTGCACTAGATGGTTTGAGTACAACGGTATTGCCCGTGGCAAGTGCCGGGGCCAGCTTCCAAGTAGACATCAGCATCGGGTAATTCCACGGCACAATCTGACCGCATACGCCAACTGGCACACGCAGCGTGTAGTTTAGAAACTCTCCTTCAACCGGCATTGTTTCACCATGAATTTTATCTGTCCAACCTGCGTAGTATTCAAAAATATCAGCCGATTCGCCCAAGTCGTCGTAATAGGCTTCCTTGTATAATTTCCCATTATCAAGAGCTTCAAGTGTCGCTAATTCTGCACGATGCATACGAATAACTTCAGCAATTCGGCGCATGACATTGGCACGTGCTTTGCGTCCCATAGACGGCCACGGACCTCTTTTAAAAGCGTTCTGAGCGGCTGTTACAGCTTGATCAACGTCATCTCTCGTCGCTTCTTGAATATGACCGAGCACCTGACCTGTTGCTGGGTTTATCGAATCGATTTGATGATTGCTCGAGCTATCTTTCCATTTACCGTTGATGTAGAGCTGCTTCGTCGTTTCTAGCCATTCTTTGGCCCATTCTAGTTTTGGATTTTCCACGCTTATTCTCCTCCTTGTTGAACTAGTTCTTTAATGCTGATACCTTTTTTTCCCGCTTCCTTAAGCATGTTCGAAACGCTCGAATATCCTTCTTTTACTTTAAGCTCAAGAACAAACGGGATTGTGCTTTCCGCATATTGCTTACAGCGTTCTTCGTTCACCGTGATTCCGTTGACACAGTCCGAAACGAAATGGTCGACAGCTTCTGAACACATGCGCATCGATTCGTAAATGTTCCATGCGGCTAGCCCTTCCCATACGTTCAAGTTCAATTCGCCATGCTCGTATGCCGCTTGTACGGTTCGGTCAAAGCCGATCATCTGAAAACAGCAATGAATCATCGTCTCCGGGACAACTGGGTTGATTTTCCCTGGGAAGAAAGATGACCCCGGCTGCACAGCAGGCAATTGCAGCTCTGCAAACCCAGCTTCCGGACCTGAGGACAGCATGCGGAAATCATGTGCAATTTTGCTTAGCGTCGATGCCAGTAACGCGAGCCGAGAAGAAACTTCCGCCAGATCATCAAAATTTTGAGCAGCATCGAACAAATTATCGCGCAAGCGCAAATCGAAGGAACCCGTAACTTCACGCAGCTTATCGACAACAACCTTCCGGTATGCTTCAGGTGCACTAATTCCAGTTCCGACAACAGTTGCACCCAAGTTAATCATGTATAACCTGTCGGCCGCACGATCGATTTCTTTCCTTCGCCGTTCAATGACAGCTGAATAACCGCTGAACTGGTTACCCATTGTGATCGTTGTCGCATCTTGAAAGCAGGTGCGGGCGATCGTCCGGATCGGCATAAACTCGACAGCCTTTTGATCCAAGGAACAAACCAGTTTGTTTAAAGCTCCGTCCAACTTCTTCCATAGCTCTATAATCGTCATGCGCATGGCCGTATGACATACATCGGTTGAAGATTGTGAGGCGCTGACATGGTCAACCGGATGAACGAGGTCGTAGACGCCACGCTTCCCGCCGAGCTGCTCATTGCTGACATTTGCAATCACTTCGTTCATATTCATGTTAATTCCGGTGCCGCCGCCACCACACAAAATATCAACGGGAAATTGATCCTCATACTCACCTGAAATGATTTGGTGGCACGCCGCTTCAATGGCTTCACATATTCGCTCGTCAACGACTCCGGCTTCATAATTTGCTTTTGCAGCTGCCTTTTTCACGAATGCGAGTGAACGAATATAGGCCGGATAGGCACCTAATAGTCGCCCGGAAAAAGATAAATTACGAACTGTTCTTACGGTATAAATACCATATAAGGCTTCTGCCGGAACTGACACTTTCCCTAAAAAATCCTCTTCCGTCCGCATCTTCTCCATTGTTGTCTACCACATGTGAACTTGATTGATTTCATATTTAGCTAACATTTCTGTATCCAATTCGAACCCTAATCCCGGCTTATCAGGCGCAGAGATGTAACCATCCTTATCGACCCTCATCTTGTCAGCTTGAATGAAATCCCGGCGCTCCGGTGTCCAAGTCGGTGGATCATAAGGTACCTCGAAATAAGGACATGTACTGATCGCGCAAGTAAGTTGCAGGTTGGCAAGCATACCCACACCGTTGCTCCAGCTGTGAGGCGTAAACCAGTGCCCGTTGGCCTGCGCCATCTCGGCTACTTTCTTAATTTGTGTGAATCCGCCAGTCAAAGCTACATCTGGTTGGTAGACATCCAATGAACCATGCCGTATCATTTCTCTAAAATCGTACCAATTCCGGTTCATTTCGCCTCCGGCAATGCGAATACCAACCATTTGACGAAGCTGTGCCATACCTACAAAATCATGACTCGGCAAAGGCTCCTCCAGCCAAAGGACACCGAGGTTTTCGAGTTCCTTGGCTACTTGATAGGCTTGCTTTAAATCCCACGTTCTTTCGACATCCCAAGGCATCTTCCAGCCTTGATTGGCGTCAACCATAATTTCCAGCTTGTTGCCAACAGCCTTGCGAACGGCTTCCACGATCCTAATATCATCTCTAGGGTTTGCATTATGAAAGCGAATTTTCATCGCTTTAAATCCTTCTTCCACCAAGCCGATTGCTCGTTCAGCACGGACTTCAGGAGCAAGCATTTCACCCGTAGACGCATAAGCGAGCATCTTATCTTGCCGGCCCCCCAACAGCTTATAGATGGGCTGGCCGGTCGCTTTGCCCATAAGGTCCCATAAAGCGAGGTCAAGCGGCCAGTTTCGGCCGTAATGCAAATCGATATTATCAATGATTTGTGAATGCCGTTCGATTTGGAATGGATCTTGACCGATAAATAAATTTTCATGCCCGGCGAAACCGACCATTAAATCTCCGGACGCAACACCTGTAATACCTTCATCCGTATGAACGGAAACAACCGTGGAGCCGAACTGAGTACGCGGTTTAGGATCCCAAGATGCTCTAAATGGAGGATCAAGCGGAATTCGGTAATGTTTAATGTCAATCGATGTTATTTTCATTTTTTATTTCCTCCTAATTGTCCGGCAAAAAAGCCGCCACGATATTGTTTGATGTCATGAGTGACCACAAAGGCATGCGGATCGACGTTCTCAATTTCCTGAAGCAGCTGACTCTGGTTTCGCCTTTGCATCGTAATCGACAGCAAAACACGTTCGCCGTCCATTCCCTCTCCCATCCACTGCGTAATGCCATAGCCTTTCCCACGCAGAATGGAAGATAACGAAATCTCACGGCTGCTCGGAATTACTTGCACATTAATGTAGCCGAGCGCTAGTTTCTCTTCCAGCTTCATGCCAACGAGAATTCCGATTCCATAGCTCACACAATAAACGACTAAACTAATGGGTTTGCTCAAATTATCAAGTACGATTTTCAAACCGATCGTATAAACCATAATATCGACCATACTTAATAGAGCCGCAAAGTAGCGGTAGCCCCTTATTGTTAAAATCATTCTGGTTGTCAAACTGGAGACATAAATGACTTGTATGAAAAATATGGCAACTAACGTCCACAAGGCAACTCATCTCCTTATTAGCACGGCAATTCGAAAGCTATTTTTTCGGAATCAATCCGTTTTCGATCAAAAATTCCTTAGCAACATCGGCAACTGTTCTTTTTTCTACATCAGCTTTCGCATTCAGCTTAGACATGGTCTGATCATTAATTTTACCGGCTAACTTGTTGATCACTTGAACGGCATCCGGATATTTTTTTGCAAAATCCAAGGTGACAATCGGTGCGGCGTAGTAAGGCGGGAAGTAATTTTTATCATCTTTTAACGCTGCCAATTTCAATGCTGGTATCCGTCCGTCTGTGGAATAAGCGACAAGAACGTCGATCTTTTTCTCAGCAAGTGCCGGAAAAGCTAGAGGAATTTCCATTTGCTTAATATCTTTAAATTTATATCCATATTTTTCCGATAAGCCCTTGAGTCCATCCTGCCGATCATAGAATGTATTGTCGATGCCGAGCACCAAATTAGGCGCATGTTTAACAAGGTCAGAGAAGGTCGAAATGTTTAATTCTTTCATTTTTTCTTCTCTTAAGAGAATGGTGAACGTGTTCGTAAATCCAAGGGGTTCAAGCCAAGTGAAGCCGAGTTCCTTCTCATATCCCTCTTTGACTTTCTTATATACGGTTTCCTTCGTATCTTCGGGCGCAAGTTTACCTTTCAAAACATTCAAAAAACCGGTTCCTGTATAATCGACGAATACATCGACCTTCCCATCTTTCATGGCCTGATTAATAAAAGAGGATGCGGCAAAACCTGATTCATTGATAGAGACATCATAATCGGTATTTTTCTGCATCAATTGACCGACTAGTTGAGCTAGCAAGTATTGTTCTGAAAACCCTTTTCCGCCTACAACCATCTTGATTTTCTTTTTGTCTAGAGCCGCCTTGTCCGGAGCCGAAGATGGTTGAGCAGTACCTGCTGCCGGCACCGCTTTGCTTCCGCATGCAGAGAGTAATAAGACGACCAAGGACATTGCAACGGCTAACCATTTCATTTTTTTCATTTGTCGTATCCTCCTCATATTTTTATACTCTAGCGATTCTTTCCACTTTCTTTTTCAAACGCTTTGATTTTTTGGGGTTAGATTGTTTGTTAGGCGTTACCTTGATCTCCAAACGCTTCAACAAAAATTCCGTTATAACAGCCAGCAGCGCCGCAGGCAAACCACCTGCAATAATCAGTTCTGTTCGCATAAGTGCCACGCCTCTAAAAACGATTTCGCCGAGGCCTCCAGCGCCAATAAATGCAGCAATTGTCGTTACCCCGATCGTCAAAACTGCGGCTGTGCGTACGCCAGCCATTAAAACAGGTAAAGCGAGCGGCAATTCAATATTCCAGAGAATTTGCCAATTCGTCATCCCCATCCCACGCCCGGCATCGACAATGGACTGATTCACCTCAAGAATACCGGTATAAACGTTGCGTACGATTGGTAATAGCGAATAAAGAACTAATGCTATGAGGGTCGGCTTAACACCAATACCGACGAACGGAAGCATGAAGCCAAATAGAGCAATACTTGGAATTGTTTGAAAAACTCCGGTAATTCCAATAGCAACCCCCGCGATATTCTTCCTTCTCGTTAAAAAAATGCCAAGCGGAATGGAAATGAGAAGTGAAATCACCAATGCGGTTAACGAAATGTAAATGTGCTGCCATAATGCAGTAAGAATGATGCTTTTGTTCGTAATAAAGGTGTTTACGAATAAGTCCAAAGCATTTGTCGACTTGTCCATCAGAAACCAAACCTCCTTTCTTAACTAATCCTCATCTCTACGCCCGATAGACCGCCGAGAATACTTTCCTTCGTTACGTAACCAACGACTTCTCCACGCATAGCAACAGGAAGTGCGTTAACTTTATACTCGAGCATCCGTGCTGCTGCCTTCTCCCAGCATTCATCAGACTCAATCATAGGAGCATGCTTAACAGTAAGCGATTCCACTCGATCGTCTGCCTTATTCAATGGATGTTGAAGCGCTTCCAATCGAATCATGAACTGAGCGACCGTCGCTTTTGAGTCAGCACGAGGTACATTCAATCGCTTTTCCCCGATAAACTCGCTAACGAAGCGATTGGCTGGTCGGCTCAATATATGTTTTGGCGTGTCCAGCTGTACAATACTCCCTTTGTCCATAATTGCGATACGATCGGAGATTTTTAAGGCCTCATCCATATCATGTGTGACAAACAGAATTGTTTTATTAATTTCCTTCTGCAGTTTTCCAAGCTCATCTTGCAGCTGCTCCCGACTGATCGGATCGAGTGCGCTAAACGGCTCATCCATTAGCACAATAGGCGGTTCTGCGGCCAACGCTCGAATGACGCCAATACGTTGCTGTTGCCCTCCGCTTAATTCAGACGGATAACGATTTCGGAATACTTTCGGATCAAGTCCGACCATATCAAGCAAATCATCGATTCGTTGTGAATAGTCCTTCTCTTTCCACCCTTTCAACTTGGGTACGAGTCCAATATTTTTGCCGATCGTCATATGCGGCAGTAGACCGACTTGCTGAATGACATAACCAATATTGCGTCTGAGTTCCACTGCGTTTAATTTTGAAATATCTTCATCCTGGACAAAAATTTTCCCGGATGATGGCTCGATCAGCCGGTTGACCATACGCAGCGTCGTTGTCTTGCCGCATCCGCTCGGTCCGATTAAGGAAACGATTTCGCCATTCTGAACTTCAAAGCTAATATCGACCAACGTCTGAACTTCTGCATAAGCTTTGCTAACGCTTTCAAACCGGATCATTGTATCCCCCCTAGAAGTTATATATTTATTCCTCATTATTTATATAGCAAAAACCGTGCCAATTATTTTGCATACAAAAATACGGCTCTTTTCAAGAGCCGCACTTCAAACTGTGTAAAAACTCTACAATTTAGTTGTAGAGTTTTTACACACTGTATGATTTTTTCACTTTTTCTTAATTAAACCTGAATCGATTAAGTATTGTCTTGCTAGTTCGGTTACATCCTCATGCAGAACGTCTGCCTTATAAAGAAAAGACATAAACTTGTCATGATCTATCTTTTGCGAGAGACCTGTTAATAACGTCTCCACCTGCGGATGCTGATTTAAAATTCGAGTCGTAACAACTGGTGCCGGATTATACGGGGGAAAGAAATGGCGATCATCCTCTAGCTCGACCAAGCCATAAGCCTTGATCCGGCCATCCGAGGCGAAACCAACTGCAGCTTGGACGCGTGATTCTTTCACAGCCTGCGCGAATAGCTTCGTATCGGAAACGATAATATTCTCACGCGGAATATCCAATTTATATACCTTCTGAAATTGTTCCATGCCGTCACCACGAATAAGAAATTCACTATTGGTAGCCATATTGAGCGGCTTTTGTTCCTTCGCATATTTGCTCAAGTCGCTAATTGTCTTGATACCATACTGCTCCTTCAGATCTTTCTTGATCAGCAGCGTCCAGGTATTGTTAATTTCGGTGGTCATGGGCAGCCAATGCAGGCCGATCTTCTTATCTTCCTCCGCGACCGTGCGAAACGCCTCATTGGCATCGATAATGACAGATTTATGATGATAAAAAGGTATCGCCGTATTGGGATAATCCCAATATTGGTCAATGACTCCGGCTTCAATGGCAGAACGAATACTCGTACTCCCTTTAAAAATAATTTCCTTTACGGCAAACCCGTTTTCTCTTAGTAAAATACCGGTCATTTTCGTGAGCAGGTATTGCTCTGTGAAGGATTTGGAACCGATGGTAATGACAGGCTTCATGCTTGAGGACAGATCTTCAGCGATACTAGCTTTATCTTTCTTCCACATGCTAAACATATACGCAATGAATATCGCAGCAGACAGAGATAGAACAATCAACAGCGTTATGATAGTCGCTGACTTCTTTTTCATCGTGTACTCTCCCTCTCCGTTATGGGGAATTTACACCTCATCGTAGTTCCCTCATCCACACGACTTTGAATTTGCAGCTCCCCGCCGTGCTCCATAACGATATCTCTAGCAATCGTGAGCCCCAATCCAGAGCCCTCCTGTTTCGTCGTAAAAAATGGGTTAAACAGCCATTCCATCGTTTGGTCGGAAATACCCGCTCCGGTATCTTTCACTTCGACAACGAATAGCCTTTTACCATTCTCCGCGCTCACCAATGTCCTTATGCTTAATGTTCCTCCATTAGGCATCGCTTCAATACTATTGATGATCAAATTTAAAAATACTTGCATTAATTTATTATATTTCCCACTCATTGTAGTCTGCTGAGGCGGGTAATCCTTAATTGTGTTGATTTTGGCATCGCGCAGCTTAATTCTCAATAAATGCAGCGCCTCATCCAGCAGCTTGTCCATCCGGATTAATTCGTCTATTTCATTATTCATCTTTGAAAAAGATAGAAATTGAGTGACAATACCATTCATACGTCTTACCACACGGTAAATGTCGTTCACCAATTCATCTATACTTTCTCCCCTAGGTTCAGAATCGACTTCTTCTTTTAGCAGCTCAGATGCGCCGAAAAGAATAGCCAGCGGATTTTTGATTTCATGCGCTATGCCTGTGCTGATTTGTCCGATTAAGGCAAGCTTCTCGCTTTGCTTAGCATGTTCTTCAAGGAGTTTCAATTGGGTAATATCCTGTAATACAGCGATGCTGCCAATATTCCCACCTTGAATATTATATAATTTTGAAGTCGCTATCTTTACAACATGCTTTTGTCCATTGGCGTTCATAATGTAGGTTTCCGCATCCTCACCAATGCGGTCGGAATTTAAAGTGTTCAACAAAACGAAGTCGGCATCCTTGTTTTTTATCGGAATTTCAGATAAAAGTTTTCCCATGATGTCATTTCTGGGATATCCTGTAATTTGTTCAAACTGCCTGTTGATATGCGTAATTATGCCTTCATTATCTACTGTTAATATGGCATAAGGAATGCCTTCAATCATATCGCGCAAATACCGTTCATTATCCTCGACCATTTTCTGCTTCTCACGTAAGCTTAACGCCGTTGCCATCATCGTTTTCCATAGAACCCCAATTTCATCATTGGATTGGCTCGATACTTTGGGTGTAATTGTGAGCGGGTCGTTGCGTTCGATACTTCTGGCAAATTGGGTCAACTTCACGATGGGTTGTAATATTTTTTGTACACCGAGTCCAATAAATAAAAATGTTAACAATAGAATACAAATAAAAGTGCCTGTGATTGCCCTTGTCAGGTCAGTCAATGGTTTAAAGGCATATCGATCCGGCACACCGAAGACAAGCCCCCATCCATCCCACATCGTTTTGTAAGCCATAATACTCGGCTCGTTAAGATAGTTGCCTTTCATCGAGCCTGAGGTATAACGGGACAACTCCATTGTAGCCGGGAGAGTAGACGTATTTATGCCAATTTCAGAGACAACGGTAGATGCAATAACCTCACCATTACTGTCCACCAGGAAACTAAATCCATTGTTGGGTACACTATTGACACTTAACACTTCCGAAAGATGATCACGGCTTAGCTCTGCAACCATAACGCCTATAAACTGTTCATTAGTGCCTATAACTGGGATCGAAATACTTACGACCCGCTCTCCGCGAGGGTTCTGATGTACATCGGAAACCGCATAATTTCTGCTCCAACGAACAATGTCGAAGTTAGGGGAATTATAGGTCGTCATGACTGTATGCAAGGCAAAAGGCGCCTCAAAAAGCATTTGCTTTTGAGCATCAACCATTGTGATTGACTGAATCATCGAGCTGCTGGCAATGGTTTGCTTGGCTCGTTCATACATTCTTTGGGTATTGAGCTTGTTTCTTTCATCCACCTCTGCGATCAATTGCACTTGCAGAACCGCATCTGAGATTTCAGTATTGAACCGCTTCACCAAAGCATCAGCGCTTAGCATATTTTTCCTAACAATATCCTCTTCAACTACCCTATGGGTATAGTCAAGAATAATCGTATAGATCAGGAGAACAGGAACAATAATAATGACAGAATAGATCATCAGATATTTCATCTTAATACTGCTGGAGATGGATGTGATCGGATGGTTATAAAACTTCGATGCCATAATGTCTGCCCATCCTTATTTTATTTTTTTTATTTTGTAGATAAGCGTGTGCCTTGAAATACCTAACAGATTTGCTGCTCGGGTTTGATTGCCGCCAACTTCCTCAAGTGCCCGGGTGATTAGGTCTTCTTCTACTTCTTCCAACACCTTTTGCAAATTCAGCTGTCCGGCACTTTTTTTACTCGTTCCTTTAGATTCTTGTTCATGTTCTTGTTCTTGTTGCTGTTCTTGTTGCTGAGATCTAAATATTTCATCGGATAGATCCTGAATATGAATGACACCCTTTGAATGTACGATATGCAATCTTTCCAGCATGTTCAGCAACTCCCGGATATTACCGGGCCAATCGTGAGAGGTGAGCTTTGCAACCGTTTCATCGGATAATATGACTTGCTTGTTGTATTTATTATTTAGTTTATGAATATAGTTGGCGATCATTTGAGGAATATCTTCTTTCCGCTCTCTTAAAGGAGGAATTTCAATCTCCACCAAGTTCAAACGGTAATATAAATCTTGACGGAATTTCCCTTCTTTCATCAGCATTTTAATGTCTTTATTCGTTGCAGTAATAATTCTTACATCTACACTGCGGTAAGAATTGCTCCCAAGCTTCATGAACGTCTTTTCCTCAATGATATGAAGCAGCTTAGCTTGCATAGCAAGCGGCATCTCTCCAATTTCATCGAGAAAAATGGTTCCGCTGTCAGCTGCTTCGAATTTTCCTGCTCTTGTCTCCGTTGCTCCCGTAAAAGCACCCTTCTGATAGCCGAATAGCTCACTTTCTAATAGGGAATCTGGAATCGCTGCGCAATTGATGGATACAAATGGATTGTCTCTGCGATTGCTGTGCTTATGAACCCACTTAGAGAGAGCGGTTTTTCCTACCCCGCTTTCCCCTAAAATTAAGATGGAAGCATCGGTCTCTTTAACTTTATGGAAAAGCTCGCGGATTTCTTTCATTTTTGTGCTTTGAAACACCAACTCCTCATGATCGCTCGTTGATGCTAGCTCTTCCTTCAACATCTGATTTTCAAGCTGAAGCCGCTTGCTTTCACAAGCCTTTACAACCACATCTTTAATTAATTCAAGCTCACTCGGCTTATTCAAATAATCAAATGCACCCAGTCTCATGGCTTTGACTGCGTTTTCCACATTTCCGTATGCAGTTAGCATAATCACTTCGATGTGTGGGAAATCAATCTTGATCTTTTGCAGCAGCTCTAGTCCTGTAAGGTCTGGAAGCATATAGTCCAGAATTATAACATCAATATCCTTCTCCGCAATCGTATGCAATGCAGCTTCTCCTGTTAAGGCATGAAATGTTCGAAAGCCTGACTTCTTCAACTTATGGGAAATAATACGACACAGATTTTCTTCGTCATCTACGGTTAATATTCCAAAGGAATATGTCATTTTTACTTACCTCCAAACTGCTTATGTTAGCTCATCCTCGCAACCGCGAAGATAAAATATTCATTTCTTCCCTATACTTCATTACCGTTCTGCGGGAAATTGGAAGGTTTTCCTTGTTCATAATTTCGGTAAGCTGCTGATCAGATAAAGGTTTGCTTTTATTCTCACCATCGATTAGTTCTTGAATCCGACATTTAATCCGTTCAGCGGAAGCTGCTTCTCCATCCGCCGTTGAAGGACCTTTTGCAAAGAAAAATTTTAATTCATACATACCTTGCGGCGTTTGTACGACTTTATTCTGAATGGCTCGACTTACGGTGGATTCGTGGAGCTGCAGCCTCTCTGCTATGGTTTTCAAATTCAATGGCTTTAAAAAGAACGACCCTTTATCCAAAAACATCATCTGCTCTTCCGTAATCGCTTCCAATACTCTAAATAGGGTATGCTGCCTATCCTCTAAGCTTTGAATTAACCCCATTGCTGTTTGAACATGCTTCTTCATATATTCTTCAGCTTCCTTGGAACCGCTTTCAAATATAAGCTGCTGGACTTGTTTATTTAAAGAAACTTTCGGTATTCCAGCCTGATTTAACGAAACCATATGACGATTTAAAAACTTTTGAATGACAGCGTCCGGTATTATATCCAAGTTCTGATGGTGCTTGTAGGCAAGTCCTGGCTTGGGATTCAGAGTGCGAATATAAGCGAGAGATTGCTTTATCCTATCTAAAGGAATATTTAATTCACGATCCAAATACTTCCATTTCCCGGCACCTAATTCATTTAAGTAGCAGCTGACTAACTTTTCGGCATAGGGATCAGCATTTTCATCCCGCCGAATTTGAATTTCCAAGCATTCTTGAAGTGTTCGTGCTGCAATTCCTGCAGGTTCCAATGCTTGAACTTTATCCAAGGCTTCTGTTACTTCTTCCTCCGAAACATGCAGGCATTGCGCTGCTTCCTTAGGTGTAATTGTTAAATAACCATTTTCATTTAAGTTACCGGCTAAAAATTTCGCAATTTTGTATTGACGATCAGAATGATTAGCCAGTCGAAGCTGGCTTACAAGCATCATTTCCAGAGTATCCTCTTGGTTCGCTGTAAGCTCTAACAAAGAAACAACAGTGTTTGAGGATACCCCATTTAGCTTGTTCTTCGTTCTCTGACTGCTTATGTTATCGGTCCATAATACATCTAGCAAAGGGTTTTCAGACGATTGCTCCTGCAAATAACTAACTAAATCGACTGAAGATAACTGCAAAACATGAATCGATTGTAAGATTTTCGGGCTTATTGAAAGGCTTTGGCTTTGCTGCAGCAATACAGTGGGACTTAAGTTCAACATTCTCACCTGCCATTCGATTGTATAAATATTATACAGTAGCAGCTGGCAAATAAGAAAGAACAAGATTTTTGTTTCAAATGAACTGTAGATAAAATCAACAGTACAGAAATCGTTATAATCCATTACACTTTCAGTAAATCTACCCGTTAGCGGGGAAAAGGCAACAGATTTGAACCGATTGCCTTCTCATTTTGTTTTTTTCGCACAGTATCGATATCTTCATGCCAGCAGCCTTGCTTTTTTCAATCAGAGCAACCAACACTTCTGCTTCCGGTTCGGATTTCTCGGACACCATGGCACCGGAAATATCAAACATTTTCACAGCAAATGCGCCACCAAACCCGTAGCAATCCTCCGCATGCGGAGTGGTAGAAGCTCCAAGTCACGGACATGCTGCATGAGCAGCATAGGGGGTTCTTCTTTCACACCTAAGAGTCGACTACCGTGACAAGATGGGTGATAGGTCACTTTGTTGGGAAAACCGCTCATTAAATAGGCGGCTAATCTAACTATCATTCATCGTTATTTTTACATTTTAAACAATCCTCTACCAATTACATTGGCTGATATCGGTTGAATCCCAATCTCTCTTGCCCATATGGATATTTGACCCATATGATGAACTTCATGTGCAATTACATGGTGTAGTATTTCACCTTTGGTATAACGTCCTTCAGCCCACGGAACAGTCACAATTTCATTTTCGAAATCATTGGACCATGTATTCAGGAATGCTTGTGTTTCATTGAGCCAAGAATCGGAAAGTTCCTTTACTTGCTGGAGTGTCTTATAGTCCTCAAATTGCACTTGGATATCTGGCTTACCTTGTATTCCACGAATCCAACTACATTCCACGTCTGAAATATGGAAAAGTGTATAAAGAATGCAGCCTGCCCCACCAATTCGATTACGCAACAATTCCTCCGTTGGAATTTGCTTGCACAGATCAAACCATTCATCTCTTACCATCCAGTTATACTGAAACAACGTTATCATCTCAACCTCCTTTTATTAAATATTTCTTTTTCAAATGGTAGTCGTTAGATTACGAAGAAAATGAAGTCTGTCTAATTAGGTAAATCATCTCCGAACGACAATGTTACTTTAATTATAGAACAAACGCGTTCGTAAATATCAAATATCAACATTGATATTTAACATAGCCAAATTCTTATAAAGAAGCCATCACCAGCACGTTGGGGCTCGTACGGGGATGGAAGAATCGATCAACTTTACTTACTAGCTTGGTACTCAAATGATTGAAAAAGCACCTGCCCTTCCGGCTCTCCATAAACACCCTTGGCATATATACCGATTCTTGGCGCCGTGAAACACAAAAAGCGATTATAAGCTTCGGGATATAGGGATTCCGCTGAAAGTTCAACTCCCAAATCCATAAACGTGATCCCATCCACCGAATAAAGAAAGGTCAAATGCTGCGTCTCAGCTTTCAAAAAGACCTTCAGCCAAATAGGATGACCCGGTTCAATCGTAAGCCTTACCCTGGCGAGCATTTTTTTATTCACGGCCACGTACTGATCGATTTCCAAGTATAGTCCATCAAACTCTTGATTTTCGTTTAAGCGACTAACATCAAAACTCTGACCTGATGTTTGACCAATACCATAACGTATGGAGAAAAAAAGAAACGAATCCGAGTCACGATAAAGCGTCATACCGGCTTCCTCGCCTCTGCTTTTGGGTTCAAACAGCAGCTTGGTTGTGGCTTCAAAACCGAAGTGCTGCCAACGTCTAGTTAAAATAAGCGTGGATCCGAGGCCAAAAGGAATAAAGGGTTTGCAATTCAATTGCAGTCCCACTCGGTTCAATTCATATCCACACTCTACTGGATGTCGCACCCATTCCCAATTCGCAGAAAGCTCAGTCTCTGTAAAATGATCTATTTCAATTGAATGCCCTACGTCCGAACCCTCTTCAATCAAAGGTAGCGTCAAACGATCCACAGGAGATCCCTCATCACCAACAATAAACCAATCATTCTCTGTCCAACGAACAGGTTCGAGAAATGCTTCTCGTCCGAGTGGACAGGAACCTCCGGGAATCAGCGGGCGGCCACCGAGATGAAACATCCACCAATTGCCGTCAGTGTCCTCGACAAGTTTACCGTGTCCTACCTTCTGTATACATTTATTAGGGTCTTTTTGCGTCAAGACCGGATTATGGGGACAGGGTTCATAGGGCCCCCAGATGCTGCGGCTACGTGCAAGCGTCTCCTTATGCTCGAAGAAGGTGCCTCCTTCCGCCAACATTAAATAATACCAACCGTTCCGTTTCACGATATGCGGGGCTTCCGGAGCGGCTCCGCCGGTTCCCGGCCATACCTGCTTCGCTTCGCCGATCAATTGCGAGCCGTCATTGGCCATTTCGTGAACCCATCCGCCGCCAAATACCAAATAGCGTTTGCCGTCATCGTCGTTGAAAATAGATGGATCAATGAAATGATGATTAAGCATGATTGCTTCGCTATATGGTCCTTCCGGGCGGTCTGCGACGAAAAGTAAATTCGTGCATCGTGGTTGACCGTGATAATAAGGTACAACCACCCAAAACTTTCCGTCATAATATGAGATGTCCGGAGCAAAAACGCCGAAGGAATCCGGCATTCCCGTCAAATCAAGCTGGCTCTTACGCGTAATGACATGACCGATAGCTTTCCAATGAGCCAAATCCCTGGAATGGAGGACTTGAACGCCAGGGAAAAACTGAAACGTCGAGGTCACCATATAGTAATCCGCTCCAACGCGGACAATCGAAGGATCGGGGTTATCACCGGGTACAATCGGGTTTTCGATAATTCTGTTTAGTCCCTTCATTCTTTGGACTCCTCTCTCTGAAACCGATAAATCTCGTTTGCATCCTGCCAAAACCTCGAAAAACATACACCGGTCAATCGGCGCCATTCTTCTTCTAACTGCTGATCTACTATACGAGTTGGAAGCTCTAGTGAGAGATCCGTTTCGACGATCATAAACAAGATCAGTCCTTCGCGAAAAATACGCAAAGATACAATGCCTGCTTCCCGCATGTGTTTCTCGTTCCCAGCAGGAATGTCGCGATGAAGTTGTTCATAGCGTTCGACTTGATCCGGGTGAAGATGTGCCACTTTGATCGTTGTCATACTGTTTGTCTCCATCTCTTCCTCACTCCTTCATCTCTTTCACATCCAATCGGTAAATCCGAGCGGCGTTCCCGGCAAAAATAGCATTACGCTGCGATGGCGTTAGCGAAGATGGCAGCGCCTCACGTGCTATTTCTAAAATCTCTGTGAAGCTGCCAGCTTGCAAGCAAACGGGCCAGTCACTTCCGAATAAGATTCTTTCCGATCCGAACACTTCGCAGATACGTTCGACATAAGGTGCAACATCTACGGCCAGCCAAGGCATTCCTCCAGCACCAGTAGCCAGCCCTGACAGCTTGCAAGCCGTATTCTTAAACTGGGCAATCAGATTCATGCCATCCGTCCAAGCGCCAATCCCTTTTCCTGTAATGTCTGGAAAAGCAAGATGATCAACGATAGCTGAAAGCTTTGGAACGAGATCCAGCAGCTTCACGATCCTAGGCAGATCAGAGGGACCAATGAGGAAGTCAATTGGGAATCCATCTTCATCAAGCAATGCTAAATTACAGAGCAGCTTTGGATAACGACTCCAATCTCCATCTTCGACAATTGGAAGGTTTGGACGGATGCCTATAAAGTGTGAATCAGCTCGAAAACGGAGGTAATGTTTTTCAAAATCAGCTCCTTCTAGATCAAGCCACCCGACCACGCCCAGTACCGTTTCCTCCTGTTTACAAATTTCAAGCATAAATTCAGTCTCTTCCATGGTAGCTGCCGCTTGTACAAGTACAGTACCGACCACGTTGTTCTGCTTTAGGTCAGGCTTTAACTGTTCCGGCATATAATCGCGATACAACACCGCTCCGGCCTGTGGAGACAACCACGCATAATCCCCACGCGCAAGCCTCCAATAATGCTGATGTGCATCAATAATCATTTAACATCTCGCCCCCGAATGAATGTCTGCTTATCAGCATCCGGCCAAGGCATATCGTAAGTTGGAGTATGAACAAAACGCTCCATCCCAATACGTAATGTGATACCTGTTCCCGCAGGCAGCGATACGTGAAGCCACTTCTCTTCAACCGCCACAGTTCCGATCACATCGCCTTTGGTATTGATAATTTCTCCATGTAAAAAATAATGTTCACCGAATACGCCGGCCTGAACAACCAACGCTCTATCTTCAAACTGGTTCGTGTTAACCAAATGAAGTGTCACTGAATCCGAGGTTAACTTCTCTACTAATGCCGATACGCCTGAAGGAAGTCCCGGACGCTTCGCGTCAGCATCAAAATACCTGACTCGTCCATGCTGCAGCCCCCCGTGCGATATGTGCATTGGCCCACCAAGCGTCAGCTGCACAAGTCCCTCGAAATACAGCGGACACATTTCCTGCCATATGTGAATAGCAGAGTAAATGCCCTCACTGTAATGCTCCGACCAATTTCGCGGATCACCATCGGGCGATCTCATTTTGGCCAGTTGTTTCCCGACCATTTCGTAGTTGGCATTTAGAATACGCTCTGGATAATCCGGATTAAGTCCGCGAATATATTGATACCAAGGCTGCGTGTTCCCAATATAATGCTTGGTTTCCCGACCAGTTTTGGGGTCCCTCCCGGAGAAAGCTGGTACAATCACTTCGTTCCAATCATGATCTTTTGGAATACGCTCAACTCGTTCTAAATCCTCATCCGCCATCGACGTCGACCAGAGGTAGATCGGATATTTCGGCATCGATTCGCGATAGTCCGTCCAACCGCTATCAAAATGCTTATAGGGCACAACTAATTTGCCCTCTTGCTCTTCGCGGAGTTCCCAGTTTCGATCCAACTGCTCTCTGGCTAGCTGAAGTCCATTCATGTTTCCTGTTAGCAGTACTTTATTCATACAGGCATTTGTTAATGGCTCAATGATCGTCATGAAGCCATGAGGCCAACGCCAACCATAATAGCCTCCCCACCATTTGCCGTCGTTGTACTCCCCAATTTGACCAGTTAACCCTACATTGTCCGGAATAATACCGCCATTCTGACGAGTTCTCTCCTGCCAAGCATTCACATAATCGATCACCCAGTTCCGTAAGCTCTCATCTCCAGAATGTAAGAATGCATGTGTAATCAAGCCTGTTGCGTTCAAATTCAGAGGTACGTCCCCACGATTCATTCTCTCATTCATCATGCTAATTAGATTTTGATAAACCTCATCATTAGACCAGGCACACTTGAGACTTTGGAAATCCACACCTGGAATATCTTCATACGGAGCCAGATAATCGTCCAAAATACCTCGATGCGTACTCCAATCCTCTTCGGATACCTCAAACCGTGGACCGCGGCTGCCCGTCAATGGGAACGGATCAACTTCAGTTCTTTATCGTAATTAAGAGCTTCTGGATCATCACCCGTATACATGCCCGCAAACTTCATTGCCCGATGTCGATCTTTGAGCGTTGAAGGTCCGGCCAATCCTAGAAAATACAAATATAAGTAGCCCTCTCCATGATGCATCCAATCATAGTACCCATCGAATTCACGATGGATTTGTCCGTATTCCGTCCACTGCCATGTAATGCCATCCCATATTTTCCGGGAAATCTCGTGCAGCTCACTGCTGCCTCCGATCACATACAGGAGCGCCAAATTCATAAACCCTTCATATGGATCATCCGACCCGTCCATCCCCGGCCAATGCTCAAACCAAATAAGCGTGCCATCAGGGTGCGTATACCGCTCAACGAATTCTTTAGCCGCTTTGTTCAGCGTTTCAAAAAGAGTCTGTTCTTGCAGAGCCCACTGAGGCGGAACGACGCGCTCCGATGCACGGACATATGCGGGCAATTCGTGACGATGAGATGAAATCATTGCACATTTCTCCTTCCGATTAATGCGATTACCTCAGTTGAACAACGGCTGCCCCTGAAATAATGCGTACACTTTTTTCAACTCTTCAGACTCCAAGCCCTTTCCATCACAGAAGTTCAAATTGGTGCGCAGCGAAGTAAGCGAAGCTGTCCCCGTCAGCGTAATATGAATGTCAGGGTTGCTCAAGCTGAAACGCATTGCGGGTTCAATCAGCCCTTTAGGCTCCGACTTTCGCAAGAAGCTTATCATTCCCATCCGATCTTTGGCTTTTGCTTGCGTTTCATGGTCCAGAAAATGAGCTGGTGCATCAGCCAAAATGCCCATACCGAGCACACTGCCGTTGATCACGCCGACGCCCAACTCCTTGGCAAATGGCAGCACTTCGTCCTTGGCCGTATGATCCAGTAACATATAGCGGGCATAAAATTGGATTGTATCGAAGAGCCTCGTATCCATAAATCTCATAAGCAACGGCAAATCTCTCGTGGTTACGCCAATATACCGGATTTTTCCGTCTTGTCTAAGTTTTTGCAACGCTGGAACGGTTTCGTTCACGACAAGCTCATACGGCTGACTCTCCACATCGTGAATTTGCATAAGATCAATCCAATCCGTCTGCAGCCGCTGCAGGCTATCTTCCACAGATCGGATAGTGCTGTTGTAATCGTATGTCATGTCCGACCTGACTGCTTTGGAAGCCAGTACGATGCCCTCTCTGCGACTGATCAGCGCTTTACCAATGCGGCGCTCCGATTCGCCTCGTCCATATAAGGGGGCGGTATCAATGAAATTGATACCCGAATCAATCGCCTCATGAATCAAACGCTGTACTTCAGCTTCATCCGTCCTGCCAAAATCACCGGCAAGCGGAGCGCCGCCCAGGCCAAGTTTGGATACCTTCAATCCTGTTTTACCGAATATTGTATACTCCACGTTCATCGCTCCTTTTTTCAATAAAGGGAACTTTCCCTATCTCATTGCAATCAGTCTTGAGAAAATCCCCTTAACCGACTGATCTTATGAACTAATTAAGGCTTGCTTTTGTCTTCAATGGCGCTTCTTCGGTCGCCCGTACCCGGCTGATTGCGTCCGGGGTTGTCTGCAATGTGAAAATAGTTAATGCGGTCAATGTAACCGGTGGCGTTGCGAATGACATTGCCTTCTGTAACTTGTTGATGGTAAAGGACGCTATCCAATTCGTTGCCCGTTTGGGAAATGACCGACTTCACTTTCAACATTTTACAAGCGCAGTCCCTCCGATTTGCCTTAGTTGTCCAGCCAATTGTATGGCTTTTGGAATGTAAACTTTGCTCATTTAATGGCTCCTCAACTAAGGGGCTGGCTATTCTAACTCAGCGTAATCTTGAAGAAGAACTACTGGATTTTTCATCCCCTGAAGTTCGAACAACACCAGCTCATTCTCCCCTTCCCGCAGCAACGGAGCCGGAATGTACAACGTCTTTTGCGGGCCAATATCCCAATAGCGACCAAGATTAAAGCCGTTAATAAAAGCGACACCCTTGATCCAACCATCCAACTTCAAAAATGTATCGCCTGCTTCATCAATTAGAAATACTCCTCTGTAAAATGTTGGGGTAATTGGGCTCGTCGCTTGCGCATCGTTATATTTCAGAGCAGCCAAATCATGCAGCGGCAGCGTATGAATTGTCCAATTATATAGGAATTGCAGACCCAGACGAACACCTTCGGTAATTCCCTTCGGATCTTTCATGTTATAGCCGTAATTAATCCGCCCTTGATTTTCTACCAAAATGCTTAATGTTGCACCTCCGGGCGGAATGTCCAGCACGATATCGTGATCTAATATATTCGGTGTCACATCGTGTGTGTTTCGTTCGATAACGCCTTGAAACACGCCATCAAGGTACACGAGCGCGCGATCTCGCACCTCTTGGATCGCCAATTTGGTCTGCGATAATGGCCCTTGAACAGATGTTGTATATAAAATAAATCCATAGTTCTGACCAAGTCGTTCCATCGGTTCCGGACATACACTGTGAATCGGGTTAGTCAACAAAGCAAGCGAGTCAAACAACCGCGCTTGCTCCTTTAATCGCACTTCACCGTAATGTTTCTTCGGCAGAGGAAGTGGCAATTCTATAGCTTCAACTTCGGTATATTTTGAGATCACTTCGCGAATCGCGATATATTTGTCGGTAATATCACCGGATTCACTCAACAATACGTCATAATCATAGCTGGTCACCGTCGGCTCATATTTGCCCAAATCATTGGCACCGTTATAAAATCCGAAATTCGTTCCTCCATGGAACATATAAAAATTGACTGACGCTCCCATTTGCAGCATCCGATTCAGCACTTGCGCTACATCTTCACTTTCTCGAACATGATGTTTTTTACCCCAATGATCAAACCAGCCGTTCCAAAATTCCATACAGACGAACGGTTTACTCGGCTGATAGTCCAGCAGCTTTCCAAACGCCTCATCCGGCCGTGATCCAAAGTTGGTTGTAGCCAAAACATCCGGAAGAAGCGTGCCTCCTTGCATGTTGCTGTCCGTATACCCATCCGATGTGAATAATAGAACGTCTATGCCACGCCCAATCATAGCCCGCTTCACATACATCAAATAGTTCTTATCGTTGCCATAACTTCCGTACTCATTTTCGATTTGCATAGCAATAATCGGTCCGCCATTCGTACAAAGCAGCGGTACCAATTTGGCCAACAGCACATCATAATAAGCATCAACTTTATTCAAATATGGCCGATGAGCGCAGCGCAGCCGCATATTGTCTTCCTTTAGAAGCCATGCAGGCAACCCGCCGAATTCCCACTCCGCGCAAATATAAGGACTCGGTCTAATAATCACGTGCAGACCGAGTTCTCCAGCTAAATGAATGAATTGCTCGATATCGGCAATCCCCTCAAAATTAAATTGGCCTTCTTTGGGTTCATGCAAATTCCATGGCACATACGTTTCAACCGTATTTAACCCGCAAGCTTTTAATTTGAGAAGACGATCTCGCCAATACTCTGGAACGATTCTAAAATAATGCAAAGCTCCCGATAAAATTCGGATCGGCTTGCCGTTAAATACAAAATTTTCACCTGAGATGCTTAGCATTTTCCGGTTCTCCTTATCTTCAATTCCTGCATATACTCGGCCATTTGGATCACCTTGCTCTCCAAACGCGACTTTTCAGCAGCGAACGCCATCAGATGGCTTTGTACGGAAGTCCTTGCACCAGTAAGTCCAGCCTCTTCTCCTCCATTGCTGACTAATCGGACGAAATCCCGCATAATGCCGTGATCGCCTCCACCGTGGCCTTCCAATGGCGAATCCAGAGAAATCTTTTCTTTTAACCCAGTTATGAAGCTGGTGACCTCGATTTCATTCCTATCCATATCTGCTCTAATCTGACCGCGAGCGCCCATCAACTTAAGCGAGCGCCCTCCTTCATGCGTGAAAGCGCACATTGTGAAGGCGACAGTGACCTCATTAGCGAATTCCAAATTAACGACTTGATGATCCACTACATTGTTGTCGCAATGGTAGACGCATCTGCCATAGGGTCCATCCTTCAAAGCATGCAGGACGCCTTCATCGCTTGGATCGTTACTGACGACGTTGCGCAGCACGGTACCAACCCAGTCGTCTCTCTCAAGGTACATTTTAGGCGCATAATATGGGCATTCATTTTGAACCGGACAGCCGTCCAAACAGCGTAATGGCGCTCCTACCGGCGCACTTTCGGTGCGAAAATGCGTTAGTGATCCGAATGAGGAAACTTTCGTGCAGTCGGCATCCACCAACCATGACAAAATATCCATGTCATGACAGCTCTTTGCCAAAATCATAGGGCTGGAGGTTTCGGATTTCCGCCAGTTTCCTCTTACAAAACTATGCGCTTGATGCCTATGCTCTACATTTTCCGTATGTTGAATGGAAATAAGACGGCCAATCGCCCCATCTACTAACAGCCGTTTAATCGTTGCAAAAAAATCGGTATACCGAAGCACATGGCATATCGAAAATACCCGGTTATATTTTTCGGCGTATTCCCCCATCACAACGCACTCGGTCGGACTAGGCGACATCGGCTTTTCCAGCAGTACATGATACCCTTTCTCCAAAGCTCGGATGGCAGGCTCGTAATGCATTTGGTCCTGTGTGCAAATGAGGATCGCATCAGCTATCTTCGGTCCTGCAAGCAGCTGCTCCCAGCTCTCGAAAACATGATCCTCCCTAACTGCGTGAGACTGCTTGAAACGCTCTCTCCTCACGGGATTCATTTCGGCAACGGCTACAAATTTTACTTCATCCGGGTGATCCAACGCATAGGTTGCATAGGCATCGGCGCCTCGTTGTCCGGCTCCTATTAAAGCTGCTGTTATTTTCGTCATCTAGCGATTTCTCCTTCTAGGGGTAAATTTGATAAAAGGGAGCTTTCACACACTAACATATTGAAATGTCACTGCTTGAAAACTCCCTATTGCTAAAGATTAGTACGGCTTATTTCCCCTTCGTTTGCTTCCAAGCGTCGATTTGCTTCTGCTCTTCGGCGATAATTTTGTCGCTTCCGGCCTTTTTCAGTTTATCGATGAATTCTGGTAAAAATTGCGCTGTATCGGCAGAACCCGTTGTCAGCAACGGTATGTATTGCGCGGTCACTGTAGCTGTTTGTGCAATTTCCGCTTTTACCGGGTTTGGATCGAAAGTGAAGCCAAGAATAGGAGATCCCTTTGCAGATTGATTCATTTTGATAGATGCATCCGCTACAGTCGGACTCATAAAGAGAGAGTTGAACGAGTTGCCGATTTCCCAATCAAACTGTGGATTATAGGTACTGTCTTTCATGTCTACTTTTTTGTAGCCCTCTGGTTTTTGATAATGCTTGCCTTCGATACCGTTTGCGAAAATATTGTACAACTCTTTGTCTTTAAATAAGAGGTCAAGCAGCATAACCGCTCTTTCGGGATTTTTAGAGGTGCTGCTAATCCCTGTCATCGTTGCGATAATCGAACTGGTCAACAGGTAGGGCTGTGTTATTCTTGAAACGTAAGAAGGGTAACTTGTACTACCAATATTCGGCGGATTATCAAGGTCATCTGGCCCCATGTTGCCCAAGCTAAGGCTTGCGGTTTTACCTGCTTTTCGATCGGCCTGTCCGTCGGCTAACGTTGCAGCGTCTTTACGAATATAACCTTTTTTATTCCAATCTCTCATTAAATTCACATACGATTTGAATTCGTCCGATTCGAATTGATTCACGATTTTCAAGGAGCTGTCAGTCAATTTGATCGCACCTGGAATGTTACGACCAGCGACTTCATCAAAGCCATAAGCAACAAGGTTTACACCAAACGTGCCGGCTTTATCCATTTCATATGGAACCATTTCCGGATTGTTTTGTTTGACTTGAGCTAGAAACGGCTCTAGATCTGCCAACGTTTTCACATTTTCCGATTTAAAGCCGTATTTGTCTGCCAAATCTTTTCGGAAACCAATGGCATTCGTCATCGTCCAAACTTGGTAGTTTGGAATCGCATAAATTTTCCCGTTCACTTTAGCAGCATCCCAGCCGATTTTCGGAATCGTTTGCAGAATAGTAGGTGCATATTTTTGCAGAAGATCATCCACAGGAATAAAGGTGCCTTTACTCACATTCTGATAATAATTGTTCGCCCAGTTCGCCGTGAAAGCAAGATCGTAGTTCTCGCCTGCAGCGTTGACCACTTGCATCTTCTGGTCATACGCGCCCCAATCGACGAATTTAAGATGAAGCGTCACCTTCAGCTTTTCTTGCAAAATTTTGTTCATTGCTGCTTCTACAGTAGCAACATCAGCTGGCGGCGTATTGTCTAAGTACCATGTCAATTCAACAGGCTCAAGCTTGGGTGCAGTGGTTGCTGCCGGTGATACCGCTGCTGAAGCTGATGGAGCTGCCGATGGGCTGCTCGAAGTTTCATTTTTCGAACTGCATCCTGCTAAAATACTGGACATTGCTAGGCCTAATGCAAGACCTACGCCCACTACTTTAAATGTTTTCTGCATAATTGATAAAACCTCCCTGTATTTGTTTTTCTATATTGTAACGGCTCTGCCGTCTACAACCAATAAAATAATGAAACTTAGCCTTTAACCGCACCTACTGTTAAACCTTTTACGAAATATTTCTGGAAAAACGGGAACACGATCAGAATCGGTCCTGCTGCCAAGATCGCAATGGCCATACGAGCCGTTTCATTCGGAAACTGGCTGATATCGATGTTGACAGTACCTGGTTTGATATGACTCGACAAATACTGAATGTTGTTCATAATCCTATACAACATATATTGCAGCGGAACCAACTTCTCATTATCGATATAAAGCAAGGCCAGCCACCAGTCATTCCAATAAATAAAAGCGATGAATAATCCTACTGTGGCCATAGCTGGCTTGGCTAATGGCAATATAATTTGAAAAAAGATTCGCCACTCTTTCGCTCCATCTATTTTGGCTGACTCTATGAGTGCCGATGGAATTTCAGATAAAAACCCTCTCATCAACAGCACATGCCACGGCATAATCACATATGGTAAAATTAAAGCAAGTAAAGAATTATCGATGTGCAAATACTTTTTGATCAAAATGTACCAAGGGACGAGCCCTCCGTTAAATAAGAGTGTGAAAAATATGATAAAAGATAATGCATTAGCTCCCGAAAAATCTTTACGGGACAAAGCATACGCTAACATGGCAGTAATCAGCAAACTGAGGGCCGTTCCGAGTACAGTCACCGAGATGGAAACGGAATAGCCGGTAATCAGTTGCTTGGGGCTTTGTAACAAGTAGTCATATGCAAAGGTTGTAAACGTTTTCGGAATAAGACTATATCCTTCTTTAGCAATGTCCGATTCTGTTGAGAACGAAATCGAAATGACATACAGCAGCGGAACCATGCAGAAGATAGAAAATATGATAAACCATCCATGAATAAGTCCTCTTGCCAGAGTCATGTTTCTCCGTAAACCCATACTCTCCACTTCCCTTTTTTTCTAAAAAATCGCATTTTCTTTGTTGATCTTTCGAACAATGAAGTTCACCGTCAGTACCAGCACAAACCCGACCAACGATTGATACAGTCCAATTGCAGTTGCCATACCGATATCCCCTGACACCCGTAAAGCACGATATACATACGTATCAATAACATCCGTTGTGGCATATAACGCCCCAGAATCGGCAGTTAGGAAATAGAACATACCGAAATCAGAGTAAAAAATTTTGCCTATTTGCAAAACGGAAATCAACGTAATAAGCGGGGTTAACAGCGGTATGGATATGTTACGAACCTGCTGCCACTTGGAAGCGCCATCGATCGCCGCAGCCTCATAGTAACTTTTGTCGATGCCCATAAGGCCCGTATAAAAGATGAGCGTGGAATAGCCGATGTTTTTCCATAGAAAAGCAAGACTTAATATAAAGGGCCAATATTTAGATTCCATATACCAATTGATTTCAGCAAATCCTAGCTGTTTTAACAGATGATTGATTACACCCAATTGGGGATTAAGCAAGGCATACGTCACATAACTGACCACAACCCAGGATAGAAAGTAAGGGAAAAACAACGTCGTTTGATATAACTTTACCGCCTTGCGGCTCAGTTCAAAAAGCATGAGCGCAAAAGCAATGGAAACCAAATTTGTTAAGATAATAAAACTTAAGTTCAATAACAAGGTGTTTCGTGTTACTTGTAAAGCAGCATCCGAAGTAAAAAAGAATTTAAAATTGTTCAAACCCACCCAATCACTGCCCCAAATCCCTTTACCAAAGTTGAAATCTTTGAAGGCAAGCACTAAGCCAAACATAGGAAAATATTGGAAAACGATAACGAATATTAAACCTGGAAGCGCTAAACTAATTAAACCCCAATTGCGTTTGATTCCTCGCCAGAACGAGTTTCGTTTTCTAGCTTTTATAGTTGGGTGCGCCATCACATCTGGGTAAGCCATTATGTTCACCTCCTCTCTGTTGACCACATCTTACTTTAACCAGTTCAGGAATCCTAGTGTAAAAAAAGCGTTTTATTGCAATTTCGGGTGTAAAAAAGGCATTTTATTGTATTTGCCGTTCCAATACACTAAAGAGCCTGTCTAAAATTTTTTTTCAGTTCATTTGTCTCGTTCCCAGCACATGTTATGTCCAACAGGTTATCCGAGACTTTTAAGTTCAGTCTAATCAATTGGGCGTCCTCCAAAAATAGGAAAAAACCGTCAGTTTCTCAAAGGAAACTGACGATTTTCATTTGACCCTGATATCCCGATTGATTGTTACTTACTCGCCAGATTGATCATGCGGTACTCTGACGGTTGCTGTTGTAACCCTTTTGTTGCCCGCTTTGTCAGTTGCCGTGTACGTGATGGTATAGATACGCGACTTCTCTACACGCAAGCTAAAGGAAGTGGCGGCTGTACCGAAATTGGCCTGAATGTCGCTTGGATCGTTATTCGGTTGATTGCTCGTGATGGACGTTAATACCACGGATTCAGCGCCCGATGTAGCATCACTAGAATTCACCGTGGCATTGATCGTAACCATTTTATGATTCGCTGGCCAAATCGACGTCTTATCCAACTGGACGGAAAGCACTGGTGCTGTCTTGTCGACTTTAAATTCGACGGTTTTGAGTTGTTCTTCATTGCCTGCCTGATCCTTGCTGCGGAATCCGAGCTTATAAGTTCCGTCACCGAAAGCTGGAATGGAGCCGGTGTAAACGATCCATTCACCATCATTCACTTGGTATTCCGTTGTTACGGAGCCTCCGTAAACACTAGCGCTTACAGATAAGCTTACGGTCACATCCGTCGTGTACCAGCTGTTCTTGCCGTTAGGCGCAGCCGGACTTAACGTTGCGGTGGTTACAGGAGCTATCTTATGAATATTGCTTAC
>NZ_WHOA01000190.1 GCF_013141715.1 Paenibacillus phytorum | reverse complement strand
GGCGCAGAAGGATCACTTACCTTAACAGGAATTGTGACACTGACTCTCTCCCCGTAAACGTCTTGTACTATCGCAGTTACATTAACGTTACCAATAGCAACAGGTGTTAATGTTAAGACTCCATTATTCAGAAGAATATCTACAATTCCAGGAGTGTGGTAAGTTGCATTCGTTACGTTAAGTTTATCCTGATCCAGATCCGTTGCCAAATCAGAAACACTGATAGTACTCGATCCCCCGCCAATTGTTAACGTCTTAGTAGTCACACTATTAGCTACAGGAACATGATTTGCCGCTGGTACGTCGATTAGAACATGATCGCTTTCAGCAAACGAGTGACCTTCAAATCCTACCAAAGCAACATAATACTCATTACCGTCCTGGAAACCTCCAGTCAATCGAAAACCATTGTCATTGTTATTGTGCGGTTCAAACCCTACCAATTGATTTCCATTAAAAAATTGAACGTGCATATTCGCAGCAATGGAATTCAAGTATACATCATCTTCTGCAGTAGAGCGGTTTACTACCTTGGACACTACTACCGGACTTAGACTAAGCACCGTTTGAGGCACGCGCACACTTTCGGACTTGCCCGTTTCCGTGATTGTTACATAGATCGTGCTAAGCGAACCAAAATCATTCTCGATCTTAACTATTGTCGGTTCTGATACTGTCGCACTCTTCCTAATCGTAGAACCGATCACAACGCCTCCAGTTGCTGCATCATATACTTTCACAGTTGCGTTAACAGGTACAGTAAGTGTGGAAGTACTCTCGTTGTTCATAATAGCAACTTCATCAATGCGATTATACAAGTGACCAGTAAAAATAAAGTCTGCTTTAAGCGCAGTGCTTTGTGCAACTGTCCCGCCTGACCCACCGCTACTAGATCCACCACCGCCGCCACCAGTAGACGTAGACGGGTTATTAACAGTAGTGCCATCCTTCTGTGGACCGTCAATTGTGTCCGGTTTTTTGTTGAAGGATGAGCCTTTTGCACCGTCGTTAATAGTCGCTTTCTCTACCTTACCATCTCCGAGAACTTTAACGATTGCATCCAACACAAGCGTTACAATTTTGGCATCTTTACTCAAATTGATCGAAGAATCCCCAGCGTCTTTGCTCACATCGAACTTTTTGATAGACCCGCTTGGAACTTCAACGACAATCGATTTAGCGAAAACTTCTACATCCTCAAAATCTCCGACCATCGTGACTTTGGAGTCTTTTGGAAGTTCAGCACCTAAATCTACGTTGTTAAACCCGCTGCCTGTAACGCCCGATTCTTCTATCTTCGTGCTGGATTGTACGGTTACATGCTGGACAGTTGTAGAACCTTCGGCAACGATACGAACACTACCGTCCTTCTTGTTGACGATAACAGTGACGAGCACCGTATTTTTGAAGTGAACGGAGTTCTCTCCCCCGCCTTTAACTGTTGTAGAACCTTTAACTGTTACACCATCCAAGAACGCATCGCCGCTACCGATTCCTTCGGCGAACAGCAGGTTCCCGGTGATGGTCACATTTCTAAGAGTAACACCAGGGGCTGAAATGACTACGTCGCCTTCGATTGTCTGGGTTCCGCTTTCTGGACCAAAAGTTCCAGCTTTATCGTAAACAGTTGCTTTAGCCGCTAAAGCGCGATCGATGGTTACTACAGCTTCAGCACGAGTAATGGAGGCCGCAGGGCGATAAGATCCATCATCATAGCCGTTAATTATGGCTTTCTCAGACAACGCTGCAATCGCATGCTTACTCCAAAGAGCAATTTTCTGGGAGTCAGCAAATTTGCCTAGTGCCTTCTCCGCATCGGAAGCAGTCAAATTAAGCAGTTTCGCGATAATGCTGGCAGCTTCCTGACGGCTGATCTCATTGCCAGAACGAATCGTCCCGTCTTCATAACCGCTGATATAGCCCGCCTTAACAGCTTTACTGATTTCAGCATATTCCCAACCAGATTTATTAACGTCTTTGAACGTAACATCTGCTGCCGCAGTCAATCCAAACGCCCTATTGATAAACGCCATAAATTCTGCACGAGTTACGGTGTTGTTTGGTTTTACTTTTCCGTCCTCATAGCCTTGAATCCAGCTTTTACCTTGCCATTCATTCAACTGTTTGGCTGCCCAATGTCCACTGACATCCGACGGTGCTGCTGCGGCGGCTGTTCCAAGCATGGAAATCACCATACTGGAGCCCACTAATACTGGGAGCATCTTTTTCATCATTTTGTTCTTAGATTGATTCATGTTGTCCTCCTGGATCCATTTGTCTGAGTCTATAGTTGGGTATTTGGCGTAAGTTCAGCCATTCTTCCTCTCTGACTCTAAGTTGAGCTTAGTAATTAGAGATAAATATAATACGTCTAATTACCTACTCTTAGTAAGTAATATACGACAATTTCCACTATATACCTTTAAAAAACACCATTAAGTTACATAAAGATTGTATAAAGAATACATTAAGTCCTAAAAAAGCACTTTTTTTGTAAACATTCGAGAAACAATTTGATAGGAAAGACCACTTCATTTAGTTCTAAAGTAGCAAATTGACAGATGTGTGTAGCACAATCAAAAATGCAAAAAAAGCCATGGATCGCATCCATGGCTTTAAGTCAATTTCTCTTATCTGTTGAGCAAGCTCCCTACATAACGCAGCAGCTCATTGGCACATACAGGGCAATATCCGTGCTCATCAATCAATTGTTTTGTCACATCATTAATTTTCTTCAACTGCTTCTCATCCGGTGTCTTCGTGGAAGTCGTTATTTTCACGATATCTTTCAAATCAGCGAAGAGCTTCTTCTCAATCGCTTCACGCAGCCGCTCGTGGCTGCTGTAATCGAATTTGCGACCTTTACGGGAATAGGAGGAAATGCGGATCAGTATTTCTTCTCGGAATGCTTTCTTGGCATTTTCAGAAATGCCGATTTGCTCTTCAATGGAGCGCATCAGGCGCTCATCTGGATCCATTTCCTCACCGGTAAGCGGATCCTTGATTTTCCCCCAATTACAATAAGCCTCAATATTATCGAGATAGTTATCGAAAATGGTTCTGGCTGATTCTTCGAAGGAGTAAACGAACGCTTTCTGCACTTCTTTCTTGGCAATATCGTCGTATTCCTTGCGCGCCACGGAAATGAAATTGAGGAACCGTTCACGCTCATCTTTCGTAATCGACGGATGCTGATCCAAACCATCTTTCAGAGCACGCAGGACATCTAGTGCGTTAATGCACTGAAGATCTTGGCGAATCAATGCACTTGAAATTCGGTTGATGACATAACGCGGATCGATGCCGCTCATACCTTCTTCTTGGTATTCATTTTGCATTTCTTTGAGGTCAGCTTCTTTGTAACCTTCCACAACTTCACCATCATACA
This sequence comes from Paenibacillus phytorum, assembly GCF_013141715.1. Lineage (GTDB taxonomy): Bacteria > Bacillota > Bacilli > Paenibacillales > NBRC-103111 > Paenibacillus_E > Paenibacillus_E phytorum. The sequence goes on along the minus strand of NZ_WHOA01000190.1, from coordinate 146,602 downwards.
TACGCATTTTCTTGACTAAATCCATCCCTTGCTTCTTCGTTTCCTTCAAGCGGGTAAGAATGGAGAAAATCGCAGCAACTCTGAGCGCGTGCGGAGCAATATGAATGTGAGACATATCACTCTGTCCGATGAGCTTGTAGTAAATTTTTTCTTCATCCGATACCCGAAGGTTATACGGAATTGGCATAACAATCATCCGCGATTGCAAAGCCTCATTTTTCTTGTTCGCAATAAAAGATTTATACTCGGTTTCATTCGTATGCGCAATGATCAGCTCATCGGCGCTAATGAGAGCGAACCGTCCTGCCTTAAAGTTACCCTCTTGTGTGAGAGATAGTAAGTTCCAGAGGAATTTCTCGTCGCATTTCAGCATTTCCTGAAACTCCATAATACCCCGATTTGCCTTATTCAGCTCCCCGTCGAACCGGTATGCACGCGGATCGGATTCGGAACCAAACTCCGTGATGGTAGAGAAGTCTATACTTCCCGTCAAATCGGCAATATCCTGTGATTTCGGATCGGATGGACTGAACGTACCGATACCTACACGCGCTTCTTCTGAAACGAACACACGCTCAACATGAACATCTTCAATACAGCCGTTGTACTCGGTCTTTAAACGCATTTGGCAGGAAGGACACAAACTGCCTTCAATCTTTACGCCCAGTTCTCGCTCGATCTCGGGACGCAGCTCCATAGGGATCAAATGAAGTGGTTCCTCGTGCATCGGACAACCTTTAATCGCATAGACAGCCCCTAAGTCAGTTCTAGCAAATTGCTCCAGCCCTCTTTTAAGCATAGTCACAATGGTTGATTTACCACCGCTTACAGGACCCATCAGCAGTAATATCCGCTTACGAACATCCAATCGACGGGCAGCGGAATGGAAATATTCTTCCACCAGCTTCTCAACGGCTCGATCCAGGCCGAAAATCTCTTTGTTGAAGAATTTGTAGGATTTGTGCCCGACTTGGTCATTGATTCCTTGCGAAGCAATCATATCATAGACCCTTGAATGCGCTGTTCTCGCGAGTCCAGGATTTTTGCGAAGCAATTCTATGTACTCCGCGAACGTACCGGTCCAGCTCAATGAATCCTTCTCCGTACGATGCTCCGAAATTCTTTTGAATATGTCCATGGGTACCTCCTTTCACTGCTGCCTTTCTTATCTAGGTCAGCTCGTGATGGTGAATTGTGTACTACAATCCTATGCACTCATGGAGGATAACTTGCCCGAAATTTTTTAACTCTAATGGATTTCTCACTTTACTATTTTGGTTAACGTAATGGATTAGCCGTTGCGAATTCAACCATCAAAAGAATGACAATAACTGGAATTGAATGCCCGTCCATACAAGTCTCAACGATTATTTTCTATAAAGCTCATACGTTCTGCCAGCTTCAACATGAAACTCTACAACTGACTGCCCCCCACCTAAGGCGATATCTTCTCCCCCGCAGCGGACCAAAACCGCATGACGTGTACGGACTCTACATAAGCCAGCCTTCGCTGCGTGAATGACCGCTTGCGATAATTTCCCACCGGACCATTTGAGGTTAACAACGTATCCGCCGCGCCCCCTAAGTCCTCTCACTTCTCCCTCAGACCACACAGGCGGCAGCGCAGGAAGTAAGTTCAGCTCATCAGCATGGGATTGCAGCAGCATCTGGGCAATGCCCGCCGTGGCACCGAAATTCCCATCAATTTGAAAAGGAGGATGCGCATCAAAAAGATTGGGATACGTTGATTTCCGCAGCATGTGGCTCAAATGCGCATACGATTGTTCGCCATCTTCCAGTCTTGCATACATATTGACGATCCACGCACTGCTCCAACCCGTATGCCCGCCTCCGTTTTCCAATCTGCGCTGCAGTGTGGCTGCAGCTGCTTTGGCTAATTCCGGTGTGCGATGCGGATTGATTTGGGTTCCCGGATGCAGCGCAAACAACTGTGAAATATGCCGATGACCTGGATCATCTTCCTCATAGTCCTTCAACCACTCCATGATCTGTCCGTGTTTGCCAATCTGTGGCTTAGGCAGTCGCTCCAGCAGCGCGGAGAGCCGCTCATGAAGCTCACTATCGACCTGAAGGAGGAGGCTGCTCTGTTTACATGCCTCGAACAACTCACGGATGATCTGCGTATCCATAGAAGGTCCCATGGTCAGTGCTCCTCTGGTTCCATCCGCCAATACATACACGTTTTCTGGAGAGACAGAGGGTCCCGTGACAAGCTGTCCATCTGGCGATTCCACCAAATAATCAACGAAAAAAGCCGCAGCATCCTTTAAGATCGGGTAGGCTCTATGCCGCAAAAAATCCATATCTTCGGTAAAAACAAAATGCTCCCATACGTGCAGGCTTAGCCATGCAGCCCCCATCGGCCATATCACACATGTAGGAAACAACCCTTCAGGCCGTGTCTCTCCCCATAAGTTCGTGTTGTGATGAGCGACAAAGCCTGAGCAGCCATACAGCTCTCGCGCTGTTTGCCGGCCGCTGACCTGCATTCTTTCGATATGGTCGAACAGCGGTTCATGGCATTCCGATAATCCGCAAACCTCAGCTGGCCAATAATTCATTTGTGTATTGATATTAATCGTATATTTGGACTCCCATGGAGGCGTAAAGCTGTCGTTCCAAATGCCTTGAAGATTCGCGGGCAGACACCCTTGGCGGGAGCTGGCGATCAATAAATAACGGCCGTAATGAAAGTAAAGCTCCGTCAAACCGCTATCCACAGTTGATTGATCCCCTTGTAAAAGCTTCAACCGCTCGTCCGTTGGCAGATCGTCAAGCAGATCGTTTTCCGTCAAATTCAGACTGACCCGATTATACAATTCCTGATAGTCTTCGATATGCCGGCGTTCGATCTCGTCAGCGTTGAACCTATCGGCGCCATCAATTTGAAGCCTGCATGCTGCTAATGGATCAGGCTCTCGAAATGTGGTGGCTGCGGCAAGCACTAAAGTCACAGAGCTGGCCCCTTCCACAGACAGGAAGTCTCCTATCACGGACACATGACCATCCTGGGATTTCGCTTTCAACACGCAAGCATATTCGACACCATGCTTCCCGCATTCTCCGCCCATCCATATACTATCCGCCGATAATGCGCCAGATTCCCCTTCAAACGGTCTGCGATTCAGATTCGCTGAGAAATTAAGCTTACCTGGCTGATCGCACTCCAATCGAATCATCATCACTTGATCAGGGCAGCTGGCAAATATCGTACGACGGTAAGTGACCCCGTTGATCCTATAGCTTGTACGAACGATGGCTTGCTTCAAATCCAATTCTCGCCGATAATCCTCAACTTCGCCTTTCTGATCATGAAAATAAAGCCTTAGGTCTCCCAAAGGCTGATAAGGATTGTAATATTTAGGTGTGGAAAAGAGCGCCATTCGCGTTAATCGCGTAGCCTCCACGACGTTTCCGGCAAAAAGCAGCTCCCGGATTTCTTCTAAATATCTTGAACCATCGGGGTTGAGTCCATCTTTAGGACCTCCGTACCAGATGGAATCTTCATTTAACTGAATCCTTTCCTCTTGCACATGACCGAAAATCATCCCGCCTAGTCGACCGTTGCCGATCGGAAGCGCTTCTACCCACATCTTAGCAGGCTGAAGGTACCACAATTTCTCGCGATTGTTCAAGTTTATGCCCCCTATTCAAGATTTGGTTTATCAATATGTTTAGACGATGCAGGCATCAGCATGATCATTTTAGTTCCCTGGTCAACCATACTTTCAATCCTCAGTCCATAATTCTCCCCATAGACCATTTGAATTCGACGATGGACGTTCAGCACACCAATACCGCCTTTTTTACCCGCTTCATCTATTTCAGCATCTGCCAGTCTGTTTGTGCTCAACTTCTCTTGGAGCTGCGTAAGTTTTGTCTCCGATATCCCTGAACCATTATCCTCTACACTGATCCAGAAGATTCCGTCCTCTACCCCTCCGTCGATTCGGATGAAATGATAATCTTCCAATCCTTCCGGAAATGCATGCTGGAACACATTTTCGACTAGAGGCTGAAGAGTCAGTCGAACCATGACATGAAGCAAATATTCGGGCTTAATCGCAACATCAATCTCGAACTCCCGGCCAATTCTATGCCTCAGTACGACCAGATAATACAGAACGTGCTTCAACTCGTTCGCAACCGTTATTTCCTCCAGATTGGTTTGGACCGAGTATCGCAGCATATATGCAAGTGCCTTAACGATTTCGGATATCTCCTCTGAATCCTGGATTGTGGCATAGCAAATAATCGTCTCCAGTGTGTTGTACATAAAATGTGGATTGATTTGCAGCTGAAGAGATTGAAACTCAGCCTTCTGTCGCTCCATCCGAATTTCTGAATTGCTTAATTCGACCTGAACCACACGATCAACCGCTTCAGATAGCCGATTGACCATCACGTTATAGCGAACCATGAGTTCGACAATTTCGTCCCTGTGAGAGGGGAGTGGAATGGTTGCCCAATTTCCTTTTTCTGTCTCTCGCATCCCGGATTTAAGTAATTGAATCGGCTTCGTAATCGACCTACCGAATCTGTAGGCAAGCAGGATCGCTAATACCAGCGTAAATAATCCGACTACAAGCGTTGTCGAACGGATGTTAGCCACCGGTTTACGCAGTTCATGAAGCGGCATGGAGACAACAAGCTGCCAACCCGAATAATCAGATTTGCGGCTTAGATACATGCGCTGATCCCCCTCACTGCTGTCGACGAAGGATGAACTCCCAGCCTCTTGCAGCTTCTCTACGAACTCTTTCGGAACATCTGAACCGACATTTTTTCCATCTGGATGATAGATATAACGACCTTTTTCATCAATGATAAACAGGTACCCGTATTTACCTAAATCAATCCCTTTCCATAGAGCAGACAAATCAGCAGATCTCATCTCAATGGCGAGCAAGCCACTCAATTCAGGCGAGGTGAAGCCTCGAATACGACGGACTAACGTGAGCATTTGATTCTCTTGACCTTCAATAATGGTGTGGTTCAAAATACTCAATTTTCCGTCAGGCGTTGTATTGGCGAGAAAATATTCCCGCTGCTTCCGTTTATCCTCCACATTGAAGGATTGCTCGTTCACACCATTATAGTAATAGACCGCATTCAGCTTATCGCTGAGCAAATACACAGAAGCTAATTTAGGATTACGAATAAATAGCGGATCGACACTCGTTTCGAGAATCATTTTCCGATAGGTATAAAAGTCATATTCCTCCCGATTGGCCTTCAGATCAATAAACTCCATAACCTGTCTGTTCGTCAAAATAGAGACAATGGAGCGCTCATAGTCTTTCAAATACAGATCCGTATGATGAACCGCGTTTCCGACGATTTGATTCATTTGGTTCTCAACCATTTCCGCTAACTCATCGGAAGAAGTCATATAGGAGAAAATACCTACACTGCTAAGAGAAAGAATAATGACAATCAGAAAATAGACGAATAGCTTTTTCGTTAAACCTCTGATTTTCATTTGATACCGAGCCCTGCGCGATATTCAGAAGGCGAAACGCCAACAATTTTTTTGAAGGTTTTCGTAAAATGGGGGTAATCGTCATACCCGACACCTGCGGCTACATCCACGATTCGGACATAAGGGATAGCCAGCATTTCCTTCGCCTTCGTCATCCTTTTTTTGATCCGATACTGAACAAAGGTCTCATGCGTTACTTTTTTAAAAAGCGAGCTGAAATAAGTAGGTGTCAATCCGACCATCGCAGCAACTTGATCCAACGAAATGTCTTCTGACAACCTGCTGTCAATAAAGCCTTTGGCCTCTTCCATAGGATCTTTGAAGCTGCCGCTTCGAACGTCTTGAAGTCCTTTCGCCATTTGAAACAAACCCTTCTCAAACGCTTCGAGGGCTTCCTTCACACTATCCGCCTGCAAGTGAGCTTGCACGGAGGAAGGGGAATAATTGCGGCCTTGAAAGCGTTTGACAAGAAGCGCATTACAATCATCCAATAGCTCCTTAAGCTGGGCCAACGATAAATTGGCAGATAGGCAGTATTCACGCCAGCGGCTGATTAAGCTGCTTAGTTCCTCCATTTGCAAGGCCCATATTTGCTGTTCCATTTGATCGATCCACTCGATATAACGGGAAGGCGGCATATAGCTGCGTGATGGCTGTTTGATCAATTGATCCAGCATGCCATGCACATCCGATTTGGTAACCGGTTTCAGCATATAGTGCCGCACACCATAATTCATGCTTTTTTGGGCATATTCAAAGTCACTATAACCGGATATCACAACGGTCTTAATTTGAGGAAATTCCTCATGAATGATTCTACAGAGCTCCAATCCGTCCATTTTGGGCATGCGAACATCCGTCAACACAAGATCAGGTTCGCAGGCGCGAATCCGCTCTAAAGCAGCCACGCCGTTCTCTGCCGTCTGTATTTTCGTGAAAGAAGGTGCGTACATTTCCGCCATCTTGACCATTCCTCTGCGAATGACAGGTTCATCGTCTACAATCAGTACATGCATGTCCGGACCTCCCCTATGTTTCTCAGAATCGCTATCCAATTATGATAACTCACGGATATAAGTTCTACAACGGAAGGAATTACAAACGAGTTTGTGCGAAACGCCACGTGACAGAACTGAAAGATGTCGGTTCGCTGTCAATCCCTATGAGTTTCCCGGAGTAGACGCCAGCTGCATTTTGCGTGACTGCCGCTTTCCACCAACCGAACTTACCTCGTTCATAATCAAATGATTCCCCGTCATCATCGTACAGATTTCCTTCACCCATTCCATCACCGAAATGAACCAGTTCAAGCGGAACACGCGTGCCTAAGGGTGGGACATGCGATAGCGCAGGCATCATCGGAATGACAGACCCGCTTCTAACAAATACCGGAATTCGCTCCAAACCTGCTTGAACACGAATGATACATCCACCGGTATAACGTTCCCCTGTCTCTAATCCATACCAAATTCCTGATGGTAGTAGGACTTCCCGCTCAGACTCTCCCTCAACCAGTGGAGCTACTAACAATGCTTCGCCGAACATGTATTGGTCATCCCATTCTCTTACTTTTTTCTTGCCGTAAGCAGCATCTGTCGTATTCAAGGTTTGCTCAGCCGCTTCGGCATACATCGCCTCGGCTTCTGCGATTTCTGATGCGGACATAACAAAAGGCATTGCGCGGAAAGGAGGAATGCCTTGCTCACGGTAGGTGGCGAAAGCTGTATACAAATAAGGCAGCAATCTCATCCGCAGCTTGATATAATGGCGAACAGTTCCTTCCACTTCTGGGAAAGACCAAGGCTTCGTTCCATCTCCCCATGCATTCAGCATTGCGAGTGGCGAGAAACATACCGTTTGCATCCGCCGTACCCAATCTTCGGCATTTCGGGCTCTGCGAACCTCCGGTGTCCACAGCAGACCGCTGAAGGAGGAGTTGCATAGACCGCGAATAAATTGTTTATGATCATAGAGATCCGAATATAGGACATAAGGCATCGTTGAGGCTCCGGCATTCGAAGCTCTAACAAGCCCGTACGTTCTCCGATTTTTGCTGCGGAACAGTTCAGCCGTCATTTTTTGGAACATCAACCCGTACATTTGTCTCATCTGCTCGCCATCCAGACCAGATGGAAACTGAGCATGTCCTGGAAACATCCAAGAATTGTTGGTCAAGTCACTTCCGTCACATTCATCCAGCTTGTAACCGGATACTCCGATATTGACATGCTGCTCTTCATGCTGCTTCTTATAAAGCTCCACAGCTGCTGGCAGCGAATAATCCGGCGCAAGCCCGCCCCATACCGAATGACTCCCCGAAAGCGGCTTCAGTTCCTCGTACAGCTCACTCTTTGGCGATACGAAGGGATGCTCCCACAGGTTCACCCGAAACCCGCTTTGGTCCAAAGCCTTCACGAATTTTTCGGGCTCAGGGAATCGGCTTTTCTCCCATTCGTAACTGACTGGGTAGCTTTGGCTGTGCCAACCGGGTTCGAGCCCGATCACATCACAGGGAATATCGTGCTGGCGGAATTGCTCCGCTTCTTCAAGCACTTGCTGATCCGTATACAGCGTCGGAACTCGGTGCCAGAAGCCAAGTCCCCACTTCGGAGGCAATGTGCCGCCACCGCAGAATAAATTATACCTAGCCACCACATCTGAAAGGGATGGGCCGCCAAACAAATACACGTCTGCACCTTCGACAGGAATCCGGATCTCCACCCGCGATGCGACTAGTGTTGCCTTCCATCCCTTATCGGTGTTGCGATCACGAATATCCTCACTTGGCGTTTCCTCCTGCCTCATGGTTGACCCGCAGTACAGCGTAACTATCCGTGAAGTATCCACCAAAACGCCATACCCGAGATCGCTTACGTAAAAAGGCACAGGAGCATGCGTCTCACCCGTATCCTGCTTGGGATCGCTGTTCACACGTAAATAACGGTTTCTTCCCCGTTGATTCATTCTTAATAACTGAAGGCCTGTCCCGTATAGCTTTTCAGTTCGATCAAGCGGAATAGACAGAATGAGACAGCCATTTGCTTCCTCGAGCTGAATACTTTCCCAGGCAAAAGGCGGCTGTACCTGCGGCATTTGCTGCAGGGCCTCGGTTTTCGGCGAAACGCCCATCAATGAGAGCGGTGTAATTCCTTGCGGTTCTCCAATCGTAAGGCGCCATACGCCTGGCGCCGATTGTTGCCAATTCGTTATTTGCATGCTAGTTTCCCCATTCATCTATAGAGTTGGAACCTCAATGGCTTTCGTTTGACCGGATTCACTTGCCAGCTTCGTGTAATGAACAAGTGCTTGGGTTTTCAAATAGTCCCTGCCGCTTGTCTCCGCTTCGCGACCCTCCTGAAGCGATGCCAAAAACTCAGCCAGTGTATCTGTTTCATCTACACCACTCATATCATCGACGAGTAAGACCTCTCCGTCCCGAATTAGGCGGATTTCCTTATCGATGACTTCCATAGCCCCTTTGGTTCCTTCAATTCTCCAATTGCCGCTCCACGGTGTTTCTGTCCCTCTTGCAGCGATGGAGGCATTGTAGGCAGCTGTGATTCCATTATCCATTTCAAGGAAGGCATAAGCATTGATAATAGCCCCTTCCTCCTCCCAGGCGCCAATTGGATTGTACAGCTTGGCCTGCACCGATTTCCCCTCTCTTCCGGTTAAATAACGGAGCATATCCAAGTGATGTACACCAATGTCATCCAGGATACTAACGGTATATCTCCGCTGCACATGGTGGTACCTGTAGAACTGTATATCCAGCGTGGAAAGCGTGCCAATTGCACCCTCGTCTATTAGCTGTTTCATTTTACGAATATAAGGCATCCTGCGGTAATTTTCTGCGATCATAAAAGGGATGTTTTCCCGAGCAGCTCGAGCCACGACCTCAATGGATTCATCATAATCAAAGGAAATCGGTTTTTCACACAAAACAGCCAGCTTACGGTCAAACGCCGCATGGTTCACAGCAGTGTGCATCATCGGCGATGTTACATTGACCAGAAAATCCGCCTGTTCGTTTTGCAAAGCTTCTTCTAATGACGTATAGAAAGGGAATGGATCATCCTTCATCTTCTCTTTCATGGCCATATCAACCTCAACAACGGCTGCTAATAATCCTTGATCTCTTAGACGTTTACACCAACTGAACCCAGCAGATCCCAAACCAACCAGTATAGCTTTCATATGTAAACTACCTCCCTAAGGCTTCAACGGAATAACCATATTCCAAGTATTCTCTGCGTTACGAAATCCCCCGGATCCGTCGGCAACTGCAGCGAACAGATGCGTCGGTTTCCCATCATGAAATAACAGAAAAGGCCGTTCAAGATTGCCCATCGTTTGCTCCGTTCCATCGTCCCAAAGAACCGTACGTGAATAAGCCTTTGGCGTCTCAGATAATTGCCATTTCAGCCCATCCTGAGAAACAGCATGAATGCCTCCATGCCTTTCCCCGCAAAGTGTTCCTTCCATATCCTTGGCTAACAGCTCATACCCTTTCGCCGTCTTCCAGATGAAAGGATCCTCGATATGAAATTGATCCGGCGGAAAAATGGGCTCCTCTGTTAATACACGATAAGGTCCTTGATAGCTATCTGCTGCGGCGGCCCCAATCGTCATCTTCCCATGAAGATTACCTTCATATTGACGGGCTTTGTAGACAAGCAGCACGGAACCGTCTTCCTGTAAGCAAGGTGCCGGATTGGAGGTCAAGTAGCTATCGAACCGGTTTGGTCGCACGGGGAGTATCGGGCTCTCGCTTCTTTCCCAAGGCCCAAAAACACTGTTCGCCATAGCGAGACCTACTCGTTTATTAGAACGTGCTACGATGCATCGCGGGTCTTCCAACCCGAATCCATCACCAGCGACCACATCAGGCAGCGGGTGTGTAGAACCCATATAGTAGAGAAGATACTTATCTCCGAATTTGGTGATATGTGGATTATGTGTGCTGCGCCCGTCCCAATACTGGGCTCCTCTAGCAGGCAAAACGACCTCTTGAAAGGTATACGGCCCCTCCGGGGTATCCGAAACCGCTCGCACTATTTCTGAAGCAACCAGCCAACCAGGATGCATAGGCAGCGATTTAGGCCAACGAGAAGCAAACATATGATAGCGTTCATCCTCTCCCCGAATAACCGAACCGCACCATACCCAATAACCTTCCATTCGAAATCCGCCTTCGCGAGGCGCGGGCAGCATACGTTCTGCGATACTTTCCATTCAGACACTCACCTCTCCATCGATTTGTTGCCTTCATTATAGAAATTAATTCGCTCTAGCAGTAAGGATAAAATTAAGATATGTATGTATTTTTTTACGATTTATCATAGGGAAAGACATCCTTCGGCAGAATACTCTGCATGAAGGATGCCCTTTTCTAATGGCAGCTTATTTATTAATATCGATCATAATCGCGCCTTGCTTCTTGTTCCAGCGCTCAGTCGCTTCTTTAATAATTTCGTTGCCGCCTTTGGCTTTATACTCTTCGATCACCTTCGGCCAATCGGTGATTGGTTCTTTGCCGTAAATCATTTTGATCATGTGATCGATAATGATTTTCGGACCTACATCAGGCTGAGGTGCTGCAAGATCCGGAAACTTAGCGAAGCTGCTCAAATCAGGATAAAATCCGATACCAGCCAACCCTTCCTTCGATAGAACCTCATCGAATGCTTTCAAGGTCGCTTTACCATCTTCGTTCAGCAGAAGTCTCGGTTTATTGTAAGTGGAGTCATGTACCGCCCACATCGTTCCGCTGCGGAAACCTTCTTCATCTGTTTCTTCCTTCGTCGTCGGGAATTTATAAGTAATTTTGCCGCTGCTGTCCTTGGTGTAGGTATCGCCTTCAATTCCGAAGGTGAAGAAGGTTTCAGCTTCCTGAGAAACCATCCAATCAAACATTTTAATAATTCCCGCAGCTGTTTCTTGCTTCACATTTTTATTAACGAAGAAGGAACGAATGACAGGTGCATAATAGAAATATCCGCCCTTTCCTTCCGGTCCTTTAGGTGAAGGAATAATATCAATTTTTGCTCCTGGAACAGCTTGTTGGGCCTTCGTACGGTAACCTGGTAATCCAGAAGCATTTTGCGACCAGATTCCCGCTTTACCCGACTCAATGCTTTTCGTAAAATCGGTAGAAGTGATGGTTGCGAATTCCTTTGGAATCAAACCTTCGTCATACATCATTTTATATGTGGTGAGTGCCTTTTGAACATTTTCTACATCGAAAAATTTCGGGACTACTTGACCATTTACCAGCTCAAATTGATCCTTATAAGGCAAAACATCGAAAGCTCCTAAGATAACGTCCGCATACTTGAAGTTTTCTCTCATTTGATATGGATTCTCTACACCCATCTTCTTAAATGCCCGCAGCACATTCAGAAACTCGTCTACGGTTTTAGGAGCTTGAAGCCCGGCCTTCTCCAGTAAATCCGTACGAATGTACGTGGAACGACGGGATGGATTGCTCAAAAATTCAGGAACGCCATAAATCTTCCCTTCATACGAAACACTATCCCAAGCTGCTTTGGGTACCACTTTTAACAAATTCGGCCCATTCTGCTTCAAAAGCTCGTCCAGCGGCATGAAAACACCGTTCTCTACAGAACCGGACATCGACTTACTGCCTGGACCACCGATACTGCCAACAACATCGGGAATATCGTTACTTGCGAACATAACGCCGAATTTGGCATCCTCCACAACCTTAACGTCCAAATCCGTATTCGTTAACTCCTCAAGCTTCAATATCCATTTATCCTTGTTCAAATCAGGTACTCGAGTATGGTATCCCGTACTGACAGTCGTTGGATAAAGCATCGAGAACTTAACTGGTGCTTTCTTCACGTTACCCGATGGCTGTGGTGAAGCATTTCCCGCTACCTTTCCATCCGAGGAACATGCGGTTAAAGCAGAAGCTGTCATCATAACAGCCAGGGTAAGACTGATAGTTTTTTTCATATAAACACCCCTTCTTTCCATTTCAAAAATTGCAAGCGGTTTCACGACTCTGTATGTATCATAACGAAAAGTTGTCGTTTCCTGTATGTATAAATTTAAGACGCCATGTCATTTTATACGATTAAAGACAGCCGTTTCTGAACATCAAATACAGATAAACAGCTGGTCAAATCCATGGATGAGTGATTTCGGACATATAAGCTGCTAATCTGAGGATCGCGAGGAACGAGGATTGTTTGGCTACTTGGCAGAAGGAGCGGCTATAGTGGGGAATGGGAATTACACGAAATGGACGGTAGAGCTGTTTACGGGCTACTTGTGCTTAGGAACGGGCTTGGCTCATCAGCAAAACTCTAACGAAAAATAAAAAACTGCCCACTCACGGGGCAGTTTTTTATCGACTTACTATTACTGTTTGAATTGTTTTTTGCAATTTACGAAATCATCAAGATTTCACTGAACCTACCATCATCCCTTGGATAAAGTGCTTTTGTAGGAACGGATATACACAAAGGATGGGGATCGTAGCCACGACAATAACCGCCATCTTAATCCCTTCCGGTGAAAGTAATAACATTAATTCCGAAGAAACGTCCGATTGCCCCATTTGATCTGTAAATACAATTTCTCTTAGCCGCACTTGCAGCGGAATCCAATTGCGATGATCGATATAAAACACAGCCTCGGCATAACGGTTCCAATGACCCACCGCATACATGATGCCCATCGTAGCCATGGCAGGTTTAGATAGAGGCAGTACAATATTCCACAATATCCGAAACTCGCCGCACCCGTCAATTCTTGCCGAATCCAGCAGCTCCGTAGGTAGGTTTAGGAAGAATGAACGCATAACGAATAAATTAAAAGAGCTAATAGCCATAGGAAGCATTAATGCCCAAAGCGTATTAAGAAGCCCTAATTGCTTCACTAACAAATAGTTTGGAATTAACGGCGCGCTGAAAATAAGGGTAAACAGCACCATCACCAGAATGGATTTACGGAACAAATATTCAGGTCTAGATAAAGGATAAGCTAGCGTTGTAGTCATAAATAGGTTGATCAAGGTTCCAAAAACCGTAATAATAACACTATTTCGAAACCCAAGCCATATCGTCGGGTCCTGTAAAATAAGTTTATAGCTTCCCAGTGTGAAGCCAACTGGCCACAACGATACTTTCCCCGCATTAATGGCAGCGTTATTACTTAGGGACTGTGCAATAATGTGAATAAGGGGAAGCACCATGCTCAATCCGAGGATACCTAACAAAATGATATTGAGTAAATTAAAAATTTTATGGCCTCTTGTCATAATCATAGCGATTCACCTCCGGTCTCCTTCCGTATCAGTACAAACCTTCCCCGGTCATCTTTTTACTAAACGTATTACTGATCATGATCAACATAAGACCCACAACCGACTTGAACAACCCGATGGCGGTCGTGTAGCTATATTGCCGATCAACAAGACCTGCCCGGTACACAAATGTATCGATAATCTCCCCATTCTCATTATTAAGCGGGTTAAGAAATACAAAGACACGTTCGAAACCGAAATCGAGAAAATTACCAATTTGCAGCAGGAATAGAATAACAATCGTTGGTAGAATACTCGGAATCGTGATGCTAAACACTTGACGAATCCGACTGGCTCCATCAATTTGTGCAGCTTCATACAGATCGGGATTAATCCCAGCAATCGCAGCCAAATAGATGATGGTGCCCCAACCGCTATCCTTCCACACCCCAGAACTGATTAGAATGGTTCGAATATACGTATTTTCCCCTAAGAAATAAATAGGTTCGACACCAAATAAGGACAGCAAATGATTGACGATTCCCGTGGATGGCGATAATACCCCTACGACAACTCCGCCTACAATAACCCATGACAGGAAATGCGGCATATAGACCACGGTTTGAACAATCCGCTTATACATCATCACTCGCACTTCATTGATGAGAAGAGCCAGAATAATCGGAACTGGGAAAGCGAAGCACATATCGTAAATACCGATTAATATCGTATTTTTGAGAATCTGAAGGAAATCTGTATACTCGAACATTCGTTGAAAATTTTCTAAACCTACCCATTTACTTCCTTTAATGCCTTTGAAAATGTTGTAGTTTTGAAACGCAATGACGGAACCGAACAACGGGATATATTTAAAAAGTAAGAAATAAATAATTCCCGGTAATGAGATCACATAGATCGGCCAATGTTTTCGTACAAAAGCCCATTTCTGACTCTGCGATGAGAAATCGTAAACGATTCGATCGGATGGCTGAATTTTACTGGCCATGTTGTCCTCCCCTTCTTGCATGCTGCATCAATTTGACTTCTTCATCTTACTAGGGTTGTCTGGAGGTAGCGATGGTGAAACTTATAGCGCTTTGTGTTTTTTTACGATCGGAAAAACAGGATCAATGAGCGACTCCATAGCGCTTAGCTGCACTGCTGTACAGCCAATTCTCTGCAACAAATAAGGCCGTGTCGTAATCAATCCAACCTGCTTCGACTTGCCCCCACAGGAAATCGCTCACAATCCGTTTGACAAGCAAAATCTTGCCGTAGCTCCACTCCATACAGCGGGCATCAGATACGATGAGCGAGCTTTTGATTGCCGGAAGCGCTTCTAACCGGTATTGCATACTATCTCGGTACGTGCTCGTCCGAAAGTTAAACCACCAATGTCCGCCCACATGAACATTCGGAAAATTCCATGCCGCTTGCACGATATCCAGATTGTTAAGCTCCGAGGCCACCACAAGCTCGAATGTACAGGCATAAGCTTCAAACAAGGCAGATAGCTTCAAGATACGGGCTGGGTCATTAACCGGGGTGGCTGTTCCACACCATGAACGTTCCACGCCGAGAAACAACTGAACGAGAAGTCCCCTCTGCTCAGCAGCGGCACCTAACTCGTGTAGAAGCATCATTAATATCTCATCCTTCGTGCTGCCTTGCCCGATCACAACCTTGCGGTTCGCTCTGGCTTCATAGCTTGGCAATGTGGTCATGATGCCCACGTAACCGGCTTCCTTGTATGTGTCCAATAGCTGAGTCAGTTTCTCACGCGCTTGAGCGAATGCTGCAGCCGGGTCATGCGACAGCTCAACTTCTTTCACCCACCCGCCCAATTTCCCGTCGATTCGCGGGATCAGTATGGCGTTCTCTCGCATGCCTTGGAACTCTGCATGCTCGGGTATATTCACGACGAACCTACGAACGTTCATTCGATCTGCAACTTCTTGCGCCCATGTGACGCTTTGCGCGGTCTGTTTGACTGCAGCGTCGGCTTTCAATACTGAGGCAGCGTCGCTTATCACAATGCCATATAGATTTTTGAAAATTTGGGTCAACACCACATTCATCATCGTGTTTTTTGAACCATGGTAAGCTTCCAAAAAGGCAGCAATTCGTATATCCTCCGGGAGCTCCATGGCATTCGCCGGATAACCCGCAGCCTGCAGCTCTCGAAACAACCAGAAATAATGCGCAATCTCCCAGAAGTCGCTAGCACAGAGACGATCCCCCACAAGGTGGGTGTGAGTATCCAAAACAGGCAGCTGCATGATACGTTCCTCAAACGATTCCTTACCGTGTTTCATCTCCATATTCATTCCTTTTCCTCCTCCTGTACCAACTATGTCCTGATGGTACAATGGTTGGTCTATCTGTTCCATGGGATAACTTCCGCTGGGTTGTGATTTTTTATGATGTCCTCCGGTCATGAGACAAAAAAAATAAACCGCCACAAAGGCGGTCTATTACATAGTCCGTTTTATCTTATTTATACGACCCTACTATTCACAAGAGCTTTCACTTACGCCTCTTCTAGCTATGCAAACCTCCTACCAATCGTGGGCAATGTCGATATGGTCCAACCGGGATTTGGATCAGGCTGGTTATTCCTCGCGAAGCCATTTTGTAGATCTCATCGCACAATCTGGCATCAAATCCTAGAAGTGGATGTCCCCCTATCCCGATAGCGGATGCTGCCAACAGTAAACGCTGAACGAGCATCCCCGCTTCCATCTGCTGGATGCGGTACCCCCTATACCCCAGGGCATTTAAGAGATGCTCCTTGTCCCCTGCCACATGAAAGCATAACGGAACTTGAAACAAGTTCACGTTGTCGGAAGGCATTCCCTGCTGCAGCCTGAGCCGATGATCTCCATGACGTACCGGGCGTAACGTATGAGCAGCGCTGTCATAATGGTATGCGCCGTCCGGAATGCCCTCAATGCTATACAAACAGACGTACAGTGAGACTCGTGAAACGGGGTTCTCATGTGCTCCATCCAAATCATTCCGATACCTGAAGGAAGCCGTTGCCTCCTGCAGCAGCAAGGCCAACTGTTCTTGGCTTACCTTGCCCATTACAAAATCACCATCCGGTGAAAACCGCTGTCGACTTACTGACGCGAGATCATACAACAGCCGCTTCACGCGGGGCAGAGCCACCGCTTGATCCTCGCAGTGAACGCTCTTATCTTCCCCAATTCGCCGTAACGGCCTAAGCGATTCCAATAGTGATGCTTCGTTCATCTTGATAAGCATCGGAAACTCCTTGACCCTCCGGGACCGGACGTAGTGATCATGCTCAACCGCCCTCAACTCCCTGCATAATTCGGTGGCGGAGACACCCCCCTCTCCCTCATCCCTATTGGCAAACCAAGGAGTCGCAGGCTCCACCGACAGCGGAATCACCGCATACACGCTTTCCTCTTGTTCGGATACCCCGAGAAGATCATTCACGGCCCGATCAAGAAACTGGAAATACACCCCTGACTCAAAGCCAAACCGTTTTGCCACTTCCAAGAGCTGCCCGATCATCGCACCTGCATCCAGTCCTTGTAGGCGATAGGAAAAGTTATTGTATTTAAAGAAGTTTTTCCAAAACAGGGTCGACACAAAAACAGCACCAAAGCAAGCCGAAACGTCACAGCGATTGCCAAGAGCCCGGGCTAAATATGAATCGAAGTCTCCTTCGCGCAGCAACACCAAACGATGGTGTGCCACATCATAATGATATACCCCTGCCTGCAAATCCTCTAGCTTCAGATACACGTATAATTCATTCGGATATAAGGCTCCCCCTGAGGGAGCAAACCGCCGGTACAACTGCAGGAGACCCATGTTTTGTACCATGGAATTCGAGGCAGGGACTGACTGGGACAATTGAGTGAGCCCGAATATGTACCAGAGAAAATGGCCCATTCGACGAAGGTTGGGTTTCACAGGCGCTTCACCGCCTTCAAGCGTCAGCGGTACTTCCGGAGATAACGGAACCACAGGCAAGCCGCGGTAGAGCTTATACGCAAGCGGTCGATCCTCCCAATCCACCACCAAGTCCGGTGGTTTGGTCTTGTCAATGTCATAATGCAGATTGTGCAGAAACACCTTCAGACTCATCCTTCTCCCTCCTGATATGAACAAGGTTGTCAACCACGCCACGTTTCTATATTTGATACCATAGCTTAAAATAGTTGGCACGAAGGCATCATTCGTCGACGGTTGGCAGTCTGATATGCGTGGCTTAACACCCTATGGAAACGGATGCGGATACGGATTGAGATGTTCTAGCCTCAGCGGCTGCTTCGCATATCCGAGTTCCACCGGTACCCTCAACACCCGCTCCAACCCTGCCACGCGAGTAAAGTGATGGCCGAATGTCATCGGCAGCATCCCTGGGATCAGTACTTTCACGCAATGCAGTCCATTTCGAAGGATTTCAGGCGCTGTCAGATCCACCACGATGACATCGAGATTCAATCGGCGGAACGCCTTAAGAATGTCATTCAGATCGTCCGTTAAATCAGCATGCCTTGCCTCCCGCTTGAATTCCTCTTCAAACGTTCGCAACGGGCGATTTTCATCCAGCAGAAATTGAAGGCGCTCCTGCGCTTGCGGCAAACCGTACAGCAGTGAATGATCCTCCATCTGCTGCACCAGAGAGGAATCGTGAAACATCCGAACATACTCTTCCCGGTTCGCCTCAAATTTCTTATCCAGATTCAGTACCATGCCGGCCAATTCGTGAACCGCACCTTTCACTGCCCGTACCGGATCAGGATGAGCTCCGGCTGCACAGATGAGATTCACTCCTGTTTGTTTCCTGTTTTTCGCCACCCCCCAAACGCTTGGAATCCCGTTCTCCATCGTCGAGTTAAAGAAATACACATCAAACCCCGCCACGGCCCGCAAACGTTCGATCATCAACTGCAATTCTCTGTCATTAGCTGAAGAAAGGTCAAGGCGTGGGAGAGACATCTGTGCATACCAAGCCATTAGAAACGAATCTCGCTCCACTACTTCCAATATGCCGTAAAAAATGGCCTCCTCCAAACTTCCTCCTAACGCACATCCGTTGGAAGACTCGAACACGAAACCATGCCCGCAGCCCATGCTGTAATAGGCGAGCTGCTCCGGAACCAGAATCGGACGATCTTGCAAAAACGAATAGCCCCATACCCAATCGATTGGGTGATCAGGATTGAATGTTGTGAACGGAAACCCCGGCCGAGCATATTGTTCCTTCGTGTGTACCCCTACCTTGACGGGGTCGAGCGCTTGATCTTTCAGATTGCGGAAGCTGCCATGGACTACCGTCCTTTTGCCTCGGGGTGCTAGACCGCAGTATCGCTCCAATCCCTCCAAAATAGCGGTCAATTCGCTCGCCGCATAGGAATGAGTCCGACCTGCCGTTCCCACGTCCTCCGTAAATAACGGCAGATTCACACTTACATCGGCAAATGGCGACGCAAGGTCAACCATTTTCCCATTCAAAAATCCGGTCCGATAATCCAGATAGTCTCTGGCCAAGACTTTATTCAGGTCATCCATCGGCCTGGAGCGGTAACTGTCTGAGCTGATCTTCGGACTTGGTTGCAGCGAAATGTGGGCTGCTGTCGATGAGTCGTCAGGCAATCGACTACAAACCGGACACAGCGGGTCTGGGAGAAAGAAATGAAGTGTGCTCTCCAGCGTTTTCAGGTTGATCAAAAACAACTTCCCTACCGAGTGAACCGGATTGCCTTGTATCATCCTCCGTGCCTCCGCCACCAGCAGGTGAGCCACCTGCAAAAGTCCTGTACGCGACGCCCAGGCATCACTCGGCATTCCCCCATGTGCCACCAGCCTCATCTGCAGCTTCCGCATCTCCTTGCGCTCGCGTCCCGCCATGAGACGCCGCGTGTCTGCACACTGGGAACATCCGCTTGTACCCGGACTTACCAGAGGCCCGATCACGCCCTCGCCAAATGAAACGAAGCCGCGCAACCAAGGGATGCCGGCTGGCTGCAGCAGCTCTTCCGCCTTTTGATGAACGTAAGGATGCCAAGCATCGTGCAGCACCAGAACCAAGTCCACTGCTTCCGGCACTCCCACCTCGAAATCGATCTGACGTACGACCTCAAATTGGGCTGATAGTTCTTCGTACACGCTGTCCGCCAAGACCCCATCTCCCACAATCATAACGACAGCGCTCACCGATATCCCTCCTCTCGCAGTAACACGCCAAACACTCCTGCCATTTCCTCTTTCAAAAACGGTTCTACTGCCAGATCGAAGACCAAGAGCCGTTTACGATTCTGTTCCAAGACCTTCAAGGCGGATTGCAGAACCTCCGATTTTGACGTCATTTCACATGAGGGGATCTCAAGGCTAATCGGCAACTGTTCTGCCGGACGCACGGACGAGACCTTCAACACTTGCGAAGTGAAGCAAGCCGGTTGGTTTTGTACCTCCAACAAAGCCCGTTGCAAAGCATCTCTTAACGCCAGGGTCACATTCAAGCCTACACCGCCATACCAGCGATCACTCGTACCGACCCACACCACAGGGAATCCGGACACTTCCTCCCCCAAGCCAATCATCGGTGACCCCTTCATCGTCGTCAAAGCCTGCAAATAAAACTGGCAGTGTTTATCTTCTATCGCAGACAACTGTACTCGAAAGACAGAGGGCAACTGAGACGCCTGTTGCTTGCCCAGTACCTCGGCTAAACACCTTTGCAACCCTCGGCCAATGCCTTCCGCAACCGTTTCTCCCGCTCCAACGCCGATAAATTCCTGCGGTTCTATCCTGCTTCCCTTTGCTTTCTGATTGGAGGGAGATGTTGAAACGAGCAAGCTTGCCATCCGCGACACATACGCTTCAATCCCGGTCAGCCCTGCTTCCCGCCGTGCTCCCTCATGCGTCAAATCGGTACAAACGATGTCTTGCAGCAGCCCAGCCGGCCCTTCCGATAGCGGATCGACTGCCTGAACGCGACACTGAGAGAGTGGTAGCTGCTTTAAGTCTCCCTCCTCCCAAATATGGAAAATCCCTGATTCCGCCGATGTCAACTGGCCGAAGTAAGGAAGCAATCCGTTCTCACTTTTGCTTGATCTCTGTTCGAGCTGCAGATCGAAATCGTTTGTCCACCTAGCTGCTGTACGTCCGGTCACGAGCGGATGGGGCATGAACGAATGCCATTTTCCTTCCAAAGTCTCCAAATTAAGCAGATAAAATGGATTGCTTTGTTCCGAATCGTTCACTCCCGTAATCTTTTTTAGTAATTCAAACACAATCACATTCGCTAACATCGCTCCTGCTGTAGAAGAAAAGGTGTGCAGCTGGGGGTCTTTACATATCGCGGATTCGTGTATGCTGCGCCACGCTGACTCCCAGCATCCCTCAAAGTCCGAATGCACAAGCGGACCCGCTAGACCCACCTGCTGCAGACATACAGCGGGAAGAAACACCTTTTTCTCCTCCCTGCAAACCGCATGAAGAACCCGCAGTTCCTCGATATCACCCTCTCGTGACACAAATAAAATCGAATCAAACGGCCTCACAGCCTCCCGCCAACTACTAACCCCTTCCTTCTGCAGGGTAACCTCCTCTATGGCCACCTCGGGGTCCGTTTTACGGGCATGTGCCGCCAGTTCTAGCATCCGTTGCCGATCGGTCGGTTCTGAGCCCGAGACCAGCACGTGAATCGTGGGCAATCCGGATTCAAGCAGCGCAGAAATTGCTGAGATCAAGAATGGGCCAGAGCCGACCGTCAATACTTTAGCCTGACGATAGGACTGAAACCGGTATTCACCCGAATCAACGAAATTGTTCAAAAATTCAATTTGAGAAGCATACTTTTTGAGAACTTCTTCCGGTAATTGATGTGGCGTGTCTTGGCTCACATCCCGAACAAAGCCATTCCGATACAACATTTCTGCAATTCCATATACCTGGTTCTGGTGTTGGTCAGGCAATCCGTCTGTCAAATCCTCCAACCTATGCTCCCCGTTGAATATCGGTATCAGTTTTTCAATCCACTGATCGATCAATTCGCCTTCCATGCGGAACGAGCTTACATTGTTTCGAAAATATACACTACCGTTTGGATCAGGGAGAAAAAACGTATCCCTCTTCACCTTCAGTCGCATCGAAGGGTTCAAATTTGTCATTTTTTTCCTCCTCCGTAAGCTTTCTCAATCTGCCCTAACTCTTCACAAGTAATCTTATGTACAGCTATTTGTCCCTCATGTCTTATTCTTTAAGGGAAATACACGCCTTAAATAGACATGGGAAAAACCCCTGTGCTGCTGCAGGGGCTTACAGGTCTTTCTTGAGATACAAAAATTTATATGCTTAGGTTAGGGACATATCAAGGAAATTCTCCTGCTAATTTTACGTTAGCAGAGGAAATGAGTCACTTAACTGGAAAACCTCCATCTAATTCGGCACTAGATCCGCAAATGATACAAGTCTGAAGGAATTAACAGGAGGGTTTCCAGATAATTGGTTGAAAGGTGATCGAATGAAGAAATTAACGGGATTATTTCCTTTTAATCAAATTAGATAGAGGAAACTAAGGCAGAGCCTTAAGTTCTTAAGTTGGCCTGGGTCGCTACAGGTGCATTTCTCTTCTCATTAAGTAGTCCGTGTTTCCGTCTGAAAGCTAGAAATAACGGGCGTAAACATTGCCGTATCGGCAAAAAACAACTCAACGTCCTCCATGGTGGCAGTTATGGCAGTTATGGCAATTGTGACAGTTGTGGCAATTATGACAGTTGTGACAGTTGTGGCATTGGTGACAATTGAAACAATTGAAGCAATTCAAGTTGATGCAATTGAAGCAATTGACGCAATTAAAGCAATTGACGCATAATCGAGCCTCTTGCTGGCTTTGAGCGTTCCAAGGTGTCAACTCGCTCGCCTTGAACTCGGAAACATTCAACTTCTGAAGATCATTTTTGAAATCATTCATAGCTCAAACCTCCGTTTAATAAATTGTTGTGCCTGTGAAATCCGCCAATTAATTCGAGTACACAATGACAACATATGAACTTAGTTCCGCTCTTGTTACTGATCTAAATGCCTATATTTTAAAATACTTCCTAAAACCATTCATCAAATGATACGCATTATCAGGCGGGTCAAACCTGATATTTCAAGTTCCCGTTACCGGACGTAACTTTACGAAAAAATGCAGCAAACCAGCGCCACCATTGAATCCCCATGTACGACAAAAAGGCTCTGATCATTTTGGTCAGAGCACTTTTTGCTTACTTTTCCAATATAACCTCATTCTTTCCAAGCGAAGCCTCGTTTTCTTTAGGCTGCCTTGGCTGTATGAGCGTTCAAGCCATACCTCTTAGCCAGACGCTGCCCATATAAAGCCGCCAGGATTTGTTGAAACAGCATACCTGCGACAACCGGAAGCGCAACAGGCGGCGGAAAAAAGCTGATAGCGAGCACTGCACCCGCACTCAGGTTTCGCATCCCCGAATTGAAGGTGAGGGCAATTGTGACTTCGCGGTCCCACCTCATCATCCGGGACACAAGCCATCCTGCCAAATAACCGATAGTTGCACATGCGAAAGCAAGAACAATGACTTTAACCAACTGACCATTCATGTCTTTCAGATAGGGAGCTATGACTGAAGAATTAATCGCGACAACTACAAAAAGTCCTATTTTCGAAAAGGGTGCCAACCTCGGTCCCCAGGTTGTTTTAATTCTGCCTTTTGTCCATTGATTAAGCAGCATGCCAATTAATGACGGGATCACAACCATTAAGAATAACCCACTCATAATATCCCATGGGTCCATATGCACCTTAGCCCCAACGATAAGAGAGAGACTAAGCGGCACAATCAATGGAGATAGAAGCGTGTCCAGCAAGATGAGCGCCAGAGTGAGCGCTATATTACCCCCGTATATAGTAACCCACACCAAGCTGACAACCCCGGTAGGAATAACGAACAGAAGCACAAATCCAGTCTGTGTCAAATCATCACCCGGGAAAAATATCGAACCGGCCGCCCATCCCAGTATCGGCATCGCAAGGTGCAAAATGATAAAATTGGCTATAATCGGCAACGGGTGCATCATCACCTTACGTAAATCCTTAAAATTAGATCCAATGCTTCCAGCAAACGTCATTGCAGCAAATATCCAAGGTACTAGAAAGCTAAGATGATGCAGCCAAGCTGAGCAAATTAACCCAACAATAACTGCAGATGGCGTTACAAAAGGCATCGCTTTTTCAAGTACTTTATTCAATCGGATTAGCATACACAACCCTCTTCTGTCTTTGATAATGAGGCTTTTCCATAGCTCCGTATACTTCGGTTCCCACTAGAGCAATCCCTGCAAAGAGCAAGGCTGAAATGATCTTCCTCCGTTGATAAGACATGGCAGATTGTCACCATCGTCATTGTCTGGTTGAATGGTAATGCGAAAAGCCCGGGAGGAACGGAATCGCTCTAACCGGGCTCTTACATGTATGTTACTCACTTCAACCCCCAAGAATTTGATCGATAAGATCCAATTCTTCCTGAGTGAAAGTAGGCTGCTTCAAAGCTGCTACATTATCGTCAAGTTGACTCACTTTACTTGCACCAATTAATGCGGAGGTAACATATCCCTTGCGAAGAACCCAAACTAAAGCCATTTGGGCAAGGCTTTGCCCGCGTTCCTGAGCTAGTTTATTCAGAAGTCGCGACTTTGCGATCTTTTCCTCGGTAATATCCTCTGGCCTTAGGAACACACTGCCACCTGCCGCACGGGAATCTGCCGGAATGTTTTCCAAATAACGATCCGTCAGCAGTCCTCTGGCTAGAGGGCTATAAGCGATTGACCCCACGCCTTCTCTTGCCAAAATGTCTTGCAGACCCTGCTCCAACCGTCTTTCAAACATCGAATAATGTACTTGATGAATGATGAATGGAGTGCCGAGACCCTTCAATATAGCTGCTGCTTGCTCCGTTTGCTCCGCATTATAGTTGGACACACCCACATACAGCGCTTTTCCTTGCCGTACAGCCTGATCCAAGGCACTCATTGTTTCTTCCAGAGGAGTCTCAGCGTCAAACCGGTGCGAATAATAAATATCGACATAGTCCATGCCAAGTCGTTTTAAGCTCTGGTCGAGGCTGGCTAGCATGCTTTTGCGGGAGCCCCGCTCCCCATAAGGACCGTCCCACATGCGATAGCCGGCTTTGGTCGCAATGATCAGCTCATCACGGTAAGGGTGAAGATCCTTCTTCAGAATTTGTCCGAACGTTTCCTCCGCAGAGCCTGCCGATGGACCATAATTATTCGCAAGATCGAAATGGGTAATCCCCAAATCAAACGCATGGCGCGCTAGGGCCCTGCTGTTCTCGAATAGATCGACACTTCCAAAATTATGCCATAATCCAAAAGAGATCGGAGGCAGCTTAAGACCGCTCTTTCCGCTTCGGTTATACGGCATTTCTGCATATCTTCCTTCATTAGCCAAATAGTTCATCGATGATCCTCCTAATGTGCGTGCTATCATTTCCGGTTCTATAAAATGGAGATAGTTGCAAGACCTGAAGCTGGAACCGCAAGCTTATGAATGCCTGTAGTCAACATGGCAGACAGCTCCTCTACAATGTCTCCGCAGCAATTTTTAATAATTACTTTCGCTGCTCCAACTTCACCAGTTACCTCTAGATAGAGTCCATCCTGTCTTCTACCGTTCACCAAAGTCCACTCGGACACTGGCGCTCCTGCATCTATTGGCACAATTCGCTCATGATAAGCGACAATAATCCCTCTATCCTCTTTAAAGGCACGGACTAGCGGATACAACAGCTCCGGATTCATAGGCTCAATCGGGCCGTCTAACAACAGATCACGGTTCTCCTTCCAGAAGGAAAGCCAGTATTCGAGCATCCTCAAATGATTAGCAGGCAGCTTATCCAAGAGGACCGATACTTGAGGCACCGAAAATAGACAATTAATTAACTGTAAGGCTGCGCTTTCCACGGGTTCCTCCGGATGCCACATGATCATATCCGCATGAGCAGCGGTATCTCCGCAAATCAGCCTGATGTCCAACGTACGCACTCGGTTCTGGATGCTGTCGTTCGGACAATCGGCTGCACGGAACATATTGCCGTATTTGCGCATGGCAGGACCGATATACATCTGGCGGAATTCGATCATGATATCGGGGTTCAATTCTCTCAATCTACCGATAGAGTCCGTCAATAGACGGTCAACGGCTTCAGGTATGGACTCATAATCCTTGCCGGGGACTATTGAGGGAAGCTGAAGCTCCGGCGAATAGAACGTATCAATGAAATCAAGCTTGAAGCCGTCCAAGCCCCATTCTTTCACCGCTTCTTCATATTTATTTATGATATACTCTCGAACATCAGGGTATCTCGGATCGAGCACGGCTGCCCCATGATTTTCGTTAAATCGCAGAATCTTATCTTTGAATCGATCCCACACCTTACTGTATTTACCGATAAAAGGTACCGAGTACCAGAGGATAAATTTCATGCCCAGCTCATGAACCGCATCAACATGCCGCTTCATATCGGGGAACTTGCCCTCAAATGTCTCCCAATCGCCGCAGTAGGCATATCCTCGTTGGTTATCTGACGTCTGCCAGCCGTCGTCCACAATGACAGCTTCCATCCCCAGCTTCTTGGCCAAGCGGCACTGCTCCTCGATATGTGCGTCTGTTACATTCTGATGCATACTGTACCAGGTCGAATACATCGGTTCTTTGGCAGCCGCAGGAACGAACGCCGGACGATATTCCGACATGGCGCTCCACCACTCTTGAACGCCCTGAAGGCTTTCATAATAAGGAATATCTCTCGTATCTACGAGAAGCTTTGCCTCATATGATGTGAAAGGTGCGGTCGTTTCTGTAAACAATTGAACGCGGCAATGGAAATCAGCCGTTTCCTCGCTAATACCTCCCGAATAGTGCACCGTGTTAAGTGCATCCGAATAAGCAAATGTCAGCCTATTGCGACCCACGCTATTAAACAAGGAATAAACCGGAGCAGACGCAGCCGCATTGGAACGTAACGTGCGCATCCAGTCGGCCTTAAAGCTCTTATTTCGGTCCTGGGCCGGATGCCAGCTGCCTTGAATATCACAGGCAGGATGCGACCAACCAAACGTAAAAACGGGAGGCGTCAGCGCCTCCTCCGCTTCAAATTGTAGCGTGATGAGATCGATTCCCTCTTGCAGCTTTTTCGTAAACAGCGTGACGGTAAACCCATGATCCTCACCCGATAAAGTAAAGGTATGAGTATCCGTGTTTATGATTTTGTTCATACTGCGTCCTCCTGCTGATTCTTATGACGATTCGGGCCTGCATGACACCACACGGTGACAATCGGGTCGTCCTCACTCGAATTAAGGTGATGATCCTCACCTGGTTCAACAATCACGATATCCCCGGTTGTCACCGGAATATGCTCACCGTTAATTTCCATCGTTCCAGTTCCCTGCAAAATAATGAACGCTTCACAATCTCCGTGGACATGATAGTCCCTTCCACCCGGTCCATCATTTGTATGACTGCGCTCTCCCCGTTTCGCGAAAGAAAGACCTCCTGAAGATAAATAAGCACCTGGTAATACATCCTGCAAAATGTGGCCGTTATTCTTATCCTGTAAATCGCTCAAACGCAGCTTTTTCATCTTGTTATTCCTCCATTTCCAAGCGGTAAAGGCGGCTTTGGAAATCGCCTTTCCAGATCGGCAAATTTAGACCCACATGCATAAGCTCATCCCCGCCAAAGATTTCCACACCATCGCCCTGGTCTTCGGCATCGTTCAGTAAGTAATTGTTCTCTGCCGCTAACCCCTTTAATCGCAGCTTCCTGAGCGGTGCGTTCGGCTCTGACAGCACTTGGAAAAAAGCAACCAACGCTTCCTTCTTATCTTCGGAAACAAACATCCAAGCAGCGCTAACGTGTTCAAACGGGCTGATCAAACGGTAGAATTCGCCGAATTGGATCAGCGGCCGCAATTGTTTATAAAGCGCAGTTTGCTTCTTCACGGCTTCCCTTTCCGCTTCCGTAAATGCGGTCAAATCCAGCTCATAACCGAAATTACCCGACATTGCTACATTTCCCCGCATATCGAGCGGCGTCGTACGGTGCACCTGATGGTTAGGGACTGCGGAAACATGAGCGCCCATGGTGCTGATCGGGTACACAATACTTGTGCCGTATTGAATTTTTAGCCGTTCTACCGCATCCGTATTATCGCTCGTCCACGTCTGCGGCATATAGTAGAGCATTCCAGGATCGAACCGCCCGCCACCTCCGGAACAGCTTTCGAACAATACACTCGGAAACGCGGAAGTTATCCGCTCCAACACGTCATACAGCCCCAACATATAACGATGAGCCGTTTCACGCTGCCGCTCTGGCGGGAGCTTGGCGGAACCGATTTCCGTCATATTGCGGTTCATATCCCATTTCACATAGGTGATGGGACTGCTCGCAAGAATATCGGTGATGACTGTTACGGTGTAGTCTCTTACATCTTGACGTGAATAATCGAGAATCAGCTGCTGCCTCGCTTCAGTTCTCCTCCGGCCAGGCACGTGCAAACACCAGTCGGGATGGGCCCGATACAGGTCGCTGTCCGGGGATACCATTTCAGGTTCAAACCATAGACCGAACTCCAGCTCTTGCTGCTTCACTCGGCTTACCAAATCCGGCATGCCTTGTGGGAGCTTGTTACGATCAACGAACCAATCTCCGAGCGAGCTTTTATCGTTGTCTCGCTTACCAAACCAACCGTCGTCCAGCACTAAAAGCTCTAAACCGAGCTCTTTGCCAACTCGCGCAAGCTCTTCAATTTTATCCGCGTTGAAATTAAAATAGGTGGCTTCCCAGTTGTTGATGAGAATCGGCCTGTGACGATCCCGGAATTGTCCACGGCATAACCGTGTGCGATACAGCTTGTGATACGTGCGCGACATCCCGCCGATTCCTTCCGAGGAATAGACGAGAACCGCCTCCGGCGTTTGGAAGGTTTGTCCAGGCTCCAAAAGCCAAGAAAAATCAAACGAGTTGATGCCCATCACTACACGGGTCGTTCCATAAGGATCCACTTCTGCTTGAGCAACAAAGCTGCCGCTGTAGACAAGACTGAATCCGTAGGCATCTCCTTGGTCTTCATCCGCTTGCTTGGAAAGCAGGGCCATAAATGGGTTGAGCGAATGGCTGCTAGACCCCCGGCGGCTCTCAATGACAGACCCGCCTGTTAGAATGGGGCGTCTTTCGATATGACGTTCACGCGCCCATGTGCCTGATAAATGAAGCATATCGAAATCGCTGTGGGATATATCGATACCCAAGCTTAATGCTCGAAGCAGCTTGATCGATTGATTACCCACATTTACAAATCGCACAGACCGGGTTATCGCATCCAAATCACGAAATACGGTATACGTGAGAATGGCCTTCAATCCGATCGCCCTATCGACCAATACGATATCGATACTCTCCGCTTCGCTGTCATCCTCCGTATAGGTGGAAGGCAATCCCTCTAACGGTGTTTTTCCCGCGTAAATTCGGTGGGACTCATAGACGAGTTCGCTGACCGTCGTTCCGTCTTCCAACTGAACCTGATAGGCTGGAACGCGAAAGTCACTGCCACCATATGCCGGAAACTCCTGCGGCAATGTGTCCAAAGACAGCGTAAGATCATTCGGATCCGTGGACGGAGAGAAAGAGCAGCGACGTCTTATAGCGAGCAAATTCCCCGGATTGGTTCCCCGTATTTGGCGTCCCCAATGAACGTGAGCCAAATATTTGGATTTGATCAGCTGCATGATATAGCTCGATGACTTCCCTTGAAGATGGAAAGTTTGCGAATTCGAATCGTACACAATCCCCATTATTCCGCGTCTCCTTTTTGCGTATTAAATCTTTAGATGCTTCCAAGCCCCGCGTTTGAACCTAAAATAAATCAAATTAGACCTAAGAAATTGATCACAAGCAACGGCACTCCATAAACCGATCATGCCCCAATGAAAGACGTAAACAAATAAATAACTAAGCACAACCCTAATTCCCCACACGCCAATGAATGTCGAATATAAGGGGTACCGGGTATCTCCTGCTCCTCTTAACGCTCCTCCAAGAACAAATTGCGAAATTTGAGAAACTTGGATAAAACCTACGATCCGAAGTGCCCAAGCCCCTTCGCGAATGATCGTCTCGTCATTCGTATATAGCATGAGGATAAGGGGAGCAAGCAAGATGAAAAGCGCTCCCATAAACCCGGCCACGAACATGCCGTACTTTCTGACTTGCCACACATAACGTTCGGCCAGATCAGGTTTGCTAACGCCTAGGGTTTGCCCAACTAGCGTAGAGGCTGCGATGGCAAAAGCAGCACCTGGCATAAACGATATCCCGATTATGCTCGTTACAATCTGTGATGCCGCGACGGCAACGGTCCCAAGTCCAGCACAGATTTTCACAAACGTCATAATCCCTAATCGCATAATAAGCTGCTCAAGACTGCTCGGTATCCCTATCTTCAACATGCGGCTGATCATAGCCTTATCCAATCGGCTTATATCTGACCAGCCAATACGGACGGCAAATCTTCCGCTGAACATGACGGCTATAAAGCAAATCATAGACCCGGTCTGGACCACTAAGGTAGCGATGGCCGCCCCCGTAATGCCCATTTGCGGAAAATCGAGGTGACTGTAAATCAACACGAACCCGAGGATAACATTGACGCATCCTGACATCACGTTGATTTTCATCGGAGTCCGTGTGTCTCCCGCTCCTCGCAGAATTGCGGATAAAGCTGACGATATAGAGGAGAAGCCAATGGAGAAAAACATTAATTTCGCATATGGCAATCCATATTGAACCACCTCAGCGCTGGCTCCCATCAAATGGAGCATGCTCTCCGCAAAGGTGACTCCAAGCGCTACAATAAGGACAGACAGGACGGTACCGAGCAGAAGCGATTGCCCTGCGGCCAGATTCGCATCCCCCATCTTCCCCGCTCCCGTGGAACGGGCGACGATAACCGTTGTACCCGTATTGAGCGCTGCAAAAAGGACAGTCAGTAATAAATAAGGTTGGCTTGTTAAGCCCACAGCCGCCACGGCAATGGCCCCAAGGTGTCCAACCAGGATCATCATCACCATTTGGGTCATATTCATGAGCAGCATTTCCGTCAAAGATGGACCTGCCAGTTTGAAAATCATCCGGCGAACGGCCTTATCATCATGCGGATCAATGGAGGCGGATTCGCTGTATAACTCTAATCCTGCACTCATGGCCGGCCCGCCATCAGATGTTCCATCCTGGCAAATAAGCTTTCGTATTTTGCAGCATTTGATCGAACAATACCTCGGCATCGTGGATATCGATATTCACAAGCGGATCGTTGATAAACGCCTTGAATGCTAAGTCTTTGTCCTTTTGAAGAGCAGCCTTCAAAATAAGCTCCTGATTCATCGTATGTTGCAAGACCAGATTATTAACTTCCATCGGAAGCTCGCCCGCGTAGACCGGACGCAAACTATTCGCTGAGAACACAGCATTCGTTTCCACTACTGCTCCCAGAGGTATTCCCTTCATTTGTCCAACGTTTGGAACGTTAATATTGGTTACAAATTGTTCAAGCCCGATTAGACCTTTTAACTGTCTGACCTCTTCTTCTCCTGATGCCTTGAGCGGCAGTTTCTCCTCGGAACGTAGCAGCTTACCGTAAAAAAGCTCCGTTGCTGCATGCTTTTCGACTCGGCTTTGTACCGTCGTTAAGCCGAACTTCCATGAACGAACCGTCTCCGGATCTTTCAAATACCAAGGAGGCATGAATTCCGCCAAGTGGCGATCACCTGCCGCTGCAATAACGCCATAGCGCCGAAACAGATCAAACTTCACGCGGTTGGCGGCCGTATAGGTGTTCGTGACCCAAGCATCTTTGTTGTGCTCAAATCCGGATTCATAGTATTTATCAACAAACTTCCGATACATCGGAATTAAATCCATATTTTGATACGTCGCTTGATCGATCCAAGTAAAATGATTAATGCCCAGCACATTCACTTTGACTTGATCCCGATGCACACCTTCAATTCCTTCCATATCGCGCAGCATACGAATCAAAAGACCTTGCACACCGAAAATCTCATGGCAGCAGCCTAGTGCTTTAATTTTCGGAAACACTTCAAAAAGCGTCCGCGTACAGAGCGTCATTGGATTCGTGTAATTGAACACCCAGGCATCCGGTGAAAAACGCTCAATCGCTTGTGCTATTTCCACATACATGGGAATCGTGCGCAGAGCTCTGACAAGGCCACCAGGTCCAGTCGTATCGCCAACGGCCTGATAAATGCCGTATTTTTCCGGTTCATGTACATCGGATTCCATTTCCCGGAATGTTCCGGGAAGGATCGAGATAAACACAAAATCGCATCCGCTAAGCGCCTCTTGGAGCGTCGGATACGCCTTGTAAGTCCATCTGGATTTCGTCTCTGCATAATCGGAAACCGAATTACCCAGCTTTTCATTATTTTTGGCCTTACCGTAATCAAGATCGAACAAACGAATGGTGCCCGACAATTGACCATCAAGCGCCAGATCGGCAATCAGATTTTTCGCCCAATACATCGAGCCTCCACCAATATAAGCGATTTGGATATCGCTGACTTTCTCATTAGCAAATTTCATATTGCCCCTCCTTCTTGTCCTGGAACCGTCTTGCATACGCTACCAGTATAGTGAACAATTCCACATTGCGGGATGGCAAAAATTAAGTCAGGTTGTGGTTTTTTACACTTTCAAGCACGAAGGATGAACATATCCGCAAAGGCTTTAGTTCGGCAGGGTAGTATCCAATCCAAATTTTACCACCTATTGTCCTGTAATTGGATGTGCTAAATTATTGGGCTATTGTAGTAAATTACGATAGCTAAACATGCCATTTACAGCCTAAGAGTCCACTTCATTGGAGTAAATCCAATAGAAGTCCGTCTTAAGACGATAAATCAGCTCTTTGGTTGGAAAAAATCCAATGGAATGGCGATTTTCAGAGCTTGAGAGAGCATTTGATTGGATTTGCTCCAATGGAGTTGCGGTTTTCGCCCTGAGACCCAATTCGGATTCTTACCAGAAGGATGATTAAAAAAAGGACTGCCCCTCAAGTAAGTAGATCTATCTACTTGAGGGACAGCCTTATATAAAGATAAAGCGTCTACAGCAGACGCTGTAAACGTAGGATCGTGAATCGGTTGCGCACGAAAAGCGCATCCTGCAGGGACGCCTCCACCAGCTCCGGCTCCACACCGAGCTGCTCCGGCGTCACCGGTCCTTGCACGGCCTCGAGCCATGCGATGAGCTGCGTTGGGGCAGGGACCGATCGGGCGATGGCTTGCACCTCGCCCCACTTCTCGGCGATGCGCGCCTTCAGCGCCTGCGCATCAACAGCCGTGCCATTCGCCGGGAAATTCTCGGCGATAACCATCTCAGCCATGTCCCCATAGACCTGCCGGATGCGATCCGCATCCGTAAGTTCACTGGGGACATGGCCTTGTGCTAGGCGCGCAGCGGCCGCGTCGGCCGTGAGCCCCTGCAGCGCCTCATAGCGCTGCGCCATGAGCACGGTCGCGACGCCGACCTTCGCGCCGTGCAGCAGCGCCCGGCGGCGCTGCTGCAGAAGCACCATCTCCCAGTAGTGGGAGAGATGGTGCTCAGCCCCGGAGGCCGGCCGCGAGTGGCCGACCATGAGCATGGAAAGGCCTGATAGGATCAGGCCTTCCATCAACCGGAGCAAGCCGAGATCCGTGCGCTGCGCGATCTCGTCCAAATGAGCCGTGCAGAGCTCCACGGCCTCCAGCGTCAACCGAGCGCTCAGCTCGCAGTTGTGCTCGCCGAGGAGCACACGGCCAAGCGACCAGTCGGCCAGCGACGTGTGCTTGCCGAGCATATCGCCTAGGCCGGCTGCGATCATCGCCTGCGGCGCCTTCGCCAGCACCGCGAGGTCGGCGAAGATGGCCTCCGGCGCGCAGGCCGGGATCGTCTGCTTGAAGCCACGGACGATGAGCGGCGCGCCCACTGACGCGAAGCCGTCCACGGACGGCGCCGTCGGCACAGACAAGAACGGACGATTCGTGCGATGCGCTACGAAGCGCACGATGTCGTGGACGGTGCCCGCGCCCACGGCCACCAAAACCTTCGATGAAAGCGGCGTGTCCAGCATCACCTGGACAATCGCTTCTTCATCGGCCGCCACTTCCCCCATCGCGTTCTCACGAATCACGCTGATGCTTACCTTCACCTGCGCGGCTTCCAGCAGATCGCGCAGCTTCTCTCCAGCCGCTTGATACGTCCTCCCGTCCGCGACAAGCGTCACTTCCTCATAGCCGGCTTCTTTTACATACCCGGCCACCTGCGTCAGCGCATCTCGTTCAATAACGATCCGCTTAATCGGTACTTCGTGCCGCAACCCGCAAGCGCAATCCATACTCTTTCCTAGCCAGACATCCAATATCTCACTCATCCCACGCATCCTCCTCTGTCTCCTGGCTCTACCGTTCCGTTTCAACATGTACGTACAAGTGATTCTTCCCCTATTCTAGCAAAAGCTATGCTATAATGTAACACATTCTGGCTGCAAATATTGTAACTAGAGAGGAGATCACTAACCTCATGCCTATCCAAACAGAAACGGAGCTTTACGCTCCCATTAAACACTATTTCGAGCAGCGAGGTTACACCGTTCGCGCAGAGATTAAGCATTGCGACTTAGTTGCCATTCGCGGTGATGAGCCGCCTATCATTGTCGAATTAAAAAAAAGCTTCAACATCCCGCTCCTCGTGCAAGGCATCGATCGTCTGCGGCTGACGGATCAGGTCTATGTCGCTTTCGAGCTTCCCAATAAAGGACGAGCTCCGCATCGACTGCAATGGGAAGAGATTCGACGTTTATGCCGCATGCTCGGCCTAGGTGTACTGACCGTTCAATTTTTCAAACGCAAACAGCCCGCAGTGGATCTCGTCTGCGAGCCTACTCCCTATCAATTACGCCAAAATAAGCGTGCTGCCTTGAAAGTTGTAAACGAATTTCATGAACGCAGTGGGGACTACAACGTCGGAGGCAGCTCAAAACAGAAGCTTATGACTGCCTACCGTGAAAAATCGCTGCATTGCGCCTACTTACTGCAACAGCATGGACCACTTAGCCCGCGTCTTCTGCGTGACTTTACGAGCAACAAAGCCGTAAGCTCCCTACTTCAAAAAAACTACTACCGCTGGTTCGTACGCCAAAGCCGCGGCATTTATCATATCACCCCACTTGGGGTGCAAGCGTTAGCGGAGTATGCCCATGTTCTAGCTGCTTTTCCCGGGGCGGAGACGTCCGACTCATCTACTATCCTACCTACTTTAAACCCTTAAGAGCGAACAACAACTCCATGTATGTTCGCTTCTTCCTTCAACATTAGCAGCGCTTTGTTCATCCAAATCGCCGCCTGCGCCCCTTCGCCCATGGCAATAGTCACTTGCTCCGCATGAACACCCACGTCCCCTGCTGCCCAGACGAATGGCACACTCGTCATTTTACTGCGGGGATCCGTTACAATGTGGCGATTCTCCATTCGCTCCGCGCCTAACTGCCGGGCCAAATCCGACTTCACTTCATTCCCGCCGAAGGCTATAAACCCGCGCTCCGCACCGATTCGCTCCCCATTTGCCAAAACAACACCGCGAAATAAGCCATTGGTTTCAGCCATCACCTCCCTAATATCTTCCGCGACATAGGTGATTCTCTTATCCTTCAGCTTTGCTAATAGCTCGCTCTTCACAGCTTTCTGCTCATGATTCACATAGGTGAGCTTGTCCGTACGCGTACTAAGCGTCAGGGCCATTCCCGCTCCAGAATCACCAGAACCCATCACAATGGTCTGTTTGTTTTTTATCTCATAGCCATCACAATCAGGACAGACGTAAACAGTCAGCCCTAGACAGTTTTTCAGATTGGGCAGCTCGGGAATACGGTCCAGAAGTCCTGTAGCCAAGAGTAAAGTTGGGGCTTCATATCCCTTGCCAGACTTCCCCCATAGCTCAAATCCATCCCCAGGTTTACCTTTGTTTACAGCTTGTACAACTTCATCTTTAGCGAAAGTAACACCAAGCTTCTCAGCTTGAAGCCTCCCTAATCGGCGAAGCTCTTCACCCGATACACCATCTGGCCACCCCAAAAGGTTATGGTAGCTTTTACATAGTGTAGACCGGCCATAGCCGGCATCTATAACAAGCACACGATGCTCATATCTCCCTAATTGAATGGCTGCTTGAAGTCCAGCAATACCTCCGCCAACAATCATGCTGTCATATTGTTCCATAACCGCACGTCCTCTTCTCCTGTCATCTACTTCCTAGGATATCCGAGTTAACGCGCTTTCATGCTCATCTTATTGATTCTTAATCGACCATACAAGGGCAATTTGTGACATAGCTGCAGTCATTAAAATCCATGGAATCCAGCCCCCATCCAAATCACTGCCAAATGAGATTAAACAGGTAATTGAAATCACACGCCCAACATTCAAGAAAAATTCCCGAACAACCATACTTTCTACTTTCAATTGGCCTTTAAGCGGCAGCTTCGCAATGAGACCATAATAATAGCCTGTCATTGTATTCCCTTGCAGCGGTGCGAAAATAGAGTGCAAAATCATGAAACTTACAACGGTCCATACATTAACACTCCCTAGTAAAAAAGATACACCAATAAGGTAACCAAGTGTTGATATGGCTAAATAAAGTCGAGCTTTACTAGCATTTGCGTATTTAGATATAAAAATGCCCATTACGATCGATAGACTTGAGTATAATACACCGAGGTAGCCCACAATATCTTCACGCGGCATCACTTTGAAAAGCAGAATATTCGGT
Source organism: Paenibacillus phytorum (assembly GCF_013141715.1). Taxonomy (GTDB): domain Bacteria; phylum Bacillota; class Bacilli; order Paenibacillales; family NBRC-103111; genus Paenibacillus_E; species Paenibacillus_E phytorum. Next base: position 109,909 of record NZ_WHOA01000190.1, on the reverse strand, counting down.
AAGAAAAGCATTGTCCCTTGGAGCAAACCCATTCCCAAAAATCCAAACAGCGCTTTCAACCAGTCACGTTCTTTCTTCATAATAAGACCAGTTAGCTTCAAATAATAAACTCGATGATGTCCACCTGAAGCTTTAATTTTCAATGAAATCAGTGCCGCTAGTAAGAACATACAGAATGCTATTGAAAAGACTATGGTGTAGCCGCTTAGTCCTTCTTTTAATCGGATAATGAATCCGGCAAGTGCCGGCCCCGCTAAGGTTGCTGCTGTGAAAAAAATCATATTGAATGCAAGATATCGAATCCGGTTCTGCTCGTTAGACACATCATACATCAGGGTTAAATAACCTACCCAGTAAAAAGCACCTGCAAGTCCATTAAAAATGGCAAATAGCATATAATATTCGACCAGTTTCTCTTGGGCTAGAATGACGCTCAAATAAAAAAGACCTATGAGCATGATACCTAGACGATACGATACCATTCGGTCTTTCTTCTTAATCATGAGGCCGCCAAGTGCAAAGCCTATCGGTGTTAAAATGAAAACGACCATGCTGTATGTACCATTCACTACGACACTGTGCGTTAACCGCCATAAGTATAAGTTTAAGAACACGCCCGACATGGAAGCGCCAAATTGAAAAATAGAATGAATAATTAATGAAATTACGGCTTCACGAGACAATTGCTTCTCACGCGGAAGTGAATTTCCTCTGCTATGCAGCCAAGACCTGATTCTTATTATCATCATAGACCTCCAGTCCTCTTTATTGTAACAGCCTATTCCTTTTCTGTTAAACAGCAAAAAGCCTCAGCATTGGCGCTGAGGCTTTATTACCACCCATTATTGAGTTACTTCTTAAGGCTATCCCATGTTTTCTGGAATTCCTCAAACATTTGATCCTTCGTATACTTCTTCGCTACATAACCTTGCATAATATCGCCGAATTTTTTACTGGAAGCTTCGCCGCCTGGGAATTTGAACCAGTTCCAGCTAAGTGTTTTACCAGCTTTACTGTAAGTGATGATGTCAGCTGCCAAAGGTCCTAGAACTTTCTCATCAGCAGGAATGGATTTGAATGCTGGAATGAATTTGAATTCTTCCGTAATATATTTCTTACCTACATCAGAACTTACCATCCAGTTCAAGAATTTCTTAGCTTCGTCTTTCACAGCAGAGTTTTTGTTGATAACCCAGTTGTTTGGTACACCAACGAACAATTTATCGTTCGCAGCAGCGTCATCGCTGATCGGCATTGGCAAGAAGCCAATTTTGATGTTCGGGTTTGTTTTCGTGATTTGGACTTGTGTCCAGTTACCTTGTTGTGTCATTGCTGCTTTACCAGTAGCAAAATCAGTTACTTGTGTATTGTAATCGGTTTGAAGCGGATTTTTGTTACCATATTTCAATTGCAGATCAAATAATTTCGACCATTGATTAAATACTTCGTTACCCGGAATTTTTGCTGTTCCTTTGTTCAAACCGTCAATGAAGGCATTTGGATCCTTTTGGTAAGCAAACGGTAGGTTTACGAAGTGGTTACCTAGTACCCACCACTCGCCATAACCGGTTTCGAAAGGTGTAATTCCTTTTGCTTGAAGCTTTTTAGCTGCATCTTCCAATTGTGTGAGCGTTTTTGGCAATTCAGTAATGCCAGCTTGTGCAAACAAGTCTTTATTGTATTGGAAACCATAACCTTCAAGGTTCAGCGGTTGTCCATATATTTTACCGTTTTTCGTCATTGGCTCTTTAGCTACGTCTACAAGATCACTTACCCATGGTTGATCGGAAAGATCTTCTAGGTTTTCGATCCATTTATCGAGATCCGTGAAACCACCGTTGTTGAAAATATCCGGTTTGTCGCCGGAGTTGAACTTCGCAAGCAAAGCTGCGCCGTAGTCAGCACCGCCGCCAACTGTATCCACCTGAATTTTAACGTTTGGATTTAGCTTTTGATATTCTTGAACGAGCTTGCCAAGTTGATCGGCGATTTCTACTTTGAATTGGAACATTTTAATCGTGACTTGTTTACCGCCTGCAGGTGCTGGTGTTGCCGCTCCACCCGTTGTTGCTGATGGAGTTGGCGCAGTTTCTTTCTTTGCGCAGCCAACGGCAACTAGAGATAGTGAAAGTACGGCAGCCATACTGATCATTGTTAATCTTTTCATTTAGGTAAAGCCTCCCTTTTAAGTTTCAATCAGCTTACCCTGATAACGTTTCGTTAACTCGTCATCAGCTTACATGGTTTATTGTAAACACTTACTTAGACCCTTAACACAGAGGATATTGAACATAAAGGTGGAAGATTTTGAACATATTTGCAAAACTGTTAACCTTTTACCGAACCTGCCGTAATACCTTCTACAATATGTCTCTGCATGGCCAAGAAGAAAATAACGATCGGCAGGACGCCAAGTGTTAAACCAGCCAAGGCCAAATCCCATTGCTTCGTATATTGACCAAAGAATGAGAATGTTGCTAAAGGTATTGTTCTCAGATCTGGACTATTTAACACGAGTGAAGGAAGCAAATAATCATTCCATATCCATAAACTGTTTAAGATAATGACGGTCGTAGACATCGGCTTCAACAGCGGGAAAACAATTCGCCAAAATACTCCGTACGGCGAGCAGCCATCCACAGTGGCTGATTCTTCAATCTCAAGCGGAATGGATTTAATAAAACCATGAAACAAGAATACGTTTAGTGAAACACCGAATCCAAAGTAACAAATAATCAATCCGAACTTGCTATCCATAAGTCCAACTTGACTCGCGACGCGCACAAGCGGAATCATGATGGATTGAAACGGAATCACCATAGCAGCAACGAAAGCAATAAATACAAGATTGTTGAATTTACTTGATTTGCGAACCATTCGATAAGCGGCCATGGAACTGATCAATACAAGCCCCACATTACTGAGTACTGTAATAATTAAAGAATTCATAAACGCACTTGGGAACTTCATGATTGTCCATACCTTCGTATAGTTATCAAGATATAAGCTTGACGGAAGTTTCGCTGTGCTGGCGGCTAGCTCCGGAAATGTCTTAAGGGAGTTGACGATGACAAAGTAGAAAGGGACTAGGAATAATAGCCCAACCAAGATACCAAGCACCTCGAGTGAGAATAGTCGACCAGAGTATTTTTTGACGGATTCCATTAAACTTCAACCTCCTTGCGTTTCGTATACATGACTTGGATGGTCGAAATAATGGCCACTACAACGAAGAATACTAGCGCTTTTGCTGTACCTAAACCATAGTTGTTATTCCGGAACGCTTCTTGATAAATATTGATGGAAACAGATTCTGTTGAGTTGAATGGTCCGCCTTTAGTCAAGGCAAAGTTCAGGTCAAACATCTTGAAGTTCCATGAGATGGTCAGGAACAAACATACGGTTACAGCTGGCATAATGAGTGGAATGATAATGTTCTTAAGAACTTGAAATCGCGTAGCACCATCAATATAAGCCGCTTCAACCATATCTTTGGGCACATTCGAAAGTGCCGCAATATAAATGATCATTAAGTAGCCCGAACCTTGCCATATGCTAACGATGGCGATTGCCCAGAAGGCTGTAGGTGCATCACCCAACCAAGGAAGTTGGAAAAAACTGATATTAGTCAAATCGCCTAACGTCGCGAACCCTTTGACGAAAATAAACTGCCAAATGAAACCAAGCAGTAATCCCCCAATAACGTTTGGCATGAAGAAAATAGTACGCAGTACATTTCTGGTTTTCAGTGCCTGTGTGAGCAAGAGCGCCAAAAGAAACCCGACAAGATTCGTGAGAATGACATCCGTCACGGTTATTCTTGTTGTAAACCAGAATGCGTTGCGATAGTCCGTGTCATGAAAAAGAAGGTGTTTGAAATTGTCTAAACCGTTGAACTTCACGGTTGTTGTCACACCATTCCACTCGGTAAATGAATAATAAATACTCATGAGAAAAGGAGTAACAACAATGAGCGCGAAAAAGATCAACGCTGGTCCGATAAACACCCATTGTTGGATAAGTCCTGCTAACCCTTTGTTGGCCTTCATGGGAATTTCCCCCTTACGATTATGTAACTATACCCTAAGTATAAAGCCCTTGTTCTTGGCAAAACACTGATTATCGTGATGCATTAGGTGGAATTTGTTGACCTCTCCTGCTACAATGTAGGGTGAAAAGTCTAAAAAGAAACCGAGTTGATGCACCTTGTTTCGTCATAGTATACGCAATAAATTAATCCTTTTTCTGCTTATTGCGACCTTAGTTCCATTCACTACATCCATTGTTGTTTCTTATATATTCACCAAGGAGAAAGTCACAGAAGACACAATTACGAATAATTCGGCCCTGATATCTCAAGCAAAAATGAATTTGTTGAACTACTTAAATGGTGTTGTCCAAGCATCCACTACGATTTATACAGGTCAGTATTCATCTGTTGGTTATCTTTACGATATTCTGCAAACCGAGCGAGAAATCGACTACATGAGTGATAAGGTTATCAAAAGCGGACTGCAGGTCATGTCCCACTCGGTTAAAGAGATCAAACAAATTTATCTTTACGCCTCCGTTAGCGACCGTTCTTATTTAGCGAGCAGCGACATTCAAGGAAGCACGATCGGTAAATATGAATCTCTTCGGCAGTTCCCCGAGAACAAAACCGTTTATTTTGAAACCACTCATGAAAGCCATAATTACAATATTGCACTTAATGTGTATTCTGCTCCAACCCCTGTCCTATCTATGCATCGTAAAATTATGTACTCCCCAAGCAACATCTCGATTGGTGAGCTGATCATTGATCTTCAGCTGAATCTAGTCTCAGAAATATCTCAAAGCTTATTCACCCATGACCAAGAAGAACTTTATATCCTGGATGATAAGGGGTTCATCGTGTTCGGTCCTGATGTTTCTAAATGGGGACAACCTCTTGAAGCAAGCTGGGGGAATGAGGCGATTTATAGTGATCTCCAAAAAGGTTCCTATGAATGGAAAAACGGCGCTTATGCGGGGATAAATATTTATGAAAAAATGAAAACTGACTATGTTAACTGGACGATCGTGAAGCGGCTTCCCTATGAGCAATTAACGAAAAATGCCAGACAGTTAACTTTAATTAATTCTTTGATCCTTACTCTGTTTATGTTGATTGTCATTGCCGGAACCATTTATATCAGCATTAAATTTACAGAGCCTATCAAACAATTACTTCGTTATATCACACGCATACAGGCGGGACAGGTTCAGTTAGGCCATTTGAATGCCGATATCGAGCTCACTCGAACGGATGAAATGGGCATTCTCGCCAATCGATTCCATGGCCTGATGCAAGATTTAAATCAAATGGTCATGCGCGAATACCGCTTAGAGCTTGCAAACAAATCGAATCAGCTCATGGCACTGCAAGCCCAGATCAATCCGCATTTTCTGAATAACGCACTGCAATCTATCGGTACATTAGCTTTACAGCACGAGGCTCCAAAGATTTACGCCTTAATTTCGTATCTGGCTAAAATGATGCATTACAGTATGAACACCAACGAATCGGTTGTTCCTTTGCGTAAGGAAATTGAACATATTAAAGCTTATCTCGAGCTGCAAAAACAGCGATTCGAGCATCAATTTGAAATTATTTACGACATAGAAGAAAGCACAAAAGCAATCTCTGTACCCAAGATGATCCTTCAACCGCTTGTGGAAAATTATTTTAAGCATGGTTTTAAACCAAGTGAAACCACAGGCTTATTACGTATTCAGGCAACGATGCCTACAGATCGTGAGGATGAATATTTAAAGCTCATTATTGAGGATAATGGGATTGGTATAACGGAGGAGCGGTTGCGCGAGGTAAAAAGCCGGCTGAATGCCCCATCCATAACCGATGCAGCCTGTATTGGACTTAGTAATGTGCTAACCCGAGTACAGCTCTATTTTACCGATGATGCAACTCTTGATATTGAACATGTACAACCACAAGGTCTTAGGATTGTCATTCACATTCCTATGAAAAGGGAGCAAACGGAATGAAAGTATTACTTGTCGATGATGAAAAGCATGTGCGCGACGCCATCCGTCTGCTAGTCAATTGGAAACAGTATGGCATAGAAACCATTCAGGAGGCCCAAGATGGTGAATCGGCCATTGATATGGTGAACACCCATCATCCTGAGATTATCATGACCGATATGATGATGCCAATTATGAATGGGGTCAAATTACTCGAGTGGCTGCATACGCATGCTCCTGACTCGAAGACGATCGTCATTAGCGGCCATGACGACTTCTCTCTACTTCGCCATACGTTGAAGTATGGGGGAACGGACTATATATTGAAGCCCATTGATCCCGAACAGTTAAATGAAGCGTTAGATAAAGCCATCCAGGCTTGGAATAAGGATGAGGAGCTTCGTCATACCAATCGAGAACTGAATATCGAAATGAACCAAATTAAACCCATGTACTGGGACAAGCTGCTATCGAACCTAATTAGTGAACCCTCAGCTTATGATCAAGCAGCCGAGCAGCTCGAGAAAGAGCTTCATTTATCTCGGACTATTCGAGAATGTCGTGTCGCTATTTTATCTTTAGATACAATGGAACGCAGTGTGAAGAACAAATTCAGTCATAATCTGGATTTACTGCTCTTCTCTCTCATTAACATATGTAATGAATTCCTCATTAACGATCAGCGCGGCTATGCTTTCCGCCATTGGAACAGCGATAACGAAATTGTATTGCTTCTATGGAAGGATCAATCTGGCTCTGAGGCATTTCTAGCTAAAATTAATGAAGGTATACGCACCGCGCTTCATACTCGCGTGGACTTCGGCATCGGAAGTTCTCGCTCCTTCCCAACGGATTTGGCTTTATCCTATCAGGAAGCTCGTGATGCCCTCAGACAGCGAAATCTCAAATCCAAGGAAACTTGGATTCACAGTACATTGAAAACAGCCAAAACGATTCAACCTGCACTCACTTTCAGCCAATATGAGGAACGGATTCAACTCGCTATTCGCAGTGGCAGCATAGACCAAATTCAAGACACGATTCAAGAATGGATGGACGCCGTCAAATTGAGCGAAGCCATTACACTCGAACAACTCGACCATTGGTGGCGGGAGTACAGGGTGATGAAGCGCCGTTGGGTACAGCAATTTTTCTCTAACATTAGTGAAGATCAGGTCAAACAGCTGCTCCTGGATGAGCCATCCAGTTTGATCGTTCCGCTTGATGAGCATGGGATCCTATCCCTCTCGCTTTGGCAGCAGGAACTCACTCGGAGTATTGTTCACTTATCGAAGCTTCTTCTTGAGAGTCAGCAGAAGGACAAAAGCGTTATTTTTGAAATCGCCGAGTTCCTTCAGAAGCACTATCACGAAGATGTCTCGCTTCAGGATATCGCTAATCGATTCTATCTTAGCCGCGAGTACATCTCACGGAAATTCAAACAAGAGTTCGAGGTAAACCTTTCGGACTATTTAGGCCAAATTCGCATGAGTAAAGCAAAAATCTTGCTGCGCAATCCACATCTTCGGATTTCACAAGTAGCGGAGATGGTCGGTTACCAGGACGAGAAATATTTCAGCAAAGTTTTCAAAAAACTAGAGGGACTCACCCCAAATGAATATCGAAAAACAGCGAATCCTATCTAAAATTCTGTAAAAAATATGGAATATGTTATACTAGTAAATAGAGGTGATTTTCATGAACATGCCCATCGAGACTACGACTGCGAATTCTTTCCCTCGCGCTGCTTCGAAGGCTACCAAGGTAAGAAAGAAAACGTACGTATACTTGTTTGTGGGTTGGGTCATGCTGATCGCAATCGGAGTCGCCGCAGCTATGATGTACACAGAGCATTTGAGGCAAAAAATTGCAACCGATATCGCACAGCAAACCCAGCAACAACTGCAAGTGGTTCAACAAGACTATCAGAAGCAAGTAACCCAATTGAAAGATAGCGTTACGACAGATATGAAAGCTTTACAGACCAAGGTAGATTCACTGAATGAATTGCTGGCTTTCACGAAGGACAGCGCTAACAGCAAAACCGATAACAGCAACCAGCTTTATACGCAGCTTGCCGACGTAAAGAAGAAGTTGGAAGAATTGCAAAAGAATCTGGATGTGCTAAAGTAATGAACGTAAATAGCATTCAACAAATCAACCGCGTCCTTCTACTTGCAAGCGCCCCTTTTCTGGGGATGCTGATTTGGTTGCTATTCGTTACAGCGAATGTCCCTATCAACCCGTTGGTACATAAGGCGTCTACGCCGATCTCTTTTCATCAAGAAACACTTACGCTTGATAACTTGCTGACCAAAGCGAATGCTGACGCCGCGCAAACCAAATCCATCATTCAGCAATATTTCGAACTTTATGAGAAAAGTGCCACAGAAGTGGCGGCCATGCTCCAGAACGCTGCGGCACAAGCTGCCAAACCAGGCATTATCTATGATACACGGATAACAGCCAAGCTCGGCAGCCCAATCAGACAAGCTTCTTCCGGGAATATCGACTTGAAACTTTTCGCTTTGAATGAAAGCAACTATAAAGGTTATGCGCTTAAAGTAAACCTTAAGAGCGATAAGGCCATTAAACTTGTGCTCGGCAAGGATAAAATTGGCTCCAGTGAGACAACACTAGATGCTGTCACACGTTATGGGGCTATCGCCGGTGTGAATGCAGGCGGCTTCGCCGATGACAATAAAGGCAAACGCTATCCCCTGGATACAACAATGATGAATGGGAAGTATGTGAATGGCTTCTTTCCTACCAACAACGATACAACCTTCATTGGTCTGAATACAGACCGCAAGCTCATTGGCGGTAAGTTCAGTTCTCAGTCTGAGCTCGACAAGTTGAACCCACTTATGGGATCTACCTTCGTTCCGGTTCTCCTGAAGAATGGTAACAAGATGTCGATTCCCTATCAGTGGCAAAGTTCACCGGCAAGAGCAGCGCGGACCATCATGGCTAACTACAAGCACGACCAGCTGTTGTTTATTGTGACCGACGGTTACGACGAGAGCGGTAATTCAGGAGCAACACTTGCTGAGCTGCAGGACAAAATGCAGCAATTAGGCATTGTGGATGCGTATAACTTGGATGGGGGCGGCTCTACCACTTTAGTCATGGGGGGCAGTGTCATCAATCGCCCGTCCGATGGGAAGCTTAGACCTCTGGCCACCAACTTTCTATTTTTTAAATAACCGAAATTATTCACACTTTATTCGTTTCTTTTTTTAGAATGGTTGGGTATAATAAGCCTTAACTATGCTCGAAGATCCCTATATTAGGAGGTGCAGCAATGTTTGGTTTATCAACAACATTTTGGCTCGTTAACACCGTTTTTGTATTATTCATCGTCGCTATGATGACGGCTTCCTATAACGAGGACAAAACAAAAGGTCTATAAGCTGCAAGAAAAAAAGCATCTGCTTCTCCGCTAGGAGAAACGATGCTTTTTCTTTTATTACTCTTATGCTCTAACCTTTAGCAAGTTCATTTCAGTTACACAAACGCCGCAAATATAGCGCTCTTTGAATTCACTGACACTTTCCATACTTCCGCAGAACACACATTTTGGACGATATCTCTCCAGTATGATATGGTCACCCTGTACCAAAATTTCGACAGGATCTCCTTCATTCATTTGATATCGCTTTCTTAACGACTTAGGCAGTACAATGCGTCCCAATTGATCGACTTTACGAACGACTCCGGCTGGCTTCATCATAGGACTTCACCTCTCTTCCGCTCACGTTTTCCATGCTCTCTACTTCATCTAGCATATCTATACGGACTGATACGGAATACTATTCGCCGTTATTTAAGAAACTCCTGCTAATAACATGCCGAAACTTTCTTTTCCTGTCAAATATGTCGGCTCAGCCCTAATATTGATAGGCCTTAAGCTCTAATCAAGACCAACGAAGCCGGTCTGCCGCAAGCCCTCATACAGCATGATCGCTGCTGAATTCGATAAATTGAGCGATCTGACCGCATCTGACATGGGCAACCGCAGCAATGTTTCGGGATGCTGAGCTAACAGATCCTCAGGAAGTCCTTTGGTTTCTTTGCCAAATACAAAAAAATCTCCGTCCTGAAATGTAAAATCTGTGTATCGTTTCGTTGCCTTCGTTGTTGCAAAGAAAAAACGATGCTCTTTGTAAGCCTCTAGCACCTCATCAAATGAGTCATGATACTCGAGCTTAACCGAGTGCCAATAGTCTAATCCAGCACGTTTTAACGTCTTGTCATCCGTCTGAAAGCCAAGCGGTCTAACCAAATGGAGATACGTGCCTGTCGCTGCGCACGTCCTGGAAATGTTACCTGTGTTTGCAGGAATCTCGGGTTCTACTAATACAATATGAAATGCCATCTCTGTCAAATTCACCTCAATCTCTATCCTATTATAAGCGAATGCGGAATGCAATTTTACACAGCGTTAACTTTATCTTAATATCTCGATGATAGAGCGCTGTCATAATAGAGTTATCCTCGATAAAAGGAGTCCACCCATCGATGAAAAAGAAAATACTAGTTGTTGATGACGAACCTTCCATTTCCATGCTTATAGAATTCAACTTGAAGCTTGTAGGCTTTGAGGTCCATTGCGTATTCGATGGCGAAGCTGTCTTCGATGCCATCCAAACGTTTCGCCCCGATCTCATCGTTCTCGACTTAATGCTGCCGAAGATGGACGGGTTCCAAGTGTGCCGCAAGCTTAGAAACCAGAATAACCTCGTTCCTATTATTATGCTTACAGCTATGCAGGATCTCACGGATAAAATTGCCGGCTTGGATAACGGTGCTGACGATTATATGACCAAACCCTTTTCACCACAGGAGCTCATTTCTCGTATACAGGCCATACATCGGCGAATCCAAACCTTACCGTCCTCGACAGAAAATGCGCCCATCACGATTGGCCAAATCGCAATAAAAGCCGATCAACGCGAAGTCATGGTGAATGGCTCTCCGATTGAACTTACACCTAAGGAATTCGAGCTGCTTCTCTTCCTGTGTAAGCATCGCGGCAAAGTCCTTAGTAGGCAGCAGCTTCTCCATGGCGTGTGGGACTACCACTTCCTCGGAGATACCCGCATCGTCGATGTGCATATCTCTCATTTGAGAGATAAAATTGAGAACAATGCGCGCAATCCGGAATATATTATGACCATCAGGAACGTTGGCTATAAGCTAACTGAACCTGTTGTGAAGGAATCGCTGGCTTAATCGCCTCTTCGCCTTTCCCCTTCCGCATTCGGCGGAGCACCAATACGAAAAATCCCCTGATAACTCAGGGGATTTTCTTTATGTACGCATATATATAAGGCCATCACTTATATTGCCGCTCCGACCGCCTTAAGCCAAGCTTTGGCTATAAGTGCATGTCCTGCCGAAGACGGGTGTACGCCGTCTGGTGCCCAGAAGCTGGAGGGTGCGAGCATCGAAGCCTGCGCGAATATCCCGTCAAGCGGAACCAAAAGGGCACCAAATTCCCGTGCTAACTCACGCACGACATTTATTTTGGGATCGAGATCCTCCCGCCACAGCTTCCTGTCTTCCGGCACCGGCAGCACGAATGGCTCGATCATAATAAGCTTGGCCCCGAGCTCCTCTTTCGTGCGGACAAGCAGTTCCCGGTAACCTTCTTCGAATTGTTCCACAGATGTAGGTTCGTTCCGGTCGTATCGTCTCCAGCAGTCGTTAATACCGATATAGATCGAAACCCAGCTCGGCTGCAATGAAGTGCAGTCCTGTTCCCAACGAGACTGCAGATCTTTCACTCGATTCCCGCTAATCCCCCGGTTCAGGAATGTGACCTGTTGTTCCGGATAAGTTGAACCGAACAGTGCTGCTGTCATCAGCGCATACCCTTTACCCATATCAGCTGGATTTTCCCTCACCCTGCCGGCATCCGTAATACTGTCACCTTGAAATAATACGATGTCACCTTGCTTGAATGGCACTCCCATTTCGCACATCCTCCTACTCTGAATGTAATCTTTTAAAATCCGTAAAGACGCCAAGGCTTATGTCCGCCGAAATAGCAAGAAACCTTCCGCGGTGATTCCACGGGATTGATTCGCCAGTCAGGCATCTCAGCACCTCGTGAGAGGATCGCTTCATCCCCCTTGCTCAAATCCAAAACGATTTCGTCTTCACCCGCTTTTATATAGACGGTATGCTCGGCAACTCTGGTTCCAGATACCGTCCAGCGAATTACACCACTCCAGCCTGTCTTGATGATACACGGCTCCCCGGCCAAACTCTTCACTCGAATCATTTGGGTTTCACCATCACGTCGCACCGCGCTGATTAAGAATGCTCCTTCGGTTCGCAAATTTTCGAAAGACGCTTCTTGCCACTCGCCCGGCACAGCTGGGAATACTCGTATCTTGCCGCCCCAGCTTTGAAGCAGCATGTCATGCATCGCTTCTGCACCGGCTAGGGGCGTCTCGATGACAGGCCCTGCTTCTTTATACATTGTATTCGGTTTAATGATCAACATCAACGATTGCAAATAACGCAAGGTTTCATCTCCTGAGCCGAGAATAGAAGCTATAGAAGCCGCCCCAGTAAGGCTGAAGCCGCGCAAGTCGCCTTCCTTTCCGATCCAATGACGAAGCGAAGTTGCGATCAGCTTCCGATCCTCTTCCTTGTCGCAGCCGATCAAATGGAGTGGAAAAATCGCAAGCAGATGGCTGAAATGTCGGTGACCGTATGCAAGAGGTGTGTCTTGTCCGATCATAAACCCAGTCTCATCTACAGGTAACGGAGTCAGCCTCTCCAGAACTTCCTTCCATTTCCCGGTAAGCGGATCTTCCACAGTCAGCCGTTGGCATATTTCCAAAAGGGTCAGGCAGCCCCAGCGCAGCAAAGCAAGATCGTAATGCGCGTCGCGTACCTTAGTTTTCATAAAGGAGCCATATTCAGGTGAAATGGTAGGCGGAAGATGCAGACAGCCATCATCACCTTCTTCAAGAATGTGAAGATAATAATTTACACTTCTGCGTAAAAGAGGAAATAAGATAGTTTTCAACATCTCATCATCCATGCTGTACCGATACTGCCGCCACACATTATGGCAAATCCAGTTCAAATTCCCTACTTCATCATCTACGTTGGCTCGCAAATCATAGCTGCAGCTGCGACCAAGTCCTGAGGAATCATGCCTGCAGGACTCCGGAACGTTGGTTATTAGATTTTCCCTGTTTTCGTCTAATGCGCGAACAAGCGACATCCCTATGTCCAATCGATTTGCGGTATACACCGGTGAATAACTCATTTGCACATTCATATTGAACCAAACGCCTGGCCATGGCGTTGAAGTAAGCCACGGACCTTGATTATCGATCAAGGGCTGATCCGCACGCGTGGCAGAGGCCAGCTTATACATTTGTATCCAATAGAAGCTTTGGAGCCGACCATCCGGAACCGAAATGAAGCTTTGCTTATAATAGTTGTGCCACCACTGACGATGAACGCCCACCCATACATCAAAATCTATGCTAGAAGCTTGAAGAACCGCATCAACCGCTTTACCAATTGCTGCTTCGTTGTGCCCTTTAATAACGGACATGAAGCAAATTCGGCGATTCGGCGACATTTGGACTTCCTTCCACGTTGTAACGCATCCATCCTCGCCTGAATATCGCTGAATGCAAAGGTTCACACCATCTCTAACCGTTTTTTCCAGATCAGTTGCAGGTATATATTGATTTAAATTAAAGCCATCAGCGTTTTTCAGCACGTGATCAACTTCCGGATAGGCGTACCACGCAAACTGCGTAGCGCTCTCCCCTTCTGATGTCTCGATCTCGATGGCCATAACCGATTCCTCGCTATGAACAATGGAACGAAGCTTTACCTCGCCCCGGGTCGTCGTCAAATTAGCACGAAGCTCCGCGTTCCATAAGTCCACCCGCATGCTCGTCGGATGGTAAATCATACCTTCCATCTCTAGGTCAAGCTCACCTATGGGTACGCGTGGAGGAAATCCGGGTTTATCCGTCCGGTTTGCTGTTACATCTGTGCGTCCCGTGACAAAACGGAGCACGTGCCGTTTTGTCGCATTTTCCTCCCCATATACCATAGCGCCGATCGAACCATTACCAATGAAGGCCCCTTCATCCCAACTGACAGGCTTCACGACCCATTCCATATCATTGTCGGCCATAAAATGTTCCCATTCTATGTCATTCATTACCAGCGGCCTCCCCTATCCTTTAATCGCTCCGATCAGAGCGCCTTTGACGAAATATTTTTGGAGAAACGGATAAACAAGCAGAATCGGTACCGTTGCCACAATAATGGTCGCGTACTTCAACGTAACTGAGAGCATTGCCGAGGCGCCATCCGAAGCCCCTAAGTTTGAGCTTGCTTCCCCTTGGAGCAAAACTTCGCGCAGCACAAGCTGCAGCGGATAGAGCGACCGGTCCTGCAAGAAAATCATAGCATTGAACCAAGAATTCCAATGACTGACGCCATAATACAATAACATAACGGCAATAACCGGCATAGAAAGCGGCAAAATGATCTTGAATAAAATGACAAAGTCATTCGCGCCATCTATTTTGGCCGACTCCTCCAAGGCATCAGGAATCGCTTCGAACGCGGTTTTCATCAGAATGAGATTAAAGGTGTTAATGGCTTGAGGAATAATGAGCGCCCACAGCGAATCGACCAATCCAACTCCTTTAATCGTCAAATAGAGAGGAATCAATCCACCGCTGAAAAACATGGTAAACACGATAAACAGCAGGAGTGGTTTACGGTAAGCCAAGCTTTTCCTTGATAACGCATAGGCCCCGAATGCTGTAAGCACGATATTGATAAACAGACCCACCAGCACAACAAAAAACGTATTCCCGTATCCTTTCAGGATCATGGGGTTTCGAAACACATTCGTGTAGGCATCCAGTGAAAATCCGAGCGGCCGCCATAAAACGCCTTTGTGCCCCATCAGAGCTCCAGCGTCACTAATAGAGGCAAACGCCACATAAACGATAGGATATATCGTAATGATCATCAGGAATGTTAAGAAAATCACATTGATAGAATCAAAGCTTTTTTCTGAAAATGTTGCCCGGTTCAGCATGATTATGCCTCCTTTCTACCATAAGCTAGTATCATTAAATTTACGGCTTAACCAGTTGGAACAAATGAGCAGAATAAAATTGATCATCGAATTAAACAAGCCAACCGCTGAGCTGAAGCTATAATTGAAATCTTGCAAACCAACCCGGTACACGTAAGAAGATATCACATCCGCCGTTTCATAAGTACCTGGGTTATAAAGCAAAATGATCTTTTCGAACCCGACGTTCATCATTCTTCCGATCTCCAAAATGAGCAGTATGATGATCGTTGGCATTAAGCCTGGAAGCGTCACATTCGTCATCTGCTTCCACCTGCCTGCACCATCTATTTTAGCCGCTTCATATTGTTCCTGATCAATGCCGGTCAAAGCCGCCAGAAAGATGATCGTTCCCCAACCGATATGCTGCCAGACACCTGAAGATACATAGACGGAACGGAAAAAGCTCGGTTCAAGTAAAAATGTCGTTCGTTCCCCGCCGAAAAAGACAATCACGTCATTCAATACGCCGTCGCTGACGGTGAAATCTTTGATGATGCCGCAGATAACAACTAGTGAAATAAAATGAGGCATATACGTAATGGTCTGCACCGTGCGTTTAAATAAGGCATGTTTCACCTCATTGAGAAGAAGCGCTAGCACGATCGGTGCCGGGAATCCGAACAATAGCTGATAAAAGCTGATAAGTACTGTGTTTTTTATTGTCCTCCAGAAATAAGGTCCGGTAAAGAATGCTTGAAAATGCTCAAAGCCTACCCAATCGCTCCCCCAAATGCCTAGGCGTGGAGAAAAATCCTTAAAGGCGATAATCGCACCATACATCGGCCCATAATGGAAGATTACATAATAAAGCAGCACGGGAAAGAGCATCACATAAAGCAGTTTATTTTTACGGATATCGATCAATATCCCTAGTCGGGATCTCTTTTTCACTGTGAAGGGTATGACCGTTTCAGAACTGATTGTGTTCATTTCTCTGCTCCCTCTCTCTCCTTAGGCAAATTCCTTGCAGGTGAATACAAGCCACTTACTATAGAGGCGTAGTATTCCGTATTCACCTGCAAGATGCCCAAAAGGTGTTATCTTTTGTTATAGCGGTCAAGCGCATCCTGATAAATTTTCGTCACCTTATCGATACCCATTTCATTAATGCGTTTTACATACTCATCGAACTTCTCGATGGGTTCCTTGCCCATGATGAATTTCACGAACATTTCTTCTTTATAGCTCGAAATCGCTGTGTTCAATTTGGCAACTTCTTTGCTTTCGTCTATTGTTGGTGTAATGAAAAGCGGCATAACATGCTTGGCTGCATCCGTTTCACCCCAAATTTTAATCGCTTCGTCCTGCTCCTTAAACGTATTGAAGCTTTTTCGTGCGTCACCTAGGAAAGGACCATTTGGTTTCGTATATTGAGATACCATTTGTTGAAGGTTAAACTTCTCATTTTTAGTGATTTTTTCACTAAATTTAGGGACATTGTTTTCCATCTTATAGCTATCGCCTTCAGTACCAAAGTTAAACAGCAAGCTGCCTTTTTCACCGTACGCATAATCCATCCATTTAACCGCGAGCTCAGCGTTCTTCGAATCGCCTGACACGGCTTTACTGGCAACCGGATTATACTTGAAATCACGTTGACCGATAAAAGCGCGTTCCCCTTGCTTCAAAGTCGGATATGGAGCTGCAACCAGCTGGAATTTCGGGTTTTTCTTCTTCCCGGTATCCATCCATCTCCCCATACCTCCGCTTAATAGACCTATAGTTGCTCCCGCACTGTCACTCATTAATTTGTTGTCTAACGCCTTGGAATCCGTGTTAAGTGCAAAGTCTTTATCAAGCAGTCCTTCCGCATACCATTTACGAAGTAAGGTCAGAGCATCTTTAAATTGTGGATCGATTGGACCGTATCTGACTTTTCCTTGATCATCGATGTAGAACCGATTGGCTGTTTTGAAGGCGCCAATGAATGCGTCCTGGATGTTCAGCTCACTGCTATACTGGGCGGTAAATGGTGCGGTTGCGCCTTTCTTTTCTTTGAACGCTTTTAACACCGTATACCATTCATCGATCGTCGTCGGAACCTGCAGGTTCAATTCATCCAGCCAGTCCTTACGTATCATTGGCCCTCGGAACACTAATCCATTGTCGGGACGAATCATCGGAAATGCGTAATATTTGCCGCTGTCTGTTTTGATCATCTTGTCTAATTCTTTGTCCTGCTGAAGCAATTTCTTTAGGTTCGGCGCACTCTTGTCGATCAAATCATTGAGTGGAAGAATGACTTTATCGGCAATCGCTTTCTCAGGTCCGCCTGGATAAGCGGCAGTCCCGCCTCCGCCCCAATTATATTCAATAACATCCGGTAATTTATTGGATGCAATCATTAGATTAAACTGCTCCTTCGATTGCCCGTCAGCCGGATGTGTATACTTCACTTTCACACCGGTTTCTTTCTCAAGCTGCATGCCGAACGGCGATTCCGCCAGATTAGGAACAAAAGATGCCAAATTGGTGTCGATCTGTTCCCAAGACGTTAACGTTTCTTGCGTACTAATTGGATACTTAGCTCCAGCCACTGTTGGGGCAGCAGATGCTTTAGGTGAAGTCGTGCTCACACCTGCCTCTTGTTTGGAACAACCAACGAACACACTAGATGCCACTACAACGCTTAATGCCATACTAAAAGACTTCTTGTTCACATATTTTCCCATGTAAATCCCCCTCGTATGAATTGCTTCTATGCACTTCGGTGCACCGTGATTTCATTATGTTACGAAAACCATGAATCGGATATCGTTAAAACCGAAACTGCATCATTAAAATCGATAATAATCAACCTTCAATTTACGCAATCGCTATGTAAAAACGGAAAAGCCGCGCAAGCATGCTTGTACGGCTTCTTTATGTCATTGAATATCTTTGTATTTGCCCGGTGTAATGCCCTCAAATTTCTTGAAAATCCGATTGAACGTATTCATGTCGGAGTATCCGACTTTTTTCGCAATGTCCGTGACAGATAAGACTTGAAGAGAAAGCAGCCGCTTTGCTTCTTCTAATCGAGTTCTGCTGATAAAATCAAGCAGCGCTTCACCCGTCTGTGCTTTGAACTGTTTGGATAAATAGGAAGGCGTTAACCCGAACTTATCGCCCACCATCGAGATGTTTAGATTCTCCTCAGAGTAGTTACTTTTGACATACTCGATTACCTGCTGGCTAAGTTGGTTGTGCTCCTGTTGACGGTCTTCTTGAATGAATCGGCACACCTGGCTCAGCACTTCTCGAATCTGTACCTTCATCTCTTTGATGGTTGAACTGCTCATCAATCGGTCGATTTGGTCAGTTTTTACGATTAACGCCCGATTATTGCTGCTCGTACCGATTTCATCCATCGTTTTTAGCAGCGTACTAATCAAATCAAACATGAGGCACTTGGCGAGCGGAACGGATAAGGACGCGTCCGATACGTTAATCTCGATGATTTCGCCTATGATCGCACTCGATTTTTCAAAATCCCCTGACTTCACAAAATTGATCAGCTGATGCTCTACAGGCAATGGATAGTAATAACTGCTGGATTGCCTAACCGTTTCTGAACTTGGTAAATCATCGTACCCAATAATTTCCCCGCTCCCCATAACGAGCCGGTACTCCAAGGCTGCCAAGGTTTGCTGGTACGCTGATGGGATTCCATACAGCTCCTGATGGATGCCGCTGATCGCCACAGTCAAATGGACATGGAAATGATCCAGTAAGAAGGACTTCACCTGCTCGGCAATACGCTTCAACTCTTGCGAATCCGGATCTGTCCCGAAATTTACGATGCACGCTTGCATATTGTCTACTTCCGTAATGAAGGCCTGATTGTGATGACCGATCACTTCTTCAGCGACATTCATAATAATGAAATGCAGCATCCTCACCTTCTCGGGAGCGGCATACTCGTCGATCTCAAACTTGCCGAAATGCTCGATATGGAATAACAGAACAGCAAAATACGGTGAAGCCAACCGAATATCATGGGCAGCAAGCGATTCGTGTATCGGGACATTTTGTTCCAAACGGCCTTTCAGCAGCCCCTGAAGAAAATGCGAACGAATGGCATCACGATGCTGATGCAGCCGCCTATCAATTTGTTCTTTTTCCGCAAACGTATTATTCAACGCATCCTGTAAAAATCCGTACTCGTTCGAGCCTTCATGAAAGGATATCCCTGATTTCACAGAAAAGCTCCGAATCAGTAGGTTGATTGGGTTATAATTTTTTCTCAAAAAGAGATAAGTGACAAGTCCGCCCATGATAAGGCTCAAGATCACACTGGCGTAAATCAGCTTCTTCATATATTTCATCTTGTCATCATATAATTCGGCGGGAATCGTCGATATGTATTTCCATCCTGTGCTGCCAGAGGTGATATAAGAAACGGCTGCCCTTTTACCGGAGTCCTCGCTGATAAACATCCCATTTTTACCAGAAAGTTTGTCGTAATCCAGAAAGTCCGTTCTAGATTCAAAGCCAGTTGAAGCAACTAGACGGTTTTCCTTATCGAGTACCGCTATCGAGGTTTTATCCGACGTGGATGGGATATTATCCAGCAGCTTGGAATCCTTAATGACAAATAAAATGACTGCGCCTGGATGATCCGGGTTAGCGAGTATGACGGATTTGGCATACATCACAGCTTTGACTGAATGGCCGTCTTCCCTAAACGTAATGGGTGCGTACTCCTGGATGTAAGGCTTCTCAAAAAACTTCGCCCACTCCTCGTAGCTCATCCCGTCTTTCTCGTGGATCTTTTCGAACAACATACGGCTGTTCGTGTGGTCACGAGTGGATATAACCGTGTCGCTATTCCGGTAGTAGATGTAGATTTGCTCAATAAAATCATTCGCTGTCTGATACACCCGCAGATCGTTGGCAATGCTGACCAAATCGTAATAGTCACTATCGGTCAATGGCTTCACCGTATTCATGAATCCGGTTACCAATTTACTTAAAGCGATTTCCAAACTTAACCGCTCGATACCGCGAAGGCTGTTATCGATCGCCTGCTCCATCTGCTCCAGGGCTGAATTGTTCGCACGGTTGACTTCCGATTCCACGACATGCCAGGCAGCTGCGTATAGAATCCCACTAATAATAATCGGGATAAGAAGGACAGAGATATAAGATATGAGCCATGTGACGATAACACTGCGTTTGTTGAACCGAATTCGAGCAAGACTCATTGGAATACCCCTCATCACCATGTTGTAACTGCTTTCACCATCATTATACAGAAAATATGGAAGGATTGAAGTTATTTCATTTTTAGATAGAACTTATATTGAATAAAAAAGGAAAGTTACGTTCAACCAACTGTTAAACTTTCAATTATATGGAATTCACCACCCCACTGAATTTCAAAATGAGGGAGCCCTCTTGATTAAGTATTTTATCAAATTATTATTAACCAAACACACACAAGTGCCGACTCAGCAACAGCCTCCCGACAATGAGCAAAAGCAGCCGCTTTTTCCGAATTTACAGCAAAATGAAGATATGCTTCGATCCATTTTTTCGAATTGTTCGGATGTTATCTTGCGCTCTTTTTTAATTGATGGAAAAACAAAAGCCTTTATTATGTACACTGAAGGATTAGCCGACGCCGATGGAATTGATGAATATGTAATTACCCCTCTAATGCGGGAGGAAGCCAGAGAATTCATCGAAATCAGGCAACTCATCGAGCGAAAAATATCCGTATCTCGCGTCAATGAATTCCATACATTTTCAACATGCAGTGAGTATCTTTCGAGCGGGAATCCGATCCTGCTGCTTGATAACGAGGCAATCGGTCTTGCTTTAGGATTGTGTAAATGGGAGAAACGCGCCATAGATGAACCTTCCGCTGAAGTAGGAATCCATAGTCCTCGTGAGGGCTTTACTGAAAGTCTTCGAACATCTACTTCCTAAATACGCCGTATTATCAAGAGTCCGCACCTCAAAATGGAAGCAATGAAAATTGGTGATTACACCCAGACGAATGTCGTCATTGCTTACATCGAAGGCATCGTGGATTTGACACTGGCGGAAGAAATCAAAAGTCGGATGGAACGTATTCGGATGGATGGCATACTGGGAAGTGGATATATTGAGGAAATGATTGTGGATAATCCATACACGCCTTTTCCACTCTTTCTTAGCACAGAACGCCCTGATGTGACCTGCAGCAGCTTGCTGGAAGGGCGAATAGCGATTATTACCGATGGTTCTCCATTTGTCATGATCGCGCCCATTACCTTCTTTTCGTTAATGCAGACACAAGAAGATTACTATTTTAATTACATAGTTGGTACAGCCACGCGATGGTTACGTTACTCGTTTACACTAATCTCTCTCTTGCTTCCGTCCATTTATGTAGCGATTCTAACTTATCATCAGGAGATGGTACCTGGCGCATTGTTAATCAGTATGGCATCTGCTCGGGAAGCGGTACCTTTTCCAGCGTTAATCGAAGCATTGATGATGGAAGTAACCTTTGAAGCCCTTCGTGAAGCTGGAGCACGATTACCTAAACAGATAGGCTCTGCTGTCAGTATTGTTGGAGCACTCGTTATTGGTCAAGCCTCCGTTCAGGCCGGCCTTGTCTTCACCGATGGTCATCGTCGTTGCCATTACTCCTCATCGTTTGCTTATTATCCATGTTAGACCTGCCAAATACACCTGGACCTACTACGTTTCTTGAGTTCATTTTCAAACCATTAAAGGGACTAGTTGAACAATAAGGGATTTCTAAACGCGGAGGAGTATAGTCATAGTTGGAAAGGATGGTGAGCGGTGATGTTAGAAAAAGGGAAAATTTCAGCCTTTCAATTAGGCGTCATGATGTATTCGACAGTGTTAGCAACAGGTTTTCTAGTGCTCCCGGCGATTGCGGCCCAGTCTGCGAAGAACGATCTTTGGCTGACTGGGATTTTGGCATCTTTGATTGGTTTTCTAAACGTTTATTTGGTAACCCGCTTACACCAGCTCTATCCGAAAGAGACCGTTATCCAATACAGCGAACACATTGTCGGGAAAATAATAGGGAAAATCATCGGTATGATGTACTTCCTGTATTCTCTTCATACGATCGGAACTATTTCTCGAGAGTATGCCGAGTTCGTTAAAGGCAATTTTCTATTTAAAACCCCTCTACTGTTAATCATTTCCACTATAATCCTTTTGTGTGCTTTTGCTGTGCGCGGCGGGGCAGAGCTGTTGGCAAGGAGCGCTGTGGTTTTAACACCTCTTTTTCTTATACCAACTTTAATTCTGTTACTTCTTATCCCTGATGCGGACGTAAAAAATATATTTCCTATCCTTAGCCACGGTATTACCCCTGTAATCAAGGGTACAATCACACCACAAGCCTGGGTTTCCGAATTTTTTTTGATGACTTTCTTTCTACCCTGCTTGTCCGATCCGTCAAAAGGTAGGATGTGGGGCATGATTTCAATGAGTGTAGTCATCTTGAGTATGGTTTATGTTAATCTCATCACCTTATTCTTACTTGGTCCAGACATTGGAAATAAAATCCACCCCATTCTGATCGCTTTCCGATATATTAAACTCGGCAATTTATTCGAAAATATGGAGGTCTTGCTCTTGGCCCTGTGGATCGTCGGAAACTTCGTTAAAATCGGGGTTTTCTATTATTCGGCAGTTTTCTCTTTCGGGCAATTATTTCGTCTGTCGGATTACCGGTTTGTCGTCTTTCCGCTTGGCTTATTTTCAATCGTGTTTAGCATGTGGGGGTTACCCAACTTTTCTAAATTAAATTCTTATTTAAAGAACGCAGCTCCGTTTGAAATAACGGTAATCATGACGCTCATCCCGCTGCTTTTGCTTATTGTGGCCGTTTTACGCAAAAGAAAAGTACCAAGTAAAGCAGATCCAACACCATGAGATCGCCCCCCTGTAGATGGGCTATAGTGGTCACCAGTGTTGTAGTTTCTACAACATTTCACACGCCCAAAGGCTATTATGAAGTTGCAGTTTGTACAACATTTCGAACCCATTTGTTGCGAAATGGCCAGTACGTGTTGGGTGACAAATAAGTTTTGAAGTGCAAGAAACCAGCAAACTCAAGGGTTTGCTGGTTTCTTTCGTAAAAATAAATTACTTGTCATTTGGCCTACCACTTCATGCCGGTTTTTACGGCTTACGGCTTTGTTTTCGCCTTGCCTTTAAGCAGGCACCAGCCCCCGGCGGTGACGATCCTTATACAATCGACCGGCACTCGGCTACGTCCAGGCCGAAAATAAATTTTTGCACGGCCTTGGCGACACCATCCTCGTTATTGGAGGCGGTGACGGCATCAGCAATCGCCTTGACATGCTCTTCGGCGTTGCCCATCGCTACGCCGAGCCCCGCCGCCTGCAGCATCAGCACGTCGTTCTCGCTGTCTCCGACCGCTAAGACCTGAGTCATGTCGATGCCGAGCAGTCGGCAAACCTCCCGCACGCCGCTTTCCTTGGAGATCCCTTGGACGGAGATCTCTACATTGACCGGTGCGGAAGCAGTAATCTCCAGCCCGCCCCAGCCGAGCAGCTCCTCACGGATGCGCGCCACTACCGCCAAATCGTCATGCTTCATGCCGAACTTCATCCAGTCGATTTCAAACAGCTCTTCGCCCCAATTGCGTCGGCTGGACAAGCTCTCCACGGAATAACCCCAGAAATGCGCATCCTCGCGGAGAGCCAGCTCATGCAACCGGCGAACCGTTTCGCGGGGCAAATGGGTCCGGGCCATCAATCGGCCCGGACCTTCCCAGATCTCCGCCCCGTTCAACAGGACCATCGGGGAATCAAGCTCTAGCTCCTCCCAAAAGGAGCTGGCCGTCTGCACACCCCGGCCAGTGGAGAACATGACGGTTACCCCATGATCCACTGCCTTTCGCAGCCATTTCTTCGTTTCTTCCGTCACCTGCTTATCGTCGGTAAGCAGCGTGCCGTCCATATCCAAAGCAAGCAATTTATAATCCGACATTTCCTCGATCCCCTCTGTGCGCTCCTTCCGATTACAGCGACAGGCTGTCGACAGGTACCTCAAATACGCGCTTCAACACCAAGCCCGCGCCCAGAGCCGATTCATCCGGTTTCTGCCGCATGTAATTCAGCCGCACCCCACGGCACGTTTCGGGCACATTCGCCATAATTCGCTCGTCCATGGCCGGGATCAGCAAATCGCCCAACGACTCCAGCATCTTGCCTGTCATCAGCACCTGGTCGGGATTTAGAAACGTCACCACGTTGCTTACGGCCAAGCAGAGCGCCGTCACAACAGTTTCGTATAGTTCTGCCATCCGCGGCTCGCCGGTGCGAACGCCTTCGGCGAACTCATCCAGCGTCAATCCGGCA
This sequence comes from Paenibacillus phytorum, assembly GCF_013141715.1. Lineage (GTDB taxonomy): Bacteria > Bacillota > Bacilli > Paenibacillales > NBRC-103111 > Paenibacillus_E > Paenibacillus_E phytorum. The sequence continues at coordinate 85,417 of NZ_WHOA01000190.1, read as the reverse complement.
TTCTTTGCCAGTCCGCTTGTAGATGCAAGCGTAGTCAGGCAGCCGGTTCCCCCGCAGTGGCAGCGGTAAACATTGGCGCCCGTGAATGACTTGTAATGCCCGAATTCCCCGGCTACGAACGTGGACCCGGTCACCAACTGATTATGGGCTACGATCGCGCCGCCTATGCCGTAATCGAATTTCAGCGTTATATTGTTCGACGAGCCTCGAAGGCTGCCGTGCATGTTTTCATTGATCGCCAATAAATTAACGTCGTTTTCCAGGTAGAAGGGCATATCGTACTTATTCTCCAGCCGCTCCTGCAATGGAAACCGGCCCCACCCAATACCAGGCAGCCGCAGCGCGATTCCCTGCTTGGAATCCACCAGCCCCTGAATGCTCAAGCCGATCCCCTTGATCCGGCTCCGTTCCGGCGCTAGCTGTAGGAGCTCATCGATAACCTCGCACACGGTCGCGAGAATATGGTCTTCGTTCATGTAACGGTCGACCGGGCGCCTGGCTTCGCCGACAAGGTCGTAGCGAAAATTGTGCAGAGCCCCCTGGACATATTTTCCAGCTAGTTCGATGCCGATGGCGAACATGTTGGCGACATTGATCGTCAGCGGAACCGGCTTGCGACCTCCGCTGCTTGCGCCGGGCGTACCCTCGACTACGGTATCCTCCAGCAGCAGCCGGTTGACGATATTCGTCACGGTTTGCTGGGTAAGCCCCGTTTTATCGGCCAACTCCACGCGGGATATCGGTCCTTCGGCAAAGATAAGGTGCAGCACCTTCTGCTGATTAATCGATTTTAACAGCTGGTGGCTGGTGGTTTTTTCCGTTGTCATAATACCCCTCCAAAAGATGAAGCAAAGCTACGCAGCGTACTCTCGGTACTTTTTCGTGGAATCCTGATAAAACCCTTTATCAGGAAACGATGATATTTTTCTTCCTAAACATACCAGTCTGTCCCATCAAAAGCTAGCCTTTCAACGCGCCGATCATAATTCCTTTTACAAAATAACGCTGCAGGAACGGATACAGGATAAGCACAGGCAGGTTGGCCACAACGACTACCCCGTATTTGATCGCTTCAACTTCCATCATTTTCTTGACGAGCGTATCGTCGGTCATGTCGACCATATCCTGCATCTGCCCTTGAATCAGAATTTCCCTCAGCACAAGCTGAAGCGGATATTTGTCCCGATCAGATAAATAAATGAGCGCGCTGAAGAACGCGTTCCAGTGGCTGACTGCATAAAACAGAATCATTACGGCGATAATCGGCATCGACAGAGGGAGCACGACCCGCGTAAGAATCCGGAAATTATCGCAGCCGTCGATCGATGCCGCCTCCTGCATTTCGTTAGGAATACTGTTTTGAAAGAAGGAACGCATAATGACGACGTTATATACGGAAATGGCACTCGGCAGGATCAAAGCCCACATAGAGTTCAACAGGTGCAAATTTTTCATCAGCAAATAGGTCGGGATCAGCCCTCCGCTGAAAAACATCGTAAAGACGATCAGCGCTGTAATGAGGTTGCGGCCCTTCAGATCCCGTCTGGAGAGCGGATAAGCCGCACAGATCGTGAGAACCAGGTTCAGTGCGGTACCCACAATGGTATACAGGATCGTATTTCCGTAGCCGTTCATGATATCCTTATTTTCAAAAATGCGCTTGTATCCGACAAATGTGAGCTCCTTCGGCCATAACCACAAATCTCCCGAGACGATATGAATCGGGTTGCTGATCGAAGCGCTCAAGACGAATATCAGCGGATACAGGACAAGCGCCGCAATGCTTAGGAGCAGTGAAATGTTGATGAAGTCAAAAATCCGGTCTCCCTGTGTTTGTTTCACGTTTTGTTCCCTCCTGTTACCATAAGCTCGTCTCATTCAATCGGCGCGAGATGAAGTTGACCGATATCAGCAATATAAAATTCACAACGGAATTGAATAGTCCGACTGCTGCGGAGAAGCTGTACTGGGCGCCCAGAATCCCGCTCCGGTACACGTAAGTGGAAATAACGTCTGAGCTGTCCATGTTCAGGTTGTTCTGCATCAGGAATACTTTCTCGAAGCCCACACCCATCAGAGACCCCATTTGCAGAATTAATAAAATAACGATCGTCGGGAGAATCCCCGGGATGTTGACGTGCCAGATGCGCTGCAGCCGGTTGGCGCCGTCCACCTTCGCAGCTTCATGCTGCTGCGGGTCGATGCCGGACAAGGCGGCCAAATAAATGATCGAGCTCCAGCCCATCTGCTGCCACACGCCCGAGAACACATAAATCGTTTTGAACCAGCCCGCTTCAATCATGAAGGAGATCGACTTGAGACCAAACAGCTCAAGGAAGTGATTGACAAGCCCCGTATTCGGATTCAAGAAGATGAAGATCAAGCCGACCAAGACGACCGTGGATAAAAAGTGCGGCGCATATGTCACAGTCTGGACGAACTTGCGGAATTTCGCCTGGCGGACCTCGTTGATCATCAGCGCCAACAGAATCGGCACGGGAAATCCGACCACTAACTGGTACAAGCTGATGCCGAGTGTGTTCTTAAGCAGCCTCCAGAAAAAATAGCTATCGAAAAAACGTTGAAAGTGTTTAAAACCGACCCATGGGCTGCCCCAGATCCCTTTTTTCGCTATAAAATCTTTAAAGGCAATCTGAACGCCATACATCGGGGTATATTCAAAAATGACGAAATAAGCGATAACCGGAATCAGAAGCACGTAAAGCTGCCAGTTTCTCAAATAAGGCAATAAAGACTTGCGCAGGCGGGAAGGCCGGGCTTCCCTGCGGACTGCACCGTGCGCTTGGTGTTGATGCTGCATTTGTTCGCCCCCCTCTGTATTTTAATTGCTTTTGCCCATCATCTGCTTTTGTTCCATGCGCGATACTTTATCCAGCCAAGGCAGGGTAAGCTTGAACGCGCGGATTTCCTGCCACGTCAGCTTCCACTGCCTCATCATCGCTGCAGGACGCCGGTAAGCAAAGAACCTCGCTTCCATACCCAGTGATTTTACAATATATTTCATGCGGCGAATATGAAAAGAGTTGGATACGACTATGCAGGATTGAAGCCCGCGGTCGTTCATCAGCAGTTCGCAGTTCACCATATTCTGAACCGTATTGCGGGACCAAGTCTCCATAACAAGCAGCTGCGGGTCAACCCCGCAGCCGATCAAATAATCGTTCATGATTTGCGCTTCGCTTCGTTTGGAGGCAACCGAACCGCCGGTCAGGATGACACATCGGTATGTGTATCTGGACATGAGCCGCACGGCGGTATCCAGCCGTTCCTTCAGTAACGGATCGATTTCGTCATTGTCGCAGCGGTAGCCCAGCACGATCAGCGCGTCGGCGCTGCCTGGCGTTAACCGGGCGGTATGCATCCAAATCAGGTACGCAGCGGGTATAGCAATAATAACTCCCAGCAAGCTTAACAGTATGGTCATATAATCCGTTCCTTTTCTCTGTCTAAAATGCTTATGTTCGTTACGGCTTCCCGGATTCGTATTGTTTGGCAGGCACGATCACAACCGGCACGTCCCTAGTTTGCATGCCCCCAAATTCGGCATGCAGCAGGGTCCGACCCGGAGACTTGGCGACCAGCACACCGTCGTCCGTTACCTCCGCCACCCGCGGTTTCGAGAGAGTAAAGCTCGAACGGGCGGCGACTTGTGCGGTTGAACCGTCACTGTAAGTGGCGACAACCTCCAGCTGCGTATGCGAGTTAACCATCACGAGGAAGTCGACATCCTGGATTGACAGCCTTTCCAGTTTCGCTTGCACTTGGGCCGTATATGCTGTCTTTCGTCCGCCATAGTCTGCGGTAATCGTTGCTTCGCCGATGCCTGCCGCCGTTACGCGTCCTGAAGAATCGACGGTAAGAACCGAGGAGTTGCTGCTCGTAAAGACGGTTTGCTTCGTCACATCTGACGTCCCTTGCTTGCCCAGCTCATGAGTGACCTTCAGTTGTCCGACGTCTTGATGCGTCATCGGCGTGGCCGGGCCTTCGATGAAGATCTTGTCATATCGCTTCCAAGCCTGCAGGTCGATCGAATGTATGCGGTCAATCGGATAATAAGCATAAGGGCTGTACGTATTTGAGCCTGACTCAAAGTCGATATAGGCGCGCCCGCCCCGAACGACGATTTCTTCCGCATAAGGCGGGATCGTCATCACGTCTTCCTGGTTGACACTGTCCAGAAACCAGACGGGAACTTGCTTGTCTTCGATAGTAACGTAAGTATGCGGCGCTTCGCTCAGCGGATTCTTATATTTCAGCAGTTGACTGTAAGCATTTTCCGTTGTGTAGCTAAGCAGAATGTCGTCCCCGGAGAAGGAAGCGCCCTGAATCTTGCCTTGGACCGAGAGAATATAATCCGGCACTGCCGGCTTACCGGCTGCAGGAATTTTGTCGGCCGGTAAGTTATCCGTAACCGGGTCCAGCTTGTAGCCGGCCAGCCATGCTCCGTATTGGACTCCGTCCCTGTTGGTTAACAGCTGCGCCGGATCAGTCGCATAGCTCGGAGGCTGATAATAATCTCCCGACCATAGAGCCCCGTTCGCATAGGTGACGAAGGAAGCGTTATTTACGACTGGAAAGCTGTTCGCAGTAAAATTCACGTTCGTGTTGTCCGGCAGCGTGTCGATATCCTGCAGATCCACTTGATACAGGTTTTTGTTATTCGCGATCCAGGCATGCTTGCGGCTGACCGTCACTCCGCCGGCGTGTCCGTTATAGGGAGCTCCGTCCGTGCCGTACATATGCAGCGATTTGGCCATGGCGCCCGTCTTCGCATCCACAAAGGAGAGCACGCTCGGCCGTTTGTCCGGCCGGTAGTAGCTGATCACGAACCAGTCCTTGCCGTCGATGTAATCGAGCCCCTGCGGGACGAGGCCTTGCTTCAGGCCGGGAACCACGACTTCAGGGATGCTTACATTCAAATATTCATCGAACGGCGGGAACTGTTCATCCACTTGAAAGCCCATGCTTTCCTGCGTGACGGGCTGGTGAGCCGCTATAATAGCTGTAACCGGCGCCGACTTCAAGGATTCATTGTTCGAGGAGTCCAGCGCCGTAAGCTCAAACTTGTACGCTGCACCGCCGGTGAGGGCAGGTACAGTTGCCGAATATGTGGCATCGCTCACGGTCAAGGCGAGCTTGCCATCCTTGTAAATCTTATAAGCGGCGATATCCGCTTCCGTGTTCGGCTGCCACGACAGCGTCGCTTCGCCTAGTCCGGTTTGGGTCGTCAGTCCTACCGGAGCGGCCGGTTTCACTTTATCCGTAACCAGCGGAACAGGCTTCGCCTTCACAACGGACGGCACGGAGATTTGGTTCGTCCCGTTCACTGCAGCCAGAGCGATTGTATAGGTCGTAAAATTAGTCAAGCCTGTGAGCCTTGTATATGTAGTTCCTGTTACGGTATTATCCGTCAGCTTGCCGTTCAGATAAACGCGATAGGCGGTTGCTGTCTGCGAGCCGCCGTCCGGCACTGCCCAGTTCAGCGTTACTTCGCGGTCCCCCGGGACGGCCGTAAGATTTGCCGGAGGAACCGGTGCGAACGTGCTCGGAGCCTGCCCGGCAGTCAAAGCGCCCGGCGTCGGCTGCTGCTTGTTGGCGACTTTCCGCATCAGGGTGCTGCCGTCGGTCGGGTAGGCATACACGATGCTTGTGTTGTCGGAGACGTCGTTGATTCCGACGTATTCCGCCCGGCTGATCTCAATCCCGTCCGGCGAGGACATGATCAGGCGGCGGGAGCCGGAATTGGACAGCCCTTGACCGGTGATTTCGTAAAATTGACCGGCATCGACCTGCGAGCCATAGCTCGCATTGAATTCATCCAGAGTCACCGTCAAATTCGGCGATTTCACCCACAGCACCATTGCGTTGTGCGGCTGAACCGTCTGATCGGCGGTCAGATTCCACTTGGACAGCGTCGAGCTGGCATAATACAGAATTTGATATCCTTTCAAGGAGACAGGAGCGTCGCTGTTGTTGTAGATCTCGATGTATTCAAACCCGTCGGTGTCTTTGCCGGCATCATTCATTTTGTTCGCCGAGTTAGCTACGATCTCTGTGATCAGGAGCGGCGGGATCGGCTGCGCGATCTCTGCGGCCTTGACGACTCCGGTGGAGTTCCAATTCATAACAGGGGTGACAGTCAGAAAAACACTGCAGAGCGTGACAATTTTCAACAACCTTTTAGCATCCAATCCGATTCCTCCCTAAAATGGTTTCGTAAGGTGGGGGTGTTCGCTCCCCGTTTACTTCGTGTTCTTGTATCGGTCCGCAGCCGCCTGATAAAACTTTATATACTCATCGATTTTCATTTTCTTGATGGTGGAAACGTAGCTGTCCCACTCACTGAACGGGGTGACGCCGGTAACGAACTTGACGGTGGATTGGTCAATGTACGTATTGATATCGGTCCATATGGCTTTCATTTGCTCGGATTCTTCCACGGTATACGTGAATGCAGGCCAGTTTTCCTTCGGCAGACCCGGTTCGAGCGCCTTGTGCTGTGCATTCATCTTCTCCGTAACCGACTTGAAGTATTTCTTCGTCACGTACCCCGGATAGCTTCCGCCCGGCCAGGTGACGTACTTCAACAGCGCCTGCTCCATGCCGCTCGGGTTTTTGAGGATTTCGTCCTTGTACTCGAACTTGCCGTCCGGCGTTTCCGTATAGGTGACATCCTTGAAGCCCATAAAGAACGTCTTCTGTCCTTCTTCGCTGAAGAAGTAGTCGATCCAGCGGAGGGTAGCCTCCGGATGCTTGTTCTTATCGGTAATGACGAATGCTCCCGGCTGCACGAGCTGGTTCTGGATGTTTGTGAACATTTGGTCACCGTGCGGTCCTTTCAGCGGAGGCGGGATTTCGTAATTTTTCTGGCCCATGACGGTTTCCGGGAAACTCGTTGTCAGCGAGCCATAGATACCTTGCGTACCTTTTGCCGCAAATTCAGGATTTTTGATCGTCAAAATATCTTTATCGATCAGTCCTTCGCTGTAAAGCTTGTTCAAATACTGCAACAGTTCTTTGTATCGGTCGTCAGTCGGAATGAATCTCAACTTGCCGGTGGCCGGATCGACGTCGACGTTGCGGTGATTCGTACCGCGGTTCATCAAGCCGAGAGAGCCCTTGAGCACCTCGAGTATGGAGCCCATACCCACGCCGCCGAAGCCGATTTCATCCTTCTTGCCGTTACCGTTCAGATCGGTGTTCTTTACCGCTTTCAAATACTCGTAATACTCATCGAGAGTTGCGGGCATCTTCATATTCAGCTTCGTGAGCCAATCCTTGTTGATCCACATCTTCTGGCTGATCAGAATGGCCAGGAAGTCCGGTTCGTACACGAGCGGAACGGAATAAATCTTACCGTCCGGCATCGTGATTCCTTTCTTGATAGACGGATACTGGTCCAGCAGCTTCTTGAAATTCGGGGCGTACTTGTCGATCATGTCGTTCAGCGGAATGAAGAGACCCTGGCTTCCATATTTGGTCAGATCGGCTGCCGTAATGCGGGCCGTATGGAAGGCGTCCGGATAAGATCCGCTGGACATCGCCAGATTGAACTTCTCGCTCAAATTCTCGAAATTGACCAACTGGAAGTCAACGTCGATGCCCGTCTTTTTGGCATATTCCTTCCAGATCATCGCTTCGTTGAAATTGGTCGCTCCCCCCGAATTGCGGCCAGTGAAAAACTGCATTTTAAGCGGCTCCTTGACGATCGGGTATCCCGTTTCGTTCAAGATCGGGTCGGCCGATTTAGTCTCAGCCGACGCATTCTGTTCTGAATCTTTGGCGTCGCCGCAGGCTGTGGTAAGCATGCTAAGGGCGAGTACGGCGGAAAGCATTGTGACAATGTAAGTTTTCTTCATCTTTTCACCTCATTAATTAATGGCCAAGCCAATCTCGGTACTGCGAAATCATCAGGCACGGTCAAGTTAAATCGACAACTCGATATCGATGTTCGTTTTCTTCTCATACTCGTTGAAAATTTTCACATTTTCACATCGTTCCAGTTCGGTTCTTGCCCGCCGCCAAACCTGCCGCAAACTTCAGTTTAATCGGTTCCTTAGCGATCGGAAAGCCCTTGGCACTCACATTGCTGTTCTTTGCTTTATAGCCAATTTCTTGCTTTCCTTCCCACGCCCTTTCCTCATTAAAAATAATATGTATGCTCTCAACGGCCGTTAGGCCTGCAGCATCTGAATCACCTTACAGTGGAAAAATGCACTCGATTAATAAATCAATTTGATTTATAAAGTAAGTATGAATGCTTATTGTTTTGGTTATATTATCGCTGTGCAAAGAAATTGTGAAGAAGTCGCGTTTGGTAAGCACGCTTTATTTCAGCTTAGACCGGGTGAGTTTCACGTAAGCTTCATAAGGCCAGGCTGTCTACGGGAACCTCGAAAAAATGCTTCATAACTAGCCCGGCTGCCAGTTTGGCTTCATTTACCTCTTGCTGAACGTGCAGCAGCCTTACGTTCCGGCACGATTCCGGGACGGATTCCTTAAGCTCGCGCTGCAGTTCCGGAATGAGCAGATCGCCCAATGTCTCGATAAGCTTGCCGGCCAACAGGATGTGATCCGGATTCAAAAACGCCACCAGGTTGCACAGGGCCAATCCGATGCCCTTCGAGATAAGCGCATACAGCTCGCACGCTTCCGCATCGCAATCCCTGACCTTACGGTTAAACTCATTCAAAGACAGCTTCTTGTTGCCCTTTAATCCACTTATGGATGCCAGCGTGGTCAAGCATCCTCTCCCTCCACAGTGGCATGGCAGCGCATCTTCGCCGGTAAAAGTTTTGAAATGCCCGAACTCACCGGCTACGTGAGAAGCCCCCGGGTACAGCTGATTACCAAAAATGATCGCGCCACCGATCCCGTAGTCCATCTTGAAGATGAGGCTGTTGACCGCACCTGATAATAGGCCCTGCTGATTCTCGATTGTGGCCATTAGATTAACATCGTTCTCGATGAACAGGGGAAAGCCGAATTCGTGCTGCAGTTTTTCCCTGAGAGGGAAGTTTCTCCATGCCAATCCGGGGGAGCGAATGACGACTCCTTGCTTGGCATCGACCAGGCCTTGGACGCTGCAGCCTATCCCATACAACCGCTCGTGGTCCGGCAAGATGCCCAGTAGCTCGCGCACCACCTGCCGGACGTAATCCAGCGTCTGCTCTTCATGCTTGTTAATCTCGTTGTCCACCCGCGATTCACCGATCACTTCGTTGTGGAAATTAACCAGTGTACCGCGTACGTATTTGACCGCCACTTCGATGCCTATTGCATAAAGTCTGCTGCTGTTCACCATGAGAGGAATGGGCTTTCCGCCTCCCCTTCCCGGAACAGTCCCGCCTTCGGAGACTAGGCTTTCCTGCATAAGCCGCTTGACTACATTTGTCACCGTCTGCTGCGTCAGCCCGGTCCGCTGAGCCAGCTCCACCCGGGTGATCGGCCCTTCGTTAAAAATAAGATGCAGCACCTTTTGCTGATTGATCGATTTGAGCAGCTGCTGGCTGCTTACTCTAGTCATTCGATTTCTTTCACCACTCCTTTGAGCCGTTCCGGGGTGTATACACAATTGATATGCTAACCATTAGGTGAACTACTTAATAAATCAAATTGATTTATTAAGTATTATAATAAAATGAAAACCCTTTCTTTACAAGAGGGAAAACGCTTGTATGAGAATTTTTTTTTCATTGTCTGATACGCACGAACGAAGCCCCAGCTCCTGCAACTAGATGCCTGCCGTACGTACGGCGATCGTATCGAGACGGAAGCTTATCCGTTGTCAGCAGCTTGGCAAAGCTGGTTGCTAAATATCGCTTGACTTTCTGGAAACTAATTGTTAGCATAAACATGTAATCGCATTGAAAGCGCTTACTACACACCCCTTATATGAATATATGTGACGGTTGGAGTCCATGAGAAAACCCGAACAATTTGATTCGCTCGCCTGCGAGCCTGTCTTATTGTTTGGGTTTTTATTTTGTTGAACGGGCTCATCCGACAAAGAGGAGGTGCCGCTTGAGGCTTACGGCCACGTAGCACGGAGCATTGGATCAAGATGTAAAGGATTGCACAACAAAGGAGGTATCAGTATGTTTCAAGTTCAAGCATTGAGCCTTATTAAAAAGCAATTAAAACTACTCACTTCTATTGTTCTCTCAATTCTTATTTCGGGAATGTTTGTTTTACCCGTATTTGCGGCAACTCCTCAGAAAACTGTAAACGCTTCGGCAACACTCGCATACAATCTTAAAGGTCTTAATCACAACGTGGCTGTTCAGAAAGCTTATATCGCTTCAACGTATCTTTACGTAACTCAGCGGTCTGGGGGAACATGCTATCTTTCAAGATTACTCATAAACGGAAGTGATGCAACATACATTGATGAAATGACCGTCACCAATGCCGGTCATTGCCAAACACTTGACATGTACACATATAATGGTATAAATTACTTTTATTTCAGTTCGAAAGCAGATCCTTCAACAACGTATTACTGGTCGCTCCAGGTAGCAAGACTTGAATACTCGGCCGGCACGACAGTTGATTATACGGATCTTCATCGGTTCACTTATATGAATTACGCCAATAAGACCGGTACAAGTTTAGGTACGACATACCGTGTTGATGCCGGCGGCAACAGTATTTATACTATTTTCCGCGTACAAACTGATGGATCATCCGGACCCGTAACTTGGGCAATTTATGATACGGTAGCATTGAACCAGCTTCTTGACAGCAATGAACAGGTACAATTGAACAGTGCGACGGCGAAAAGCGCCTGCGTTACCAGCTTTACACAGTTGGGAAGTAGCATAGTCAGACCGAACGGATCTTTCCAGGGGGCTGATATGCTCGATAATACGGAAATATATACGTCAGGCGGTGCGGAAGGTGAAACTCCGCAGATTGCTATGATGTCAAACACAGGAGCATACAAAACCCTTGTGAATATTACAAATGTGGGAACCCATGAAATCGAGGGAGTACAGACAAAAAGCGGTAACGTTTATTTTACTATTGTTACAGACCCAGTAAATAAACAAAATACGCAGAAAGTTTATTACGTGCCTGATAGCAAATTCCAATAACCGCCAAACTGGTCAGCCCCCGAAAACTGTACCAAAAATTAAGTTAGAATAGCCAAAAAGACGAACTGCTATCCTCAGATAACAGCTCGTCTTTATGTCATTTTCATTCAATAGCACCGGTAACAACTATATTTTTAATTAATCTACTATCGATCTGAACGGCTCCATGCACATCTTCCACCGCTCCAGTTCATTCGTGCAAACCCAAATGTGCGGGTATCGGGAGCGTATTTCACGCATATCTTGCTCATCGTCAATCGTCCACGCTATCAATTGAATGCCCTGCTCATCGCATCGTTGAACAAATTCGTCAGTCAAATAAATATATTTGACTGAAACGTAACGGGCGTCAATTTGCTTGGCAAGCGGAAAGACAGAAGGCGTTGCTCCGTAAAGGACTAGCCCAAGCTCGATCTCGCGAGACAATTCGCGCATCCGGACGATCGAATAATGATCGAATGATGTCACGAATACTTGATCAAGGACACCACAAGAACGCACCACATCAAGTACTTTCTGTTCCAGCCCCGGGTACAGATTGCCGCTCTGCTTCAGTTCAATGTCCACCTTTGCCTTTCCCTTGGCCAACTGCAGCACTTCCTCGAGCGTCGGGATCAGTTGACTGCTTCCGGCGTCCAATTTCCGCAGCTCGTCGAACATGAAATCCACCACTCGGCCCTTGCCATTTGTCGTCCTGTTGACCGTAGTATCATGAATAACGACAGGTACGCCGTCTTTGGTTAACTGTACATCCAACTCCAAATGACTATACGATAAGTCTAAAGCTGCTTGAAAAGATGCAAGCGTATTCTCAGGAACCTTCCTCGGGTATCCTCTATGGGCTAGGCCTAGAATCATTGCAGCTCATCCTCCTCAGTTTGATAATGAAGTTGAATTAATTCATCGAACTTCCATTATCATACATGAATTGTTCACAGCTTGCCACCCAGGTCTTACTCCTGAAGCGGCAGAATTTGAATCCTGTCCAGCGCGTAGCTGGAAGAAGTTTTGTACTTGGTTGCCCCAGACTCAAATAGGATATACAGCTGTCCATTCGTTTCGAACAACCCTTCGGACATGGGGGGTGCTTCCATTTTACTTTTCAAGCTTTTGCTGTCCAAGAACCAGACGGGAACATCTTTGCCCCGAACTGACACTGTGGTATGCGGTTTGTCTACTGTCATACTATTGACGAAACAGTGCAGTGTACTTGCATTATTGCGACCGGATGATTGACTGAGCCATATGCCGTCCTTTGTAACAAACATGCCTTGAATGCTGCCCGGCAGCGACATAATATAGTCCGGAACAGCAGGTGTCGCCCCCTGCTCTTTTGCCACAGGTAGGTCTGTCTCCGCATCCAGCTTATAGCCGACCGCCCATGCTCTGTGTTCTTTATCATCGCGATTCGTCATGTAGTGTGACTTATCCGTCGGGTAGTCAGTGCCTTGAGCAAACTCGCCGATCCATAAGACGCCGTCAGCGTAAGTAGTAAATGAGGCACGCGTATCGTTTTTCACTGAACCTTTGAAAGTAAGCTTACCATTATCTGCTTTTAGGATATCTTCCGTATTGATAAAGTTCACATCTTGTTCCGAAGAAATCCAGATATGCTTCCGACTTGCCGTGATCCCCCCCGCATGCCCCGTGTAGGGAGTGCCATCGCTTTTATGAAGCTCAAACGCCTTAACCATTTTCCCGGTACCGACGTCTATTACCGTTAGTAAGCTCGGCTTGCCATCTTCTCTGTAGTAAGACACCAGGATCCATTTAAGGTCTTCCAAGTAGGCCATGCCTTGCGGGATGGCATTTTGTTTTAATGCAGGGACGATGGGACCTTGCTTTGCTTTTTGCAAAAAGGTTTTGATCTCCGGCATGTCGACTCGGATTTTAATACCCGCTTCTTCTTGTGTAATAACGGCAGGTGTCGCTGCAGTCTGGCTGTTGCCAGACTTATTCACCGCCCCGCTAGCAGCTCCGGCTTTAGCGGCCGGTTTCGTCGACGCTGCAGGCGTGGTCGAAACCGATGAAGCCCCCTGTTGGCAGCCGGTTACCATTAGCGCCGATAATCCTGCAATGAGAACAATCCATGCCATTCGTTTCATCGTCCTGCCCCCGCACTAGCCGTATACGATAACAAAGTCCTCAGCTTGCCTGGATAGTCCGTAATAATTCCCGAGACGCCATAATCAATCAACTTCGCCATATTTTCTTCGTCATTGACCGTGTAAGCAAATACGCGAAGACCATGTGCAACCGCTTCACGCACATCTTCAGCAACGATTCGAGTATGCTTGGGATGCAGTGAGTACACCGGCGTCCCTAAGCCTGCCGCTAATTGGTTATGCTGCCCTGGGGTAAAATCATACAGAAGACCGATCTTGATTTCCGGCTCAAGAAGCTTCAGAAACAGCAAACATTTATGGTCGAAGGAAGAAACAACGACATTTTGAATGCGATTCTTGCGTCTCATGAGCTCCACCAAAGCAGGCTCTAATTTACGCCCATAGGAATTTTTGATTTCCACATTAATCATGACATTCTTCGGTACGAGATCGAATACTTCTTCCAGCAGCGGCACACGCTCTCCCGCATACTTCTCATGAAACCATCGACCCGCATCAGCTTGCTTCAGCTCCGCGAGCGTCAATTCGTTCACTTTACCGCTTATGTCCGTCGTCCGGTTCATTGTCTCGTCATGAATAACGACAATTTCTCCATCCTTGGACAAATGAATGTCCAATTCAATCGCGTCGCAGCCTTGCTCAAGTCCGAGACGGAAAGCCGCCAGCGTATTTTCTGGCGCTTCCCCTTTCGCTCCGCGATGCGCGATGACTAACAGTGGTTGTTTGGTCATGATGCATGAAACTCCTCTCTTACTTAAATGTCGAGTTCGCCATGGCGGCAACAATATATTTCTGTGCGAACACAAACATGATAACGATAGGTAAAATAACCAAGATACTGGCAGACATCAGCAAATGCATGTTAAGCGCCTCGTCGCCGGCGATGGAATCCCGCATCATGGAAATACCGACAGTCAGCACGCGCATTTTATTCGAGTTGGTCATAACGAGCGGCCAGAAGTAGGCATTCCAGCTGTGAATAAAGCTGATGACGGTCAAGGTAGCTACCGTCGGCATCGCCATCGGGGTCAGAATGCGATAAAGCACTTGCAAACGACTCGCTCCATCCACCTTAGCTGCCTCAATCACATCGTTATTAATCGATCGGAACATTTGGCGCAACAGAAAAATGCCGTATGCTGAAGCCGCGTGTGGAATGATCAATGCGTAGTACGTATTAATCCAACCTATTTTCGACAGCATCACGTAAATAGGTACGAACACGACCTGCTCTGGAACAATCAGCGCGGCCAGTACAAGAACGAACAGGGCATCTCTGCCTGGGAACGTACCTTTCGAGAAAGCGTACGCAGCCATGATGCCGATGTTAATTTGCAGGAATACGATACCGACAGTCTGGATAACCGTATTTACGGTAAAACGATAGAAAGGTATCGCCTTGAAAGCGCTTGCGAAGTTTTCCCACATCAGCTTTTCCGGCCAAAAGGTCGGTACAGCCATACGCAGCTCACTCGATGTTTTCAAAGCCGTGATCAGCATCCAATAAATAGGGAAAAACATAATTAACGTAATAATGATTGCGACAATGACCCGGGTACTGGTAAACAGCGGATTTTTCATATGTCACTGGCACCTACCCTTCGTAATGGACTTTCTTCTTGGACACATACATTTGCACCATGGTCAGCAAGACGATAATAAGGAAGAACATGATAACGAGAGCTGACGCACGACCTGTTCGAAACTCGGTAAACGCCATTTCATAAATCCAGTACACCATAGCTTTCGTTGAATCGAGAGGACCGCCGTTCGTGAGGACATCGACCGATTGGAACACTTGCATCGAAGAAATAAAGTGTGTAACGACCAGAAACAATGTTGTCGGAGACAACAGCGGCAAAGTAATTTTCCAAAACTGCGTCCATTTCGTCGCCCCGTCGATGCCAGAAGCCTCATAATATTCGACTGGTATGCTTCTAAGTCCGGCGATGAATATAATCATCGTAAAGCCGACGCCTTTCCAAACCCCAATAAGGACAAGCACCCAAAGTGCAGTCTTCGTATTGGTCAGCCATTGTATCGGATTCAATCCCACCCAGCTCATCAATTCGTTCACCAATCCATATCGACCGTTGAAGATCCATAGGAAGACCATAGACACGATAACCATCGAGATATAATGCGGCATGAAGATGATCGCCCGCATAAATCCGAAAAACTTCGAAACCGAGTTGAACAAAACTGCCAGTAACAATCCGATTCCCAGCGTAAGCACAACGTCCGATATAGTATACGTAAATGTCACTTTAAGCACTTTATAGAATGTGTCGTTAGTCAGCAAATAGACGTAGTTGTCGAAGCCGATGAATTTCTTCACCGGCTTCGTCATATTCCAGTTTGTAAAGCTGAGGTATAACGAATTTAGGAGTGGATAATAGATAAACAGAGTCAATATGACCAATGCGGGCACTGCAAACGAAAAGTCTTTCAAGTATTCTAACCAACGGGTATTAGACCGTTTGGTCGCTTGCTGTACACGGACCGGCTGGCTTTCCGTCGCTTTCATGGCGACTCCCCTTTCTTTCTAGCTTTCGTTCAAAATCGCATTGATTTCTTTCACAGCGTCTTTCATAAGCGGTACTGGATCTCCATTTTCAAGAAGCATTTTACCAACCACTTCCATGTACTTCTTGCTGAATTCCGGATAAGTCGGGTGCTGCGGACGGCCTACGACATTGTCGAAATTATCAAACACCGCTTTGTACTGCGGCAGCTTCTCAAAGTACTTCTTGCCTTCTTCTGTCGCCAGAACGGACTTATGAGTTGGCAAGTAACCTGTGCCTTCCGCCCACTTGATATTGTTCTCAGCTGCAGTCATGAACTTGACGAACTTCCAGCCAGCTTCCTTCTGTTTAGCGGGAGCTCCATCCATCATAACAATGCCTGCTCCACCGATGTGCGATTTGCGTTCTTTGTCGCCAGGCAGGAATGAAACGCCTACTTCAAATTTCGCATTTTGCAGGTAGGTTTTCAAGACAGCTGAAGTATGCTCAACCATCGCTACTTTTTCTTCTAAGAACATTTGGCGCATGGTGTCCGAAGCACCTTTGCCGTACCCCATATGCATAGAGCCTTCTTTCGTCCATTTTTCGAAGTTTTGAATCCACTTCAGACCTTCAGGCTGGTCAAGCAGCGTTTTCTTATGATCTGGACTCAGTATCGCGCCACCGCCGTTAGATACCCATGGATCCATGTACCATGTGTCCCAACCTGGTACGGAGAATGCGTACCGACTCGTTTTTCCATTTTCCTTAACCGTAACCTTTTTATTGAAATCTTCGATTTCAGCCCATGTTTGCGGTGGTTTCACATTCAGCTTATCGAGCATCGTTTTGTTGTAAATCATCACGCTTGTACTAACGATTAACGGGAAGCCGAATTGCTTATTGTTGTACGAATACGCTTGCAGCATTCCTTTGGAGAAATCGTTCATGTCTACCTTATCGCGAGCGATATAGGGGGTTAAATCTGCAAACACACCACTGTCAGCAAAGTTCGGAAGTACCGACACTTCTACATTGGTAACGGCCGGAACTTCTTTGGCCGCGACTGCTGCCTGCAGCTTTTTATGCAAATCGACGTATGCACCCTGGAACACCGGTTCGACTGTGATGTTTGGATACTTTTTCTGGAACTCGGCAATCATGTAATTGACTGCAGGCATTTGCACTTCAGCATGAGAATGCCAATATTGGATCGTGATCGGCGAGTTGTCTTCCACCACCGGTGCAAGCGAAGCTTCCGCCGATGATTGCTCCCCACCGTTCGAGCAGCCAACTGCTGTTGTCAACATAAGAGATGATGCCGCAAGCAAGGGAAACCATTTAGTTAATTTCATTGTAAAAATCCCCTTTCCATTTTTGGTATTACTTTTGGAGATGAAAAAAGGAGAGCATTGAGACACAAGAAACAAAGGAGCCGCGCAATTACCACACGGTCCGTTCGTCTCTTGGGCTGTCTCAATGATCTCCGACCCAATCGTTATGAACGAATTAAAGCGTTTTCACTGCTACTAGTATTTCACATAATTGCGTAATAGTCAATACAACAGTATATTTTACCATTTATTAACATCGTATACAAGAAG
Organism: Paenibacillus phytorum; assembly: GCF_013141715.1. Taxonomy (GTDB): domain Bacteria; phylum Bacillota; class Bacilli; order Paenibacillales; family NBRC-103111; genus Paenibacillus_E; species Paenibacillus_E phytorum. The sequence goes on along the minus strand of NZ_WHOA01000190.1, from coordinate 68,066 downwards.
TTCATCGATTGGTGCAATTTTATCCTACCGCATGCCTGCTTGACTTCCGGGAACCTGATACCATGCTAAAGGTTTTCGACTCCGTAGACAAAATATGCCCTGATGTAGAGATCGTATCCAACGCCTTTATTAACGTCTCCCCTTGGCTTGCCTTCAAACTGAAACGCAGCTCCACGACCGCCTCCAATACACCGTCCACTTCGGTCATGCCATCAGGATTCATCTGGACGTTCACAATGTGAATGCCGTTCTCGCCAAATTTGGTAGCAATATTGCCTAGCACGCCGGGCTTATCGACGATTTTGATCACTACCTCCATCGTTCGCCGATTGCGCATTAAATACTTTTCCCATTTGTTAAGCACAACCAAACTAAGTAATACCATAACCGTTGCAAGCACCGCGCAATACAAGAAGCCCGCGCCGACGCACAGACCGATCGCCGCCACCACCCATACGGAAGCGGCAGTCGTCAGACCGGACACAGTCAAGCCGGTCCGCATGATGGTACCAGCTCCCAGAAACCCGATGCCACTAATAACCTGAGCTGCCAGTCGTGCCGGGTCTACCCGCACTTGCGGCTCGTTAACGAACTCGGAGAAGCCATATATCGACAGCAGCATAATTGCCGTTGATCCGATACAGACGAGAATGTGCGTGCGTAAACCAGCCGCATGGTTGCTCCATTCCCGCTCCAAGCCTACGAGTCCCCCTAACCCGGCAGCCAGCAGAATTCGTATGGTAAGTTCTAGATCTGTAATATGCCATACACTGCTCATCTCTGATCACCCCCTTCTTTAGATTGCATGATCATTTACCGGGAGATCGTTAATAGAAGCGAATAGTGATTCCATCATGTTGAGCTGTTTTTCCTTCTGAGCCCCGTCATAAGACAGGTGATTGCAAAGTATTTGAAATACAGCATCAGCATATTTCTCCGCCTTACTCAATTGGAAATAGGTCCAACCCGTATGCAGTCTCAAGAAATCGGACACGTCGACGGTCATTTCTTCTTCCATACAGTACATCAGCTCTGCATGTAGCCAATGCATTTCTAGAGGAATGTTTAACTGTTTTAAAGCCGGTAGGCGGTCCATAATGCGAAGCGCATTCGAACCGAATGTATCAATCCAATCTTGCATGACCGTTTGATTTACGCCTTGTGCAGCTCCCAATCTCACCATTTCTTTCTTCCAATCCGCATAGCTCGCACCACTCAGGTGAACTTCTCCACCGCTCACCGTAATCTTATCCGTACGGCAAGCCGGGTAGCTTCGCCCAGTGGTGTTATGCAGCTCGCTGGCGACAAGATCGACGACTTTCTCGGACATTTTGCGAAAACCTGTCAGCTTGCCGCCGGCTATGGTAATGAGCTTGCTGTCGGAAACGAAAATCTCATCCTTTCTAGACAGCTCGGAAGGCCCTTTGCCTTCCTCGTAAATGAGCGGTCTAAGCCCAGCCCAATGGGAACGGATATCATTCGTTGTAAGCCCAATGCTAGGGAACATAAAATTCACCGCACGAATAATATAGTCGCGATCCTCTATCGTCGTTCTTGGGCTCTCAATGGATTGCGAATAGACGGTATCCGTTGTGCCGATATAGGTCACCTTGCCGCGTGGAATGACGAACACCATGCGACCATCCGGTGTATCGAAGTAGGCAGCCTGCTTTACCGGAAAGCGCTCGTAATCAACAACGAGATGAACACCCTTGGTTAAGAACAAACGTTTCCCTTTCAAGGAACCGTCGATATCCCGCACCTTATCGACCCAAGGGCCGGTTGCATTGATAATATGTTTGGCGTTAATTTGTGTGTACGTACCGTTGATGCGATCGTGTACACGAACACCCACCGCTTTACCGTCACGGTAAATAAACTCCGTCACCTCGGCATAGTTCACGATGTTGGCGCCTTGCGCGTAAGCAGTCTTCATAATGTCAATCGTTAGCCGGGCGTCGTCCGTACGGTACTCGAAATATAGCCCGCCTCCCTTCAAGCCATCCTGCTTCAGCAGCGGCTCGAGCTGGGCTGTTTGCCTACGGTCAAACATTTTTCTCCGCTCCTTGCGGGCGACTCCTGCCAGCCAATCATAGATGTATAGACCAATCGACGAGGCAAGGTAACCGTATGTCCCGCCTTTATATACAGGAAGAAGCATCGGTGCGGGAATGACAAGATGCGGCGCATTTTTGTACAAAATCGCCCGTTCCCGTCCAACCTCCTGCACAAGCTTGACATCTCCCTGCTTCAAATACCGCAATCCGCCGTGAATAAGCTTCGTAGAACGACTGCTTGTGCCGGAACCGAAATCGTTCTTCTCCAACAGGCCGACATTCATACCGCGCGCACTTGCATCGAGCGCGATACCGGCTCCTGTGACCCCACCTCCGATAACCAATATATCTAACTCGCTCTGCGCCATTGTCTCTAAAATAATCGATCTGTTAGCTGCTGAAAATGTAGGTCTCATGTATGGTTCTCCTCCATGTAAAATATAAAAACCCCCTTAGAAAAAATGCGCAAACAAACCGCATCTCTTCCAAAGAGGTTCTCCTTCGTCTCTACCGCTTGGAATTAAGTCGTTTTTTTCATTTATTTTTTTCATACCTCGGATGGATCCGATCCAGTGCCCAGCTTGATCTCGTCTAGCGTTACATACGGACACTCCGACTTGTTCGACTGCTCAACGGGGCTGGTGTTTCCTTCCCCCGGCCTCTTCTGGGCTAACAATTATTTTCAATTCAAACGCTTTTCCATCGAATACGATCGAAATCATTTCCATACCCGGTTTAATGGCCCGAACTAACCCCAATTGGCTTACCTCGAGAGCCCCGGAACTACCTTTGAGCGCATAAGCAGCCAATGAGGTTACATCACTTTCGGACCCGTCCGCATAAACAGCTTTGACCGCAAGCTGGAACTCCGTACCTTCGGTCATCCGTCCGCTAGAAGGAAAATCTGCGCGAATCGAATCCGGAGAGGTTACCCGAACGGAAGCATTGAGCACACTCTCGCCGGCCGTGCCGGTAATCGTTCCTGTGCCCGGTTTTATGCCGCGAATATACCCTTCCGCTGTGACCTCGATAATTGAAGGCTCGCTGCTCGTCCATATATAGCTGCCTGTTACGTTCTCTGCATTGCGTTTACCTCGGTCTGCGAGTACGATCGCCTGCGCTTGGGCGCCGATCTTCATTTCCTGAGGAATACCTGCTAATGTCCGATTGTCATATGCGCGCAGCTGATCAAGATTCAGCTTAAGCAATCGATCCATCGAATATGACGACATGAACCGCATATGGTTCGCACCTGATTCGAAGTTCACATAAAGGTTGTCGGCACCATCCTCATTTCGGATGAACATATTTTCGGCACCGGTTGGAACATTGATCGAACCCGTTTTATTCACGCTGTCCAACAACCATACCGGAACGGTAACGCCGCCGATGGATGTTTCCGCATATTTCGTAGACAGGTCAGAGACGTTCGGCATTGCATAGCGCACAATCGAGTTGTAAGGCCGCCCCTGGTTGTATGTGAGCAGCACTTCTCCCTTGTTAAACGCAACGCCTTGGATTTTATCACCGGTACTTATCACATATTTAGGCACAAATTTGTCCATGCTCTCTTCTCGGAAGCTGGGTGTATCCGATGGAAGTCTGTCGTTTAAATCGAGCTCATACCCAACGATCCACGACAAGTGAGACTCCCCGTTTCGGTTTTGCATCTGATGCGACGGACTTGTCGTATAAGTTGGCGGGTTGCTGTATTCTCCAACCCACAGCACCCCATCCTCATACGACGCGAATGAGGCATTCGTCACAACCCCGAACGAATCCGCAAATTGTGCGAAACCTTGGTCCGGCGTATCGATCAGCGTCTGAATCGGCATTCGGTACATCCTCTTGCCAGATGATAGCCATATATTGTCCCGGCTTACCGCAACACCGCCCGCATGCCCGGTGTAAATGGAACCGTCAGGATTTTTCAGGTTAACATATTTCTCCAAAGTACCTGTCTTTGCATCGACGATTGCTAAAGTGCTGGGATCCCCCGTATAGTGATACGCAGCCATCAGTATCCATTCATGCTGGTTATCTGCAAAATATGACATCCCCTGAGGAACATGACCTTGTACAAGACCCGGTATGATCGGACCTTTCCCCCCGACATCCCATGCCGCCATATACCATCAGTAAGTGCATTCGCAGGGCTCGGCTCTCGTTCTACCTGAGTCATCAGCGGGTAGGTTGGCTTAGCCGTAGCCGTTACGCGCGCGGATTCGTTGCCGGAGTTATCTATCGCGCTCAACTCGAACGTAACCGCAACCTGACCCCGAAGTGCCGGTATCGTGTACGACGTTACCGATGCCGGCAGTGTAACCTCAAGCTGTCCGCCCATGTACAGCTGATACCCTGCCAAGTCCGATTCCGCATTTGGTTGCCAGCTGACAGTCACTTCACCTCGGTTAGGTTCCGCTTGAAACCTTGCAGGTGCGGCAGGTGCAGTTTGGTCATGCGTCGACGCACGAGGAATTTGCGAAGAGTTAACTAACCCAGGTGTCCCGGTTTGCTGCACGCCGACGATCCGCATGTCAGTGCCTCCGAACATCGGATAGGCATAGGTAATCCCTTTTTTCTCGAGAAATTGACCGGCTGTATACGTTGCCGAAACGAGAACAGTACCGTCTGGCTCGACAATATCGACGATACCGCCGTTGTTGGATAATCCGCCTGCGCCGTCGCCATATACGAAAGCCGAATCTGGAACATATTTTGCTTCTTGGAAGCCGTAATAGAAAAAGTTAAATCCGTCCGGCTTTAAATAGTTGAGCCCATTCGGACGTACCCAGAATTGAATGCTTTTTTTCGGTTCGATGGGGGTCGGCTGATCGAACGTCCAAGACCAGCTTTTCGCAGCGTCATTCGGCTGCGTGAACCGCACTGTTTTGCCGTTCAGGTCGAACGGCTGCAAATGCGGATTGTACAGCTCGATGAACTCATACGCATCGTATACATCGCGCGATTCGAGCGGCTCTGTGTTCCATGTGTCGGGGACAATTTCCGTTATCATTACCTCCGGCATTGCATCAGTCGTCGGCGTTGCAACGATCGGAGCCGTCAAATTGGATTCTCTGCCGGACGTATCGATCGTGCTCACCTGTAAGGTAACCTCCGTCCTGTTTTCCAGTCCCTCAATAATCGCCTCATTCTCCGGCATGAGCAGCTTATTTCTCGCCACGCCATTCACATATACGTTCACATAGGCAACATCTGGCTCGAGCGTATCGCTCCAGGTCACCTTCACTCCGCCGACACCAGCCGCTACCTGTATGTCAGTAGGGGCAGCTGGTGGCACCATATCAGCCGGATCGGCTACCTTTTGCACCGGATACAGAAAACCCGGATTTGCCTGCATGGAAATTCTGTCGGTCGAGACAACCCCATTGCCGCGATCCGGAATGAAGTTGGCACTGATGCTTTCGCCGATATCTTCAACTTTGTAGGTCGTGTCAGTAAGCACGATATTGTCGGGATCTAGAAATTGTACACGGCGTGACGCCGTATTCGACATGCCGCCATTTACGACTACGAACATCTGATCCTCCACAATCGAGCTGCCGTAAGCCAGATTGAATTCGGGCAGTCCAACCTGCTGTACGTTGGTGTTTTTGAACCAAATAAGGAAAGTCCCTTGCGGCGCAATCATTTTGTTTTCCGTGATGGGATAATCAAAAACGGTTGCACCTGCTATGTATTTTAAAATAAATCCTTTGACGTTAATTGGCGTAGAGGTAGAATTGTACAGCTCAATAAACTCGAACGCATCTGTCCCACCGGTTTTGTAATCGATATTTTTCGTGTTTGGCGCCATTTCTGTAACTACAAACGAGGGGGCGGCCTGTGGTTTTTGTGCAACCACTGCGGGCTGTGCAGACATTAACCCTGACTGATTGACGGTATAGACAGCGAACGTAACACTTTGGCTATTCGCTAAACCTGTTGCCACATAGGAGGAGCCTGTCACCAAATCCGGCAGCTGCACGCCGTTTTTATAAACACGGTAACCAGCAACATCCCCCTCGGTTGAAGCGTCCCAGCTCAAACGAATCGCCTTATCACGAGGAAGCGCTTGTAAGCCAGTCGTAACAGCTGGAATAACCGGAGTGCCCGCCTTTCCGCGTACCGGGAGCGAGGCTGGGGATACGCCTCCGTCAGCATAGACGGACGATAACGTAAACGTATAATCGGATCCATTAGTCAGCCCGGTATATGTATAGGTCACATCAGTAACCGACACCATTGAAAGACCGTTTCGGGAATGAATCCGGTAGCCGATCACATTTGGATCGCTGCTCTGCGTCCACGACAGCGTCAAGCTGCCGTCTCCCCCAGCTGCAATCACGTCACTCGGCGCCACTCCCGGCACTTCATCGGAGGCGATACGTCCTGGCGTTGCTGTCTTGTTTCCGCCGTTATGTACCATAGAAATCCCAGAGGAAGGCTGCTTAAATGAAATGCCTTTGTTTTCGAACGTATCGTCGTCATCAGAATCCACGAAATATGTGGCGACGACGATTTCCGAACCGAGCAGGTCGACTAGGGAAATGCCTATATTTTTCTGAGAAGAGCTTCCGTTGTACAAGCCAGAAACGTTTTGCAGAACATGTATACGCTCATTCGGCAGTTCGGACTCAGCGATACCATAATTACTTCTGAACTGATCACGTGTCAATTGTGGTGTGTTTCCACTGATCACACTATTTTGAGTCCAAATCAGCACCGTTTCACGAGGGGGAATTCGCACGTTACTGCCAAGTGTTCCTTCCCATTTAAAAACACCGTCAATTTTCCCCTTAAGCTTGTAACCCGTCAAGTCAATCAGTTCATCTGAAGCGTTGTAAAGCTCGACATATTCGTAACCATCATTTGAATTTACATTTACCGTGTCCGGAACCAACTCCGTAATAAATACGGCCGATGCAGCAGATGCCGATACAGCTGGGATACCGTTCCCGGTCACGACCGAAGCGGCGAACAGTGACAGAGCAACCGAACGAACGACTATTTGTTTGAACTTACGATTCATAGCTCTCCTCCTCTTATTAACCCATGATCTCGCCGTCTCATTTCAATCCAATTCTAATGTACTTGCAGTCTCTTCGATGACCCCCTCTAACAAGAGGTCATATACGGAATTAAGAATATAATCCGGTTGATAGTCTGATTTCGAAATATCTTCCTTTTGTGTAATTCCCGTCAAAACCAATGCTGTATGCAAACCCGCTAGTTTACCCATCAAAATATCCGTTTCAAGCCGATCGCCTGTCATTAGACATTGATCTGCGTTCAGCTTCAAGCTTTCCAATGCCGCTTTGGCCATATAAACGGATGGTTTACCGGTAATGAGTTCAATTTTCATTCCTGTTGCTCCTTCAATAGCTCCGATCATCCCCCCGCAATCCGGAACATCACCTCCCTCCGTCGGACAAGTTCTATCCGGATTTGTGGCAAGGACCATAGCTCCTTTCTTAATCGCTTGATAGGCAAAATCCAGATGAGAGTAGTGAAACTCACGATCCCATGAGGTGATGATTACATCTGTTTCTTCAGGTGATTCAGCGAATGTAAACCCCGCTTGCTTGAATTCTTCTTTGATCAACGTTTCCCCGATCACGTATATTTTACAGTCTTCGTATTTTTCTTTTAAAAACCGAATGGTAACCAGCGTCGGACTCAAGATTTGGTCAATCCCGACTTTTATGCCCAAACCGTTCAGTTTAGCAACGTATTTATCTCGGGATTCAATCGTTTTATTCGTTAAAAACAAGATTTTTTTTTGTCTCGATTGTAGGGATTCGATCACCTCAGCTGCGCCGTCAATCAAGCGACCCCCCAAATAAATAGTGCCGTCCAAATCAAATATATATCCTGCATAATCTTTCATCTGTTCCAACTCCTATATCTATAAATTCGAAAAAAATCCCAAACCCTAAGACAGACTTCACCTTCCGGCTAAAGTCAGTCTGATAGGTTTGGGATTCTACTAGTCTCTTTCCCTTACACATCATCATAGATTAATTTTCATGAAATCAAAGCCAATGATTATTTTATCCTTAATAGCTGTAACATGACTGTCGAGGACACGATCATAAGGCTCTGTATCGGTTAAATGAACGGCTACCACCTTATCAATACGTTCCAATGGATAGTAATTAATTATTTCCTGTAAGCTCGTATGGTTAACCAGTGGACGTTCGGCTGTTGTCGCTTCATGAATCCAGGAAATAGGTGTTATCTCTTTCCGTCCCGCCAACAGCGCAGGCTGTCCCTAGTAAGGTAATTTCCATTTTAATTGTCCCCCTAAAAAGATAAAGAACCCGCGACTACACATGAACTCACTTTCCCATTAGAAAGTGAATTACAGTGTAATCAGGGGTTCTCATTAGTCTCTACCCAAGATACAAAATAATCTAATATTGCTACTATATAATAAAAATCATGAAAGCGCAATCAATTAATCGCTATTGCCATAACTCAGATTTCCCTGTAGAGACTGCCAACGCCCCAGCGTGCAAAGCCTCGTCTATTTCCCTCCGATTATCAACAAGTCCCCCCGCAATAATGGGGTAGGGAGTCATCGAAGTTAGCCCCTCGATAATGTGGGGCATAATGCCAGGCATGACCTCAATCGCATCCGGCTGGCTTTGCTCCGCCGCTTTGATCCCTCTTAGCACGGCGCTGTGATCAATTAGGAAAATACGTTGAATGGCCATCAAATTCATGTCTTTCGCAATCCGAATGAGGTTACCTTTTGTAGAAATGATGCCGGTAGGCTTTACATTTTTCGCTAAATAAGATATTCCGGTCCGATCAGCCACTATTCCTTCTATGAATTCTACATGAATAAAGACTTGCTTACCTGCGCCCTTTATCTTATCCACCAATTCCTGAACATTGAAGATGGAGCCCATTAGCAGAAAAACAATATTGGCCTGACTCTTTATAGCAAGCTCTAGTTCTTCTTCTTTTTGTACGGTGGCAATGGTTTGATGCTCTACAAGATCGATTATTGGATACATATAAACTCCCCTTTCAAACAGATAAATAAAAACCCTGACCACAATGAACATACCCCTCCAGTTGAAGGATATGATCACGGGAAAGGGTTTCTCTCTATATTCGAACCTAACCGTATTCAATGGATATGATTTAGTTTGAATTATAAAATCGGTATCGACTTTTGTCAACACAATCTCACTCCGTTAAATCCGTAGCTAACCATGTTTATGTTCAATCCCCAAAAAGGAAATCATCATCCGTCAACGCTTCAACGTGAATCGTGCGGACATAACCATTCCCTTTTTTCGAGAAAAAGTCATGCTGCTTCGTCTTCGTGCTCAGACCGTTAAGAACAATCGGATTAATATCCTCTTCTTCGAAAATGGGATCTACGCCAAGGTTCATGAACGCTTTATTCGCGTTGTAGCGTAAGAAAGCTTTCACTTCTTCTGCCAAGCCCAAAGGCCCATAGAGAGTTTCTGTATAGCTTTCCTCATTGGCATGAAGCTCCTTCAGCAAGGCACACAATGTTGCGTATGCCTCATCCTGCTCAGCAGGGCTTAACTCCGCATAAACCTCTTGTGCCAACACACCGATATACAGACCATGAATACTCTCATCGCGTAAAATCAAATCGATAATTTCGCCACTGCTCGTCATTTTACCTTGTCCGGCCAAGTAAAGCGGATAATAGAAGCCGCTATAAAACAAGTAGCTCTCCAGCAAGACAGATGCTGCCATAGCCAAGTATAGCTCTTTAGGTGTTCCAATGTTTTCGTAGAAGTGGGATATCTTGTTTGCCTTGAACTGCAAGTAAGGATTGCGTTCAACCCATAGGAACAGCTCATTGATTTCTTCCGTTGTAGACAACGTGGTGAAAATACTGCTGTAGGACTTCGCATGTATTTGTTCCATCATACCCATGAAGCTTAGCACAGCTTTGCGCTGGAGCCCATCGACATGCTCAAGAATCTTCGGCATGCCAACGCCGCCTTGCATGGTATCGAGCAGCGTAAGGCCACCGAGTACTTTCATGTAAAGTTCACGTTCTGCACCACTTAATGTGATCCATGACATTTTATCATCAGATAATGGGATTTCCTCATCTGTCCAGAACTGCATAATATTTTGATTCCAGAAAGTGATCGTAAAATCATCATCGGGACGATTCCAATTCACAGCTTTCCTGGCATTATTTAGGGTAGTGGCCGTACTCATTTATATTCAATCCCCTTCCAAATTACACCGAGCAGCTGACGCATTCCTCAACGGATAGCTGATTCGTTCGCGTGTAGTAGAGCGATTTAAGTCCTTTGTGTGCCGCATAGAGGTATAGTTTAGCAAGTTGTCTCGTCGAAACATCGCTATTTACATGTAAAATGGTTGAAATCCCTTGATCCACATGTGTTTGAATTTCAGCAATAAGATCAAGAATCTTAAACTGATCCATTTGATAAGCAGATTTATAGTAAAAGAAATTATCGCGTGCCATGAAAGGCATCGGATAGTACGTTGTTGAGTTCGCATAAGTTCGAGTCTCGATAGGTTCTACAATTGGCATGACACTCGAAGTAGCATTTTGAATATAAGAAATACTTTGTGTTGGAGCAACGGCCAATCGGTAAGCATGATAAAGACCATTGGTTTTTACATCTTCTTTTAACTTGGCCCAGTCGCTTGGTGATGGAATCGGCATTCCCTCAAACAAGGACTTCACTTTATCCGTAAGCGGACGGTAATCCGTCTCCGTGTACCGGTTGAAATAGTCGCCATTCGCATATTCGGATAGCTCAAAGCCTTCGAAGGTTTGCCCCGAGGATTTGGCAATTTCCATACTTTTCTCAATCGAATAATAGTTCATAGCCATGAAGAACGTACGGACGAAATCTTTGGCTTCATCACTCTCATAGCTAATTTTGTTCTTAGACAAGTAGCCATGAAGATTCATAACACCGAGACCAACGGAGTGCAGCTCACGGTTTGCTTTGGCAACTCCCGGCGCATTGCAGATCGTCGTCATATCACTAACAGAAGTCAATGCAATCATGCCCTCGTGAACGGTTTCGCGCAGTTTCTTACGATCCATTACGTTTGCAATGTTCATGGAAGCGAGGTTACAGCTGATATCTCTTAGAATAAGATCATCTTGGCCGTAATCGTTGATTTCCGAAGTTTCTTGCAGTTGGAAAATCTCTGTACAGAGATTAGACATTTTAATCGTACCGATACCTTTCAAGGCATGATCCTTGTTGGCATTCGTACGGTTCATCATATATGGATAACCGGATTCCAGTTGGGTAGTCGCAATTTTAACTAGCATGTCACGCGCACTCATGACAACCTTTTTCTTCACTTTCGGATTGGCCAGCAGTTCATCGTACATCTCATCGAGATCGATATCATCCAGATGCTTACCATAGGCTTGCAGTACCGTGTAAGGAGCAAATACATGCAACGGCTGGTTCTCTTCAGCCAACTTGTAAAACTTGTTCGGTACAATGAGACCGATGGACAGTGTCTTCAGACGAGATTTCTCATCCGCATTAATTTTCTTACTATCTAGGAACTCCATAACGTCCCAGCCGAAAATGTTGTAGTAAGCAGCTCCTGAACCCTTGCGCTGACCCATTTGATCTGCATAGGAGAAAGCATCCTCCATGAGCTTAAGAACCGGCATAATTCCTTTTGCGGCGTTTTCCACACCTTTAATCGTTTCACCGCGACCACGAAGCTTGGACAAGTTCACGGCTACGCCACCGCCAATTTTGGAAAGCTGCATGCAGGTAGCTAGCACGTAGTTAATAGAATTAAGAGAATCGTCCATCTCCAGCAGGAAGCAGGATACCATTTCGCCTCGGCGGCTCTTACCTGCATTAAGGAACGTCGGTGTTGCTGGTTGCAAGCGTTGTTCCATCATCGAGACAGCAAGAACACGCGCAGTTTCTACGTTCCCACGTCCCAAGTACAAAGCAACAATAGCAACGCGATCCGCGAAATGTTCCAGGTATAAGGACTTGTCATCACTGCGTAAAGCGTAATCCGTATAAAATTTCGAAGCTGCCATGTAGGAGGCGAACTCGAATTGATTATCGTGGGCCACTTGATAAACATCGTTAACTTCATCTTGTGTATATTTCTCATATACGTTCTCGTAATAGTTATGATCGATCATATAACGAACTTTAGAAGAAGTATCGGGGAAAGTGAGGCTTTTACTGTGGACTTCCTTCATAAAAACTTCAACAGCTTCTTTATCCTTCTCTAGTTGGAAAAAGCCATCCGCTCCGCGTTGCATCAATAAATTATTCAGCTCAATGTGCCGCAATTGCATGTACCCCCTGAACAAATCGTTCTACGTCATTTTTGGTGCCAGATAACTCAAACTTGGTTAACACAGGCACATCGTACTGCTGTGAGATCGTATCTGCGCTTTTGGCAAATCCGTCTCCCCAGTTGCGGTTACCACTTGCTGCTACTCCGATAAGACGAGAGGCATTGCTTTCTAGGAAAGAAGCTACCTTCGGAGGAACTTGACCAAAACCGGTTGTATAGGTAACGAGCACGAAAGGCTCGTCCATTTTCATCGCTTCCTCAATTTGAATCGCAGGCATTTTGAGCTTAGCAATAAATCGGCGAACATTTCCCGTTTTCGAATCGTAAGCAATCAGCATGGGTTTCCGTCTCCTAACACTCTCTTATTCACTATCTAGTACCGCTTATGTAAGTAACCCTATATGTAGTAAACAAATGAATCATTCCGTGCAATCCAAGGTGGAATTCGCCAACGCCTTTCGACAAAATATGCGAATTTCAGAAATACGCATCCTAGGAAAAAGGCGTCAATCATGCGGTTTATAACGGAATTTGACCCTATTTTTTCACAAATTCTAGCAGTTGTGTGTTTCGCTTTTTTCACGATATCTAGTTGATAGATTCAAATTTATATCAATATATTGTGTTTGTCAACGAGTAAAAAGGCGCTTTTTGACTAGCAAAATACGTAAACCTAGACAGGGCGTGGCTCGGAAGGCTTTGAAAATATTTTTTCAATTTTGACTTGATTTTTTGAATTTGTCGAATACAAGATTAGGGCTTTGAGCTCACTAGATATTGATCCATTCCATTCCAAATATAGGCTCATTAAGCCATCTCAGAGTCCGTCTAAGGTCTTTAATAGCGAAGATGCCACATTCCTATCCAGAAACAAAAAAAGCTATTCACGTGCACACGAGGGTGCCATGAATAGCTTAATCTTATTTCTTAACCGTTGCGTTTTTGGAAATCACTCATGAACTCAGCGAGCGCTTTGCAGGATGCATAAGGAACAGCATTATACGTAGATGCTCTCAAACCGCCTACACTGCGATGACCCTTCAACCCAACGAATCCGTTCTGCTCGGTTTCCTTGATGAACTTCTTCTCCAGCTCTTCATCCTGCAAACGGAACGTGATATTCATCGCGGAACGACTGCCAACATCAACAGGTCCACGGTAGAAACCACCGCTTTGGTCGATTGCGCTATAAATTAAACCTGATTTCTCAAGGTTATTTTTCTGGACGACAGCTAGTCCACCTTGTTCCTGAATCCATTTTAATACTAGGTTCATCATGTAGATTGAATAAACTGGTGGTGTATTGTAAAGAGAATTGTTTTTGCTATGGATTTCGTAGCGAAGCATGGTTGGAATCGTTTTAGGCAGATCTTGTAATAAATCTTCCTTAACAATAACCACAGTTACACCAGAAGGACCTAGATTCTTTTGCGCTCCTGCATAGATCATGCCGAATTTCGAAACATCAACAGGACGGCTCAAGATATCACTGGACATGTCCCCGATTAACGGCACATTCCCTGTATCTGGAAAACTCTGGAACTGAGCACCTTCAATTGTTTCATTCGAAGTCAAATGCAAATAAGCGGAATCCGGATGAATGTTGATTTCACTCAAGTCCGGAATTTTCATAAATTTCTGTTCTTTCGAGCTTGCTGCGATGACAACTTCTCCGAACAAGCTTGCTTCCTGAACAGCTTTCTCCGCCCATGCACCTGTAAGCACATAGCTGCCTACTTTACCTGGCTTTAGAAAATTAAGCGGAATCATGGCGAATTGTGTACTCGCACCACCTTGAAGAAACTGCACTTGGTACCCATCAGGGATACTAAAAATTTGTTTCAACAATTGCTGCGTTTCATTATGTACTTGCTCAAACTCCGCGCTGCGGTGAGAAATTTCCATAATGGACATGCCGATACCTTTAAATTCGACAAGCTCCTCTTGTGCTTTCTGCAATACTTCGAGCGGTAATGCCGCAGGCCCTGCGTTAAAGTTATAGGCCCTATTTCCCATGAATGACCACACCTTTGCTTTTTTGTATTATCGCTATGATAGCAATATTCTCTTCATGCATCAAGTAAAACCTCAGTTGGCAATGCTAGGAGAAGAACGAAGAAGAGAACAGATTTGGATACAAAAGGAGCCTAATTTATTTATGACATTGCTTGATACGATAGGAGAAAGTTCTACAAACGCTGCGAATTCTGAAAACTCCAACACCTTAAATTCCACGAACGCACAAAGTTCCAGAAACGCTTCGAGTTCAACAAACAACTCAAGTTCCACGAACGCCTCCGAGATGTATCGGCTGTTCGTAGGCATTCAGCTCCCGCAAGACGTCCAGCGGGAGCTCGACATATGGAAAGAAAGCATCCAGAAGGTGCTGCCTTTCCAAAAGTGGACGCATCCGCAGGACGTCCACGTCACGTTAAGCTTCCTCGGCGACACATCCGCCGAGACGGCCGAAGCGCTGGCAGCCGACCTGCGCCAGCTTGCTGCAGCTGCGCTGCCGCTAACCCTGCACGCCGAGGGCCTCGGCGTGTTCGGACCTCCGGCGGCGCCGTCGATCCTCTGGGCGGGCCTCGCCGGCGACCTAGACGCGCTTGCTGCGCTGCAGCGCGAGGTCGCGGGCGTCTGCGCCCGCCACGGCTTCCCGGCCGAGGCTCGCGCCTATCGGCCGCACCTCACGCTAGCCCGCCGCTACCGCACAGCGGCGGGGCCTTTCAAGCGCTCCGCCCTAGCAGCGGTTGGAGCGCCTGCCGGCGGCTGGCCCGTGTGGCGGGTAGAGGACATCGTCCTCTACCGCAGCCACTTGGGCCGCCAACCGGCGTACGAACCGCTGGGCGTGTTCCCGTTTGAGGCATGAGACAATGGAATTCACATCTTATTTTTGTATAATTTTCAAGAATTCCACAAACAATTTAACCAACTGAATTAGATGTAATAAAAGAGGAGGATCCGGTGTGCCCGAATGGATTGAAATTTTTCTAAAGACAATATTAGCGGTTGTCGTGCTTTTCGTTATGACAAAGTTGTTGGGTAAAAGACAAGTTTCTCAACTTTCCTTGTTCGAATACATAACTGGAATTACAATTGGTAATCTCGCGGCTTACATATCATTGGAGACAGATTGGTATTTAGGGTTGGTATCCTTAGCCGCTTGGGTCGCGTGCTCTTTAGGAATTGAATTTTTGCAGCTAAAAAGCAAAAAAATGCGGGATTTTATTGATGGTAAAGGAACTGTGCTCATTAGAGACGGTAAAGTTTTGGAAGATAATTTAAAGAAAGAACGGCTCACCACCGATGAACTTATGGAGCAATTAAGAAAGAGATCGGCATTTAAAGTGGCTGATGTTGAATTTGCGATCATGGAACCAGATGGGGATATTAATGTCCTATTAGCTCGAAAAAACCAACCGTTGACTGCCAAACATTTGGGCATCCAAGTTGCACCTGAACAGGAGCCCCAAGCGGTTATCATGGACGGTGAAATCATGGATGAAGCATTGGCCACCATCGGATTAAACAGAGGATGGCTTAAAACTGAACTAGATAAATTAGGTGTGACGATTGAAAATGTATTTCTAGGCCAAGTCGATTCTTACAGCCAATTGTATGTGGATTTATTTGACGACAAGATCATGGTACCTGTGCCGCAGGAAAAAGCAAACCTATTTGCTACATTAAAAAAGTGCGAAGCCGATCTTATGTTGTTTGGGCTTACTACGAATACTAAAGCTGCAAAAGAGATGTACGAACTATGCTCGAAGCAAATGGAGGAACTTATCGCACAACTGGAACCTGTACTAAAGCGGTAAAGTCCTTACGCGCTTGGCTAATCGAGCAGCGTCTGCGCTGTGTGGTCACGAGCAAGCTCGAACATCCGCTGCACTTGCTCAGCGGTGTTTCGCTCTACCGAGAGCGGCGGCAGCTCACTCTCGTCGAAGAACTGGGCGCCGGTCGTTTCCAGACCGGCTTCAAGTGCTTCCCCGCCCACCAGCTCGCACAAGATGAACATCTTGTACACGTGATTTGCCGAGGGTGGGTGCGCGTGGCGCTTCTTATCGAAGACCGCCAACAATCGCACCGGCTTGACATCATAGCCGGCCTCCTCGTGGGTCTCTTTGACGGCGACCTCCGACGGAGTGAGGCCGATGTCCGCCCAGCCACCAGGCAAAGCCCAAGCACCGTCGGCTCTTTCCTTCACAAGCAGCAGCTTGTTCTCTCTCAATACGACAGCCCGAATATCTACTTTCGGCGTCTGATACCCCGTGTCGCTGGCGAACAAATCCGTCACCTTATCGATCGGTGTCTCTGAGAAATAACTCATCATCTCCACGCTGATCTTGCGCAGCGCCTCATATCGCTCCAAGTCATAGCCATTCTCACCGTAAGTAAGACCGGCTTGACTAATAGCCTGGATCTCTTTGGCCCATTCCAACCATGGAATATTCATCAGTAACCCAGCTCCATTTCGATATAAGTCTTAATTCCACTATAAATAGCTACCATCTCCTCAAGCTTCATCCGAACAAGCCCACTAGAAGAGGGACATACATAGTCGATCACACCTTCAACCAGAGGATCCTGTTGACTCCCCCAATTCATCCCCCTACGGCCACTATACTGCACATATACACCTTTTCCTACAAAACAGGCTACACGAGGTCGAAAGGCCTGGATCTTTTGTTTCAAAATAAGTCGACCTTCTCGGTATTCCTCAGGCGTAATTTCAGCGGCTGTTAACGAAGGGCGAGCCACGATATTCGTAAATCCATACCCGAGTTTCAGCAGATCCCCATCCTCCTGAGGTTTATACAGCCGAGGTGTTAATCCCGCTTGGAAAAGAATCCGATAAAAGCGATTGTTCGGATTCGCATAATGATGACCCGTTTCTCCGGATCGTATACTAGGGTTATACCCCACGAAAAGTATCCTTAAATTCTTCTCTAGATGATCTGAAATTGGCTCTATGCTCAACGTTAAAGCACCTCCACCCGCACGACGAATTTTCCACCTTTTTCAATAGGTTACCATGAACAGCTAAAAACAAAAAGCCGAGGCACAGGACCCCGGCATTCCTTATATAAACTTTAAAGACTCATAGGACTTGCCTAGCACAGCGGTGGTATCACCTTTTAACCATTTATCAATAAGCGTGCTATAAACGGAGCGGAAATCAACCTCATACTTCAAATCCCCATTGTCCAAATTGCTCAGGCTTGGGTACGCTCCATAGAGACCGCCATTCACCTTGCCTCCAATCACAAACATCGGAGCTGCCGTTCCATGGTCTGTTCCGCCGCTTCCGTTCTCCTTCACCCTGCGCCCAAACTCTGAAAACATCATCACAACAACACGATCCTGCAGTCCTTGCGCCTCCAAGTCTTTATAGAACGCTGTCAGCCCCTCGTCGACTTGAGTCAGCACTTTGGCATGCTGTACCTTCTCATCGGCATGATCATCGAAACCGCCAATCTGTACATTGAATATTCTTGTGCCCGATTTACCAGCCAGCAGCTTGGATACTAATTGGAGATCTCTTGCAAAATTAGTTTTCGGGTACTCCACTTTATTCGCATAGGTAGCCGTTAAAGCTTGAATCGCTTCTACACTCTTGAAGGCCTCATATCCACGGCCTGATACGACACGCAGCTGTTCCGTTTGATTCTGTACACCATACATCTCCAAGAATGCTTTGGTGATCCGATTTTTGTCCATCATCGCTGTTTTCGGATCAATCAGATGATACGTTTCTAAAGATTGGATAACGGGAAAGCTCATTTTCTCCGAAGCAAAAGCCTTGCCCCCTGCGCCAATCTGAATAGCTTTGAGCGGATTGCTGCTATCCCGCAAAGAAGACTCTGCATAGCGTGCAAGCCAACCGTTTCGACTAATCTTCGTTGGCTCAGCTGTCTGCCAAATTTCCATAGAGCGGAAATGAGAGTGATCGGGTCCTGGATATCCAACTCCCTGTACGACAGCCATCTTCCCATGTTTATAAAGTGCAGCGAGGCCAACTAAACTCGGATGCAAGCCTACTTGATTATCTAACGCAAGTACATCCTTCTGCTGGTAAGCCAGCGTCGGACGAGCATCATAGTAAATCCCTTGTCCATAAGGGATTAGCGTATTAATGCCATCATTCCCTCCACTTAACTGAACAACAACAATCACAGGTTCATCAACGTTATCGTCAACACCGCCAGCAAAAATCGATTTTCCCGTTGCTGTAAATAAAGCCCCACCTAGGCCTAAAGTCGCAAACATGGCTGTTCCTTTAAGCAGAAAATCTCTTCGCGATAATTTCACTTTTCTCCCCCCTCGCTATTTCATTTGAGCTTCCGGACTAATCAGTACTAATTGAAGCAAGCCTCTCAAACCAGCATTCTTTTGCTTTGTATGTATAATGGTATCGTCTGCGTAAGCGCTTAAACCCTGTAAAGTCTTATCCGATAAATCAGTGATTCCCATACGCTGACTCCACAATTTTACCCATTCTTCCGGACGGTTCTGTTGTTCAGGTGTATACTCTGCCGATAAGAGCACCTTGCCGTTTAGTTGCTTGGCGATGGACTCGGCAAACTGATACCTTGATAATAAGGAGCTTGTATTCAGCCATGAGGCGCCTCCTCTCCAACCTGCAACATCCGGCGGGGAATATAGCTCCTGTCCCATCCTCCTCATCGCTTGTGCATGCCCCTTCGAAACAGTAAGCTTACAGCATTTGAGAATACCTGCAACATAGTCCGCCGGTGTTTTGATGAGAGATAATCGCAATTTCTCCTCATAGAATTCGTCAGATAGGAATAGCTCCTGAAGCACTTCCCCCACAGTAGCCTTATTTGATATATGTTCGGCAACCTTTTGAATCCAACTTTCGGATGGGCTGTCCGTAGCAAAATACTTGAGCAGCTTCGTAGCAAGAAAGATCGGCAGTGTTTTTTGATGGAAAATAATTTCAATCACATCATCCGAATCTAGCTTTCCCGTTTCTTCAAGAAGTGTTTTCGTATCATTGTCGTGTTGTTTAGGATTAAAGCCTACTTTATTTTCCTTCTTATCATAAGTCCATCCCGTGAAAGCGCGCGCCGCTTCCTTCACATCAGTCTCTGTATAGTGACCGATACCTAGCGTGAATAGCTCCATGGCTTCGCGGGCATAATTCTCGTTCGGTTTACCTTTTTTATTCCGATTCACATCTAGCCAAATCATCATAGCTGGATCTTTGCCAATGGCAAGTACGAGTTCTTTGAAATTTCCTAGTGCATATTTGCGAAAAAGTGTATTTTGTTGAACCATTAACATGACATCGTTAACCTTGTAATTCGCCGTAGCAAAATGTCCATGCCAGAACAACGTCATCTTCTCAATGAGCGGCGCACTGGAATAGGCCATTCGATATAACCAGTACATTTGTTGATCGGCTAATTGCTGCGAATCTAATGATTTCTTACCATCAGCGGTTAGTTGATCAAATGGGGTTAGCGATGGCGCTTGATCGATCAACGCTTCTCCGGCAATAAGACGTCTCACCGTTTCCTCACGACCAAGTGCAATGCAAGCAGTAACTTCTTCCCCAGTGGAACCAAATCCGGCTCGATGTAATAAATGAACGACTTCCTTGTTAGTCCATGGTACTCCCATGATCTCCCCCCTCGCCCTATTTTCCAAACTGTACCACATAAATGTGTCAAAAGTGTGTTGAAATAAAAAAAGGATAGAGTCCTCAGAACATATCTGATTCTCTATCCATGAACCTATTAATGAGACGCCCTAGCTTGGATTAAAAGGAGATCATAAGTGACAGCGATGCCTCCCTGTATGCTGAACTTATCTTCGTATGCCTTATACATACCTGCGAACAGCCTTCGCGAGCTAAGACCCTGCGTAGGAGCAGCTTCCGATGTGCTAGCTCCCATTGCTTTAACCGAAAGTAGAAAATCTCTTACGGAAGCATACGTTTCATTTTGAATCAAACTCTCTTTTTGGATACTTGAAAATCCTGCTTCCATGAGCGAGTTTTTCCACTGAGCATCAGATTGAAACGACAGTCCGTGTCGCTGTGGTTCCATGCCATTAGTGCGATACACTTCATTAAATGACTGATGCAGCTCGTAAAACGTTTTCGGCCCGAATGTTGTGAACACCAGTAAGCCTCCAGGACGAAGCATCTGCCGAAGGTGACGTAACGTTTGCTTCGGATTTTTAAGCCATTGAAAGCAGGCATTTGAGACAATGAGGTCAAACGAGGCTTCTTGTACATCTGCCGACCACCTTTCTACATCGGCATGAATAAAGCTTAATCGATCTGGTTGACTATTACTGATTGCTAAATGGTTAGCTGCAATTGATCGGACACGTTGCTCCGCGACTTTGATCATTCCAGGTGCAATATCTAGTGCTGTAATAGACGCTTTGGACCATTCGTTAACCAGAATTCCGGTCAGAGTACCCGTGCCACAGCCAATCTCAAGAATGTTAGACGTCTCTATAGCTTCTTCGCCTTTCCACGCAATGAGAGATTTCGCAAGCTGCTCTGCCATAATGCGCTGTACATTCGCGTAAACATCATACGAACCCGCTGAACTCCGGTTAAATTGACGCTCAATATTCGTTATCCTACTGCTGCTCATCCCACCATCGCCTCAGTTCCTCAGCAATCTCATCTTCTCTTCCCAAAAACGGCACATGCCCGCTGCCCGGTATGGAAAACAACTCTGCTTGAGGCAATTGTGCTGCAAGCTCTGCCGCAGCGTTGTAAGGGCAGATCTTGTCCTCCGTGCCGTGAACAAGAAGAACTGGACATTTAATTTCCGGCAGCCCAGACAATACTTCCTCACTTCGCAAAATCTGAAGACCAGCAATTAGTGCCGGCGTTGTCCAACTGCCAATGTGAGGAAATCTTTCACCAAGACCGGCCTCCCATTCTATTTCCGTAAACATATTCTGTCGAAATTTCATTTCAACACCCTGCCGGTCCTTCATGAGTCCCTTAATCATCTGCCTAACGTAGGCATCTGCCCAGCCGCGGTCCAGCTCTTCCTTGGAACGGGTAAAACGAGCTGTAGCCGCAAACAATACCAGGCCATCAGCAAGACCTTTAACCGCTAGCCTCAATGCTAGTAATCCGCCGAGCGACCAACCTCCGATCAACAGTGGACCACGGAAAGCCCTTGTCTTACCTGTAGATACATCCGAAGATATCATGTTTTTTACTGCCGTTTCAGTAAGCAGCAGCATTTTCTCGGGAGAATCGGCATCACTGTAATCGACGGAAACATGATGAAAATCCGGCAGTAACTCGCGAAGTCGATCGAAAACCGTATTCGGCATGCTCCATCCGGTCAGCCATAAGATGGTGCCGCTTGTTGATGCAATCATTGTCTTAGCACTCCTTGTTGAAGCCCAACGGCACGGATTCTCGCAGCAGCTTCGATCAATTCCTTATCCGAATGAGCGGCTGACAATGAAAAGCGGATTCTAGCTGTACCATCAGGCACAGTAGGTGGACGGATGGCAACCGCCGCGATCCCTTCCTCTTCAAGAGCACCACTGAAACGCAGGGCTGTATTATTATCGCCGATGATTATCGGTACAATTGGAGAATCGCCGGCACCGACATCAAAACCTGCCGCGCTAAGCGAGGACCGAAACAGCATAACAGCCTCATGAAGCCGTTCACGGCGCCAGTGCTCGGTCTGTACCAAATCTAATGCTTTTGAAATACCAGCTAAAAGAGAAGGAGGCAGCGCTGTTGAATAGATGAGCGGCCTCGTCTTATTTATCAGCCAATGAATGAGTGTGCGGCTACCGCATACATAGGCTCCATACACACCGAAAGATTTACTGAACGTTCCCATATGGACATCCACTTCATCCTGCACCCCGAGTTCATGGCACAATCCCTCGCCGCGCCCCCCGTATATCCCTCCGCTATGTGCCTCGTCCACCATCAACATCGCCCCGTACTCGCGTTTGAGCAGAGCGAGTTCACGCAAAGGCGCCTGATCGCCATCCATGGAGAAGACGGCATCTGTAACGATCAGCTTTCGCCTTTTATCACGATACTTATTCAATAACGCACGCAAATGCTCCATATCGTTATGACGATACCGGGCAAGCTCCGCACGGCTCAATATCGTGCCGTCCACAATGCTGGCATGGTTTAGCTGATCGCTGAAAACAACATCACCTCGGTTTACTAGCGCACTAATAACACCTGAATTCGCCATATATCCATTTGCAAAAACAAGCGCTGCTTCGCAGTTCTGCCAATCGGCGAGTGCTTCTTCAAGTCGGCCATAAGCCGTTCGGTTGCCTGTGACAAGGCGCGATGCACCGGAGCCTGCGCCTTCGATGAGCAGCGCTTCGCGCATCACTTCAATAATGGCGGGATGTTGGGAGAGTCCAAGATAGTCATTGGAAGACAGGTTAAGCAGCATCCGTTCTTCACGAACCATGTAGCCAGGACATTTCGGAACCGGGCTGCTTGCACGCAAGGAACGCATCAACGAAGCGTCCGCCATTGCCGCTAGTTCTTTTTCCATCCAATTCATAGTCGGCACCACCTTAAAGGGCACTTAATTCAATCTCAAACCCCAAATCTTCAATCATCTGATGATCCGTTCCAACCTCTTGACCTGCTGTTGTTAAATAATCACCAACAAATAATGAGTTTGCAGCGTACAGTGATAGCGGCTGCAGCGTACGGAGGTTGACCTCACGACCGCCCGCTACTCGGATTTCTTTAGAAGGACAGATGAAACGGAACAGAACCAGTACCTTCAAAGCTTTCATCGACGGCGTGCGGCCCGCATGTTCCAACGGGGTTCCAGGAATCGCATTTAGGAAATTAATAGGAATCGAATCCGCATCGATCTCGCGGAGTGCATAAGCCATTTCAACAATTTCCTGATTGGTCTCGCCCATGCCGATAATGACACCGGAGCAGGGAGACATGCCGTGTGTCTTTACTTTTTCCACCGTTTCAACACGTTGGTCGTAGGTATGGGTCGTGGTGATAGATGTGTAATTGGCTTTACTGGTATTTAAGTTGTGGTTATATCGATGTACGCCCGCTTCTGCAAGACGTTCAGCTTGCTCGTCCTTCAGAATGCCCAGACATGCACAAATTTTTAGCGGCATCGTTTCACGGATTTCTCTGACCGCATCCACCACTTGATTTAGTTCCTTGTCTGTCGGACCTTTTCCGGCTGCTACAATGCAATAAGTTCCTGCTTTGCGTGCCATGGCTTCACGTGCGCCTGCAAGCAACGTGTCTTTATCAAGCAGGGTGTATTTTTTAACCGGTGCCGTAGAAACGATGGATTGTGAGCAATAGCCGCAGTCCTCGGGGCAAAGGCCGCTTTTAGCGTTGATGATCATATTCAGCTTCACTTTTTTACCGTAAAAATGTTTCCTCACTTTAAATGCAGCCTGCAGCAAGGGCAGTACTTCATCATTGTCAGCTTCGAGCACAGATAGCCCTTGCTCTAACGTTAAACATTCCCCACTCAACGCTTTATTGGCAAGCGCTTGCCACTCCATATCGGCAGCAATAATTTCCATCACTTTCATCCTCCTTAGCACTTTCGTAGGAAAGCTTTCTCGTAAACATTTGCTATAAATTAAATTTCAAAGCCTGTCTGATGGGTGCGAGTTGTATTGTTTTTTGTACGGTATGTAATAAGGTTTCTGAATTCACATCGGTGTGCATACAGGGAAATCGACCGAGGACCTTAAGGCCGCTGTATTGCTCGATAAGTTCCGCATTCGTATCAGCGCTCGGATCGTCATGCCGCTCCGTTAATTCACCATCGTTCATTATGACGCCTACAATCGGGATTGCATGATGCCGCAGAAATGATGCAGTCAAAAGCGTATGGTTAATCGTGCCGAGGCTAGAACGGGCTACAATTAGAGCAGGTATATGAAGCTCAGAAATCAAGTCCACTACGAGAGCATCATCGGTCAGCGGAACTGCGACACCGCCTGCACCTTCAATGAGCAGCGCTTCATAACGTTTAGCTAGCGGTTCTCCAGCTGAGATAAGCTCCTCCAGCGTAAAGGTCACACCAGCATGCTTTGCGGCGAGCATCGGAGTAAGTGGAGCTTCAAATGTAAATGGCGCCACCGCCTCTGGCCTCTCATTGATTCCCGTGCTTTGCAGCAGCCGTTCAGCATCGGTAACTCCGCTTCCAAGGAGTGCACCGGACTGCACCGGCTTCCATACACCTGCGTTCAGTCCTTCGGCGCGAAGCGCAGCGGTGATGGCTGCCGTCACAATCGTCTTCCCAACGCCGGTGTCTGTGCCTGTCACAAATAATCCGCGTATCGATCCCATGTTGACTTTGTTCATGAAATTGCACTACCTTCCGTGACGTCAACAATCGATTCAGCCAAAATATCTGTCATCGATTCAAGTTCAGCTTCTGTGCTGACAAGCGGAGGGATGAAGACAATTACATTGCCGAGCGGCCTCGTCAGCATCCCTAGCTCTCTGGCCCTCATGCTCGTACGAACGCCGATTCGTTCTACCCAATCGTAGGGCTCACGTGAATTTTTATCGCGTACGAGCTCGATTCCGATCATCAGTCCCTTTTGCCGGATGTCACCAATATGCGGTCGTTCCTTAAGTGCTGCGAGTTTATTCTCGACAAAGGACGCCTTAGCCCTAACTACTTCAATGATGTTGCGCTCTTCAAACAGCTTCAAACTGGCCAAAGCAACGGCACAGCCCAGTGGGTTTCCCGTGTAGGAATGACCGTGAAAAAATGTTTTCTGCTCTTGGTAATCCGCATAAAACGCGGTGTAAATCTCGTCCGTTGCAAGTGTCGCTGCCACAGGCAAATAGCCGCCGGTCAGCCCCTTCCCTACCACCATCAAATCAGGTGATACATTTTCGAGATCACAGGCGAACATAGCGCCTGTACGACCAAAGCCGGTTGCCACCTCGTCGGCGATAAGCAGTACGTCATACTTGCGGCAGAGCGCTGCCATCTCACGTAAACAGCCCGGCGGCATGACAATAATCCCGCTGGCCCCTTGCACAATCGGCTCCACAATAAGAGCCGCGATCTCATCCGCGCTCGTCTCGAGCAACTTGCGCAGTGCAGTTATCGTAGCTTCCAATGCTTCTGCCGCACCCCCTTCATGGCGATAAGCGTAGGGATATGGAATAACGTGCGAAGGAAACAGCATGGGGCGGAACACATCATGATAAAGCGGTATCGCACCCACACTTACCGCTCCAATCGTATCTCCGTGATACGCTTGATTCATCGTAATAAACGTTGTTTTCCCCCGTGCTCCCTGGTTGTGCCAGTATTGAAATGCCATTTTGATCGCAATCTCGACACCGGTTGCTCCTGAATCCGAATAAAATACTTTGCTTAATCCTTTCGGAGCGATCCCTACCAGCTTCTCTGCAAGTTCGATTGCCGGAATATTGGCCATTCCTAAAAGGGTAGAGTGGGCGACACGCCCTAACTGGTCCGCAATCGCTTGATTTAACTCCGGTACGTTGTGTCCATGTACATTAAGCCAAACTGACGAAAAACCGTCGTAATAGGCTCTTCCCTGGACATCATAAAGCATGATACCTTCGCCGCGTTCGATAATGAGAGGATCAGCGTTGTTGTAGTCTTTCATCTGAGTAAAAGGATGCCATAAGTGCGACTTGTTCGTTGCAGCGAGACGTTCGTAATGCGTTATCACAAATGATCACCATCCGTATATTTAATTGTCAACTTACAATCACGTTTTAGGTTGACAATTGATTGTGGTTATCTTAGCAGATCAGGACGTCCCTGTAAAGAGAATTCCAAATCATCACAGCCTGTTATTAAACATAAAAAAATGAGCAACTCAAAGCGTAGTTTACACTTTGCGTTACTCATCATATATTTAATGGCGTATTGTTATCGGAAACTTTTATCTTAGTTTAACTGTCAATTGTTTGGCTAAATCGAGGAATGAACCAACTACACGACGAACACGTTTTTCGACATCTGGATGGATATCTTGATAGGTTACACCCGTCTGGAAGCTCTTCCGCTGGTCGCCTCCAATAGATAGCCAATCAGGGCAGTTAATGCCATGCAGATTGCGTACAATGGTTTGCATCTGCGTCAGAGAGCTTACAGCAATTGCCCCGCCTGCTGAACTTACAGATAAGACGACCTTGTTATTGAAATGATCTTGTCCAAGATGATCAAGCGCATTTTTCAAAACCCCGGAAATTCCACTATGATATTCCGGTGTTGCCAACACGATCCCCTCTGCTTCAAGCATCGCTTCTTTTAATTTCTCTAGAGCTTCGTGCCCCGCATTTGCATCATCTGGTGAATAGAAAGGGAGCGGTGTTTGATATAAGTCAATTAATGTCACCTGGTGGCCCTCTAGGGTCGCAAGATGCTTGATATATTCAGTAAGTCTGGTACTTGTCGCTGCTCTCTGATTACTTCCTGCTATCATGGTAATTTTCATATTGTTCTTCCTTCCACATCTGATTCATGCATTCATTATACCTTAATTTCCATCAAATAACAGCACTAATTAGAATAATTATTAAAAGAGTATTAATATCGATAAATGGAAAAGCTACCTCCTCCATAGAAAACTATGAAAGAAGCAGCTCGTATGTTATTGATGTATAAGTGCTAAGGAATTAGCAATCGAAGTAAAGGTTGTACTCGTGTGGGTGAATACGGATTGCTACAGCTTTCGCTTCGCCGCGTTTCAATTCGATATAGTTATCGATGAAATCTTGTGTGAATACGCCGCCTTCGATCAAGAAGTCGGAATCAGCTGCAAGTGCATCCAAAGCCTCATCCAATGTACCAGGAACGCTGCGGATTTCAGCTTTCTCAGCGTCGGACATTTCATAGATGTTTGTATCGAAAGGACCGTATCCAAGAGCACGCGGATCGATTTTCTTTTTGATACCGTCAAGACCTGCCATCAGCATT
The DNA here is from genome assembly GCF_013141715.1 of Paenibacillus phytorum. Taxonomy (GTDB): domain Bacteria; phylum Bacillota; class Bacilli; order Paenibacillales; family NBRC-103111; genus Paenibacillus_E; species Paenibacillus_E phytorum. The sequence goes on along the minus strand of NZ_WHOA01000190.1, from coordinate 40,696 downwards.
GCTGCGAAAGCTAGGTATGGGTTAGCCGTGCTATCTGGTGTACGGAATTCGATACGACAACCTTTAGGTGTCACAGCTGCGATTGGAATACGAACTGCTGCGGAACGGTTACCTTTGGAGAATACAAGGTTAACCGGCGCTTCGTAACCAGGAACCAGACGTTTGAAGGAGTTTGTACTTGGGTTTGTCAAAGCGATCAATGCTGGTGCGTGGTAAAGAATACCACCGATATAGTTGATTGCCATTTCACTCAGGTTTGCATATGCTCCTTTTTCATAGAACAAAGGCTCGCTGCCATCGAAAATGGACATGTGAACATGCATACCGCTACCATTATCACCAAACAGTGGTTTAGGCATGAAAGTTGCTACTTTACCATATTCTCTAGCCGTGTTAGCAACGATATATTTGTATTTGAGCAGGTTATCTGCTGTTTTAGTCAATGTGTCAAAACGGAAGTTAATTTCAGCTTGACCAGCTGTAGCCACTTCGTGATGGTGACGTTCGATACGAAGACCTGCATCAGCAAGTTTGTTACACATTTCGGAACGAATATCTTGTTGGGAATCAATTGGAGCTACTGGAACGTAACCGCCTTTAACTGGAACTTTATAAGCAAGGTTTCCGCCTTCTTCTTTGCGGCCTGTGTTCCAACCAGCTTCTTCGGAGTCAACTTCGAAGTAAGACTTGTTCATGCCATTTTCGTAACGAACATCATCAAAGATGAAGAATTCGGATTCTGGTGCGAAGAATGCTGTTGTACCAACACCCGTTGTTTGCAAATATTCTTCAGCTTTTTGAGCAATGCTGCGTGGATCGCGATCATAACGTTCGCCTTCAGGCGTATGGATATTGCTCATAATGATCAAAGTTGGGTGCGCTGTGAAAGGATCAATGTACGCAGTCTCAGTATCTGGCATCATAACCATGTCAGATTGTTCAATACCACGGAATCCTGGGATGGATGAACCGTCAAACGCGACTCCGTTAACGAAAGTTTCTTCATCTACTTCAGTAGCAGGCAAAGAAATATGCTGTGCTTTTCCGGAAAGACCTACGAAACGAAAATCTACCCACTCAATATTTTTTTCCTTGATAAGGTTCAACACATTTTGAACTGACATTTTAAAAACCCTCCCATTTCCGTACATTCAACGTACTTTGCATGATTAATGTTCAACTTTTGGTTGTTATCTTGCACATATTATATAGCGATTAAGCTTACACAGTCAATACTTATGTCAGGTATTTTTTATTTATGTGTAAGCTATGCTCACACAATTTCACAGATTTGTCCTATATCCATAAATAGGAAAACTGGCTTCCTCTTTCGAGGAAGCCAGTCATCTTAGAACTATTCCCATTACGCCAAGATAACTTCTTTATGTGTATCAAACTTTTTACCAAGAAGCGGAGCAAGCTTCTCAAGATCAACAAGCAAGTTAGCGAATTGATCAGGGAACAAGGATTGAACGCCATCGCCAGTCATTGAATTGTCTGGATCTGTGTGCATTTCGATGATCAAACCATCTGCTCCTGCGGCTACGGATGCCTTTGTCATAGGAACAACAAGCTCTCTACGGCCAGTACCGTGACTCGGATCTGAGATCACCGGAAGATGGCTCAATTGTTTAAGAACCGGAATAGCCGATAAATCCAGTGTATTCCGCGTGTACGTTTCGAATGTTCGGATTCCGCGCTCACAAAGCATAACATTCGGGTTACCGCCAGCAAGAATGTATTCAGCAGCATTCAAGAATTCATCATAAGTGGAGCTGAAACCACGTTTAAGCAGTACTGGCGTTTGAATTGTTCCGAGCTTGCGAAGCAAATCAAAGTTTTGCATATTACGTGTACCTACTTGTAAAATGTCCGCGTATTGTGCGCATACATCAACATACTCAGGTGTCATGACTTCTGTAATTGTAAGAAGACCATGCTTCTTACCCGCTTCTGCCATCATAATCAAGCCTTCAACGCCAACACCTTGGAAGCTGTAAGGACCTGTTCTTGGTTTAAATGCGCCGCCGCGGAGAACTTGACCTCCCGCTGCTTTCACTAAACGTGCAATCTCATCAATCTGTTCTGGCGTTTCTACAGCACACGGGCCGCCCATGACAACAAGCTGCTCACCACCGATTTCAACATCTTTAATTTTGATAACCGTATCAGCCGGATGAAAGTCACGACTTGCTAATTTATAGGATTTGGAAATTTTCACGACTTGCTCAACTCCTGACATTTGACGCAACTGTTCTGCTAATTTAGGATCTGCTTGACCGATAATTCCGATTACTGTGCGATCCTCACCTTTGGAGACATGAGCTTGGACACCTTGCTTTTCTATGAATTGTACAATTTCCTGAATACGCTCATCTGACGTTTTGTTGGATGTAATGGCGATCATCTTAAACACGCTCCTTATTATATGGGTTGGAACACTTGTTCACTTCAACGCTTGTTCGCTTCTACGCTTTTAATCACTAAAGTAAATATACAACGCTTGACGAGTTTTCGTCAAGCGTTTATTTATTTGCTATTCTTTTGTATTCGAAGGGGCAAGTTGATCTTTACGGATTTTACGTTTTTCTTTGCGACGATTCGCATGGTATTTAAGTAAGAGCATAATTGGGAAGTAAGCAATAATTCCGAGTATCAACCCAACCACCATACCGCCTACAATCAAATCCAAACCACTTCTAATAATGTTAGAAAGCATGTGGGGTAAATGATGGATCAGATAAATCTTAAAGTGCTTCGGTACCAACCAATCCCCCACTTGCTTATTGAGAATCGAGAATGGAATATAAATCACTTTTCCAAACACAAAACCAATTAACGCTCCAGGTAAATTAGCTCTTAATAAATAGACCAACGGAAAGATAAGAGCGAATGCAAAACCGGCTGTAGGTAGTGTAAACATCTCTACAAACAATCCAATTGAAAAGCCGCGTGCTACCTTGGAAGGACCGCCTTTGGCACGTAAGAGAAGTAAATATTTATATCTAAACCAGCGCTTCGTGCTTTTCCAATCGTAGCGAGCTTTCACTTTCATCATCTTCACCTTCTGAGTGCTTTGCATGCTGGTCTCAATCCCGCCCTGTGGAATAAATAGAGATCACTCACTACTCGCTGCTTTGGATTTAACAGCTGGAATGAGCTTCTTCATATTAATAGTACGCGTAATATCCCAACTGGTTTCATCTTTCGTATCATAAGCTTCCAAGTAGGAAATTACCTCTTTGGTTATAGGTGTCGGAGTTGAAGCACCAGAAGTTACACCAACCTTGCGTACATTGGTTAACCATGTGCGATTAAGCTCCGTGATATCAGATATTCTATACGCTCTTACTCCTGCAATATCCTCTGAAACTTGCGCTAAGCGGTTCGAATTATTACTTTTTGGATCTCCAACTACGATAACTAGATCGACTTCCTTCGCTTGTTCAGCTACTGCTTCTTGTCTAACCTGCGTGGCTAGACAGATCTCATTATGAATCTCAGCTTTTGGGAATAGTTCCAGTAAACGATTCATTAAATGCTTAATGTCCCATTGGCTCATTGTCGTTTGGTTCGTAATAATAATACGGTCGGCTTTAATGTCTAGTTGATCGGCTTCTTCAAGCTTCTCGATGAGGTGTACTTTGTCAGGAGCTACACCTACTGCGCCCTCTGGCTCAGGATGAGCTTTCTTCCCAATATAGATAACTTCATAGCCGTCGGCTACTTTTTCCCGAATTAAATCATGTGTCTTCGTTACATCTGGGCAGGTTGCATCCACAACAGTTAGGCCCTTGTCTCGGGCTCGGCGTCTTACCTCAGGAGATACCCCATGAGCTGTGAATATGACCGTCCCTGTTTCGATTTGTTCTAATATTTCAAGCCGGTTCTCACCATCTAATGTGATGACACCTTCTTCTTTGAAGAAATCAGTGACATGCGCATTATGGACAATCATGCCTAATATATAAATAGGTCTCGGAAGATTTAAGTTTTTAGCAGTTTGCATAGCAAGTGCCATAGCGTCTACAACGCCATAACAATAGCCTCTGGGTGATATTCGGACTACTTCCATTTCTTCCACCTGCCTAAGAAACATTATTTTCTTTCATTATAGCTGATTATACAGGGAGAGGAAAGTTTGCTGGCAGCCAAATCATAAAGGTACTTCCCTCATCTTTACGTGTTGTCACTTCAATAGACCCACCGTGTTCATCAATAATCCATTTGGCGATCGATAAACCAAGTCCAGTTCCAGACGTCAGTCCCCTGGATAAATCTGCGCGATAAAAGCGGTCGAAAATATGAGGAATATCCTCTTTATCCATGCCAATTCCTGTATCGGTAATCCGAATACCAATAAAGCTATCCGTTCGCGACGCCTCGAACCTTACGGTTCCAACAGGTGTATACTTGAACGCATTTTCGATGAAAATAAACAACAATTGCTGCAAATAATCCCGATTCCCTTGCACGACCGCATGTTCTAATGCATCTAAATCACCCACTTGCCAATCAGCGGTATGCTCGAGCAATTGAGCACGTCTCACCACTTCTTGAACGAGCGGCATGAACTCAACTGGCTTCTTTTCCATCAGGACGCCGGCATCTGCTCTCGCCAGAGCAAGAAGATCATTGACTAGTCTGCTCATTCTCTGTGCTTCTCCTGCAATATCATGCATAGCCTCGAGTGACATCTGCATTTGATCAGGCGTAGCAAGCTCTGTACTCCCCGAAGTTTGCTTCCACATCTTTTCCAACAAGTCGACATTTCCTCGAATCGTTGTAAGCGGTGTTCTCAGCTCATGAGAAGCATCCGATACGAACCTGCGCTGGGCGCGGTATGCTTCATCTAATTCCAGATAGGTGATCTCAATACGAGAGAGCATCCCATTGATCGTCTCCGTCAAGCGCCCAATCTCATCAAGTGGACCATCATAGTGGATACGCTTCTCCAGATCATCGCTGCTTCCAATTTGATTCGCGGCGTCAATGACCCGTTCAATTGGCTTGAGGGCTTTACGCGCCAAGAACCAGCCAAGTGAAGCTGCCACAATAATCGTGAGTAATGCCCAAATCATCAGCGTATATTTAAGGGTAACAGCCGTTTTTTCATAACTGCCAATCGGTACTGCCGCTTGAAGAACCCCAATTAGTTGGTTCTGGACATCGGACCTAATCGCTTGATTATAAATGAGGAAGTCTTGCCCAAGTACCTTGGTCTTTTCGAAAAAACCATCCTCTTGCTTTAATTTATCAATCGTATTCTTCGCTAAAGGCAAAGTAACATCATAGTATTGTAAGTTAGCCGAGCGATTAAAGCTTTTGAGTGTAACATTATATAATTGCAGAAACGTATTCGTAGAGTAGAAATCCCTGCTTTCCAGTTCCAAATCAACGACGAGTCCCTTCTGTGAAAGAGCAATGCTCTTCTGAATACGCAAGGAGCTATTGCCTGCCTCCCTTTTCACATCTTGGCGTATTTGATCGTATAGGAAATAATTCAAGAAAAAATAAAGAACAATACCGAATAGCAGCATGGTTAGTGCTAATATCCCTGAATACCAAAGCGTTAGCCGCAAGCGAAGAGACATATTAAGATTCCCCTCTCAATACGTAACCTGCCCCCCGAACCGTTTGAATCAATCGTTTATGGCCAAATTCTTCGGTCTTTTGACGCAGCAGCGCGATATAAACCTCCAGAACATTGGATTCACCGCTATAATCGTAGCCCCATATTTTTTCCATAATAATATCCCGTGAAAGGACACGCTTCGGATTCTGCATGAACAAGTGAAGCAAATCAAACTCCTTGGTTGTTAACTCAATCAGTTTCTCACCGCGAAAAACCTCACGTGTATCCAAATCCAAAATGGTATCCTCATAATGGAGCCTATTCGTCTGCTGCTCAGGACGCTCCGTTCTCCTCCTAAGAAGTACACGCACTCTAGCCAGCAGCTCTTCAAGCGCAAACGGCTTGACCAAATAATCATCAGCACCGAGATCCAAGCCTTTCACGCGATCACTGACTTCATCTTTTGCTGTAAGCATAAGAATCGGTACTTCGCTGCCGCTTTCACGCACTCGACGAACGACCTCCCAGCCATCAATATGCGGCATCATAACGTCCAAGATCAGCAGATGTGGTTCCGATGTCAACATTTGCTTGAGGCCATCCGCACCATTGGTCGCTGTGACGACCGAATATCCTTCAAAAGCCAAACCTCGTCTCAACATAGACGTAATTTTCTCATCATCATCAATAACCATTATGTTCTCTCTCATCGACTTTGACCACCCTTCTATCACCCATTGTAACAAATTCCGCTATCCAAGCAAAAAAGAAGCAGAGCCTGCAAGCTTGCGGCCGCGGGACTCCACTTCCTTTTATTCCGAACTAACCTTTAGTTATCTCTTTAATTTATCTTTTATTATTGGGCAGGCGTCTCGGCTAGCGCGTTTTTATCCCCAATTGTGATAGGTACTTCCATACGCTTGCCGTCTCGAATAAGTCCCAAAGTGACCTTGTCGCCAACTTTCGCTGCCTGAACTTTGGTAATCAATTCCTGCGAATTTTTCACCTTAGCTCCGTTAATATCTACAATGACATCGTATTGACGAAGACCAGCTTGGAAAGCAGGGCTTTTACGTTGAACGCTGCCAACTAATGCTCCATCTGTGTTCGAAAGCTTCAATTCACTTACCCAGTCTTTACCAATATCTTGTAAACCTACACCTAAGTAAGGCACTGGTTCTTTAGGAATTTGAACATTGTTTTTAAGATTTTCAAGAACGGAAGAAATTGTGCTAGTAGGAATAGCAAAACCAATGCCTTGCGCTTGAGAACTAACGGCCGTATTAATACCAATAACTTCACCATTCAAGTTCAGTAAAGGTCCGCCGGAGTTACCAGGGTTAATGGATGCGTCCGTTTGTAGTAAGTGCTTATACTCGCGAGTTCCCTTTGCATCTGGAATGCTGATAGGACGCTCCTTCGCACTAAGCACACCTACAGTAACCGTGTGGTCAAAGCCGTATGGATTACCGATAGCAACAACCCAATCCCCAACATTCACATCTTCAGCTTTACCAAGTGGAAGGATTGGAAACTCTTTCTCGCCTTCGATTTTGAGTACAGCCAAATCCAAATCGTAGCTGTTACCTAACAATTTAGCTTTAAAAGGCTTATCATAACCTTCTACCGTAACTTGAATTTCATCAGCACCGTCCACAACGTGCTCATTAGTTAAAATATATCCGGTTTTTTCGAAAATAAACCCTGTTCCCATACCTGCTGGCTGCAGTTCACCACTGCCGGAATTATTCTGATTATTGTTAGGCGTTGTATTACCGCCGCCATTATCCCCAAAGAATTGACGGAAGAACGGATCATCAAAGAGGGAATTACCGCCACGGCTTGATTGCTTCGGTTTTACTAGTGATTCAACCTTAACAATGGCAGGCCCAGCGTTCTGTGCAATAGCCGAAATGTTCCCTGGGCGAACAACGTCCAGCCCAACATTTTTCACTTCGCCTCCATTAGTGCTCCCGCTCTTCGTTGCAGCCGCAGTGGAGCTACCCGAAGCTAGAGGCTGATTGCCAGTAAACAAATTCAATTTATCAGCGCTGAACATAAGTGCACCTACGACCAAGGCGCCTGCCATGAAAGCCGCGAAAACGCTTTTCACAGATGAACGCTTTCTTGCGTTTGGATCCCACGGACCCGAGCCTTGTGGAGCGCCCGCTTCAGGTCCAAAACTGAAAGGACGCAAGTTCTTAGGCGGAGTAACTTCAACACTGGAGGTTCCTTCAGTTCCCGACGAAGAAGTTGTAAGCGAATGACCTTCGTTTTCTTCGTTAAAAGCCGACTTGTAAGGGCCATACGAATAATAGTAGGAAGGTCTTGCTTTGTTAGGATCTTGTGGATCTTGCGGGTCTTGATGATTAGAATCATTTCGATTAGCCTGATCATTGTTACTGCTATTGTCGTTCTGCGGCTTAAAGAAGTCGCTATAGTCTTTTTTGTTGTCTTCCATAGGTCTTACCTCCATTTGATTAATAAAGTTATAAGTGCATGCTTCTTGAAGGGATGTCTTGTTCTCTGTAGTTCTATCATGCACCTATAACCTTAAACGAATATTAAAAAACAATAAAATGGAGGTAAAAAAAGGGCTAACTCATTGTATCCAAGCTTGTTCCACTTTATGGAGCAGACCCGCTGCTTCTTTCACCCATTTATCTTCGATTTTGGCATCCGGATCGAGCGGAGTTTGGAATTGATCGATCAATGCGCCATAGGTTTCAGCTTCCGCGTCCTGATCAAGTCCTTCATTATAAACATGCTTTAGTACGAAAGGAGTTCCCACTTCGACGATCGCATCTGTTGATTCAGCATCGCCATCAATCCTTCCTGTCACAACTTGAAAAGGAATACGCAGCCAAACTAGATGGTCTTCATCTAAGTAGTGGTCGAAATAGCCATGATCGTAATCCCAATTGCCACCCAGCGCAAAATCGAATTCATGCAGGTGCTCACGGACACTATCGAAAGATTCTTGAACCTGCTCCAATGATGATGATAATGTTTTCATTCAGACACTCCTTAAGCGCTCATATTATTTTACTTACGCATAGAATGTGTCAAAAACTAGTTTTTATGTGTGGTACGTTCCTTATTATCAAACCAAGCCTTTGCGGTGCGCGAAGATAGCAAGCTGAGTCCGATCCTCTAATTCACACTTCATTAGAAGGTTGCTGACGTGTGTTTTGACCGTTTTGATACTAATAAAAAGCTCTTCTGAAATGTCTTTATTACTCTTTCCCTCTGCAATCAAAAGCAATACTTCTCTCTCGCGTGAAGTCAACCCTTCTTCCTCGGGTGTACTATTACGCTGCCTAATCCCTCTTGTAAGCGCCAAGGACACTTCGGAGTTCATAACCGGCATACCGCGGTAAGCGCTCATAATTGCATGAATCAATTGGTCGGATGAAACCGTCTTCAGCATATAACTGATGGCACCAGATTCGACGGCTTCAAGAACCTTCGCTTCCTCCAAGAAGCTGGTCAGCATAATAACCTTAACCTGTGGAAATTTACCGCAAATCAACTTGGTGGCGCCTATACCATCCAGAACAGGCATGGTCAGATCCATCAAAATAACATCCGGCAATTGATGAGAGAGTTCTTGATTTAACTTATCGAACGCATCCTGGCCATTGCTTGCTTCCCCCACAACTTCCAAACCGGGTTCCAATGAGATGTAAGTTCGAAGCCCAACCCGAACCATGTCGTGATCATCTACGATCATCACTTTAATGTTACTGCTCATTTGTTTCTCCCTCTCTTTCCTTCGTTAGCAAGCTCGACTGTCCCGTAAACCGCGGAATGCGTACTCTAACTCGTGTACCTGATCCTAACTTGCTGTCTATCTCCACTTCGCCACCAAGCTTTTGCGCTCGCTCTCTCATTGTCGATAAACCATGTGAAGCCGATGGGATGTCTCTACGTTCAAAGCCTTGACCGTCATCCTGCAGCTGAAGCACATATTGGTGCTCTCTTTCATATATAGCTAGGCGAACTTGCTTAGCTGAAGCATGCTTAACTACGTTCGCAAGACCTTCTTGTATAATGAGGAAAAATTGATGTTCAATCGCTTCAGATATCGTTTCACGCAAAGAAACATCAAGTTGGCCCTGCAGCTCATGGTTTCGGCAATATTCCGGAAACCATTTCTCTAGGGCTTCTTGTAAGCTCATATCCCCCAATTCGATGGGTCTTAATTGCGAAATAAGTCCGCGCATCTGCTTCTGGGCATGGTGAGACATTTGAATAAGCTGATTCATAACGCCCGGAGCCGCATCCGGGTTTCTCTCCAGAATTTTGGGTAAAGAGGATGCTGACATATGAATGGCGAACAGCTCTTGACTAACTGTATCGTGCAAATCCCGTGCCAGTCGGCGTCTTTCCTCAAGCACAGCATTTTCCGTGAGCTCCTGATCTCGAATCGCCTCGGCCTCACCCAATTTTTGCAGCAGCTGAATACGCTCTTCAACGGCAGAGGCCATGTTATTAAAAGCATCATACAAATACAAGAATGGTTCTACGGGTTCCATCTCAATCCGACTGGAGAAATTCCCCTTGGACAATTCGAGCATGGCTACATGCAGTTCATCCACTTTGCGCTGCCATCTCTTGGTCGCAACATAACCCACCGTTAAACAGACCAAGAGAATAGCTATGACGAACCACATGCGGAATTGCCACGAAACAAGCTCCTCCTTATAATACTCAAGCACAATATATATGCTAGATACCGTGAGTAAACTCGAGATAAGAAAATAATTCAGCAGCTGCCACTTCATATTGAACATTCGCAATTTGTACATGCTCCATCCTTAACCTATCTTTTTGATTGTAATGTCACCAATAAACATGCTCGTGGTTACAATTATTTTCCGGTCAGCTTCTTCATATTGCGATGTCTGAGTTCTCACGCTGCGCAGAAACCCACTCTCACGTCGATCAAGCACTTTCATATCTCCGATAAAAGAACTTGCCATTACGCGAACTTCAACATCAATATCATTGGGAATAAATATTTTCACATCACCAATAAATGCTGAAACATGAATCGTCGTTTCTCCCAAGGGAATAGCTGCACGAGTAAGATCTATGACGGAATCACCAATGAAATGTGAAATCTGAATCGGCTTTAGTTCCCAAGCTTCTTGACCTAGATGCACATCTCCGATAAAACCATGCCGATGGAGTACATCACCGGAGTCGAAGTTACGTACAAAATCATCGTATTTGTGCCCATGATGGTTAAAAGCATGTATTTTCGGTTGTCCCGGTGGCTGAGGTTGCTTTAGATCTGGTTCTCCCGGCGCGTCAGGGACATCCCATTTATACTTATCATGAAACTCACCATGAATATCCTTGAGTACAGCTTTCTCTTCGTCACTGAGCTCATGCTTTGCTTCATTAAATGTAGATTTACTTTCACGCTCCTTATCATTTGTAGGCGATGATGCTCCATCAGTCCACTTGGGTTGATCCCATGGATTTCTATATTTTTCATGCTGCAATCTTCTAGCTTCACGTCTTGCCTGTCTAACTTGATTTTTCTCTTCTTTAATAGAAGGCCAATCCGGTGACTCTTTCTTGCTAGGTTTAAATATCACATTCAATCCAAATAAAATTAAAGCAACAGGTCCCAAAATCTGAAACATCTCTCCAAGCGATCGATCGGTCAGCTTTAAATTCTTCAAGAGAAAGATCGTCCCAATACAGCAAACGAGCAAACTCCAAACCGAACCTCCCCAATGATACTTACGCTGCCAAACAAAACCAACGAGACCGTAGAAAATAAGAATGACAGGCCAATAAGTGGAAAACATATAAGCAAGATCAATATCAATAAACCCTAATTGGTTAAGTAAATAAAGGACACCTGCCGTTACGAGGACAAGCCCCCAAATTATTCTTTGAAACATATGCGGATTCATGCTTCTTCCTCCATTTGTGTACAACGTTGTTAAGATACCTCTAGTTTATAAGATACAGTCATGAATGAAAAGAGACGAAAGATTGATGGTTTCCTCGGTCTAGAGACTGAGTTTTCGCAGAATTAAATGAATAACTGACATCAATTATTTAGAAAACGAACAATAACCATCAGATGTTATGTATTCTCACGTATATCGTTGACATGTTTATCATCAGAACCGTATAATTGGTGCAAAGAATTCCTCAAACATAAGGAGAGATCAGATTATGGATGCTATCCAACAGCTTTCTAGCGGCCTAGATACCATATGGGTGGTTCTGACAGCTGCCATGATTCTATTGATGGAAGGCGGCTTCGCTTTATTGGAGGCAGGTTTCGTCAGACAAAAAAATGCGGTAAGTATCATTATGAAAGTGTTTGTTGATATCTCTTTCGGAGCACTTATTTTTTACTTATTCGGCTTTGCCCTTATGTACGGAAAAGATGTTTCTGGACTATTTGGAACTACCGGTTTCTTCATGGGAGGAGATTTAACACATATCGTTTTAAATATCTCACATGAGACTTATTGGCTATTCCAGTGTGCCTTTGTTATCGCTGTGATCTCGATCGTATCTGGGGCTGTAGCCGAACGCATCAACTTCCGCGCTTACATTCTATACACCATCGCAATGACTGGTTTAATTTACCCCATTGCTGGCCACTGGGTTTGGGCCGTCAATGGATGGCTCGGCAAATTAGGCATGGTTGATTTCGCAGGTTCTGCTGTCATTCACGCACTTGGCGGCTTCTCCGCTCTTGCTGCAGCGATGATCATTGGTCCACGGATTGGCAAATTTTCCGCTAACGGTACGGCTAATATTGTCCCACCATCCAATTTGCCGCTTGCCTCTGTAGGCGCATTTATCCTTTGGTTCGGTTGGTTTGGCTTTAACTCAGGAAGCACACTAAGTGCCACCAATACTTCGATCGGCCACATTGCAGTAACCACCATGCTGGCAGCAGCGGCGGGCAGTGCAACGTGCATTTTATTCACCATGATGCGCTACCGCAAAGCCGATCCCCCTATGGTTATCAACGGCGCTCTTGCAGGGCTCGTCGGCATTACCGCAGGCTGTGCTTTCGTTAGTGATGCTGCAGCCATTTTCATCGGAGCAATTTGCGGGATCGCAATGGTTTATGCAACAGAAATGCTTGAAGCAAGACGGATTGATGATCCAGTCGGGGCTTTTCCTGTTCATGGTATCAGCGGCAGCATCGGGACTCTCGCTGTAGGATTTTTTGCACAGCCTGACGCGATTCGTGAAGGTACTGCTGGTTTATTTTATGGCGGGGGCTTCAGCCTTCTAGGTGTTCAAGCATTAGGACTTGTTACGATTTGTATATGGGGATTCGTTATTACATGGGGTTGTATGAAGCTAATTCAACTTATCGTTCCACTGCGAGTTAGTAGAGATGAGGAATTAGTCGGATTGGACGTCGGTATCCATGGTGTTCCGGCTTACAGCCAAGAGGATGGATTTCTGGACTTAGAACAACTAAAAAAAGGTCAATGAGAACAATAAAAACCTTCCAATTGGAAGGTTTTTTTGTTTGTATTAAGAAAGCAGCTCTTCAATCTCATCCGGTACTGAGATCACATCGCCAGGTTTGGATTCATTCATAATTTGTCTCGCATGGGCAATTTCAGCTCGAAGCTTCCTAACTTGCTCCATGGGTTTCTTCACATAGTGGATATACTCGACAGCAAGATGATGGTCAGGTTTCTTACCAGAAAACATGCGGCGTAATGATGACATCGTCTGATAAGCGCGCTCTTCTTTCATTCTTTTGATTTCGTAGCGCTCTACTACCTGCTCAATATCCAGGACCTGCTGTTCCTTGCGGACAATGTAAGCTTCCAAGAAAGGAAGTACCTCTGCAGCTTTCCTTGGTGTTCTTTGAGGTTTTCCGTCCAATCGCAAAGCATTCAGCATGATCACTCACCTATCTCCCCGTGTCAAGATTTATAACAGTAATCTTATTTTACACCAAAATAAGCGATTTGAGAACCTTTATTTCAATATTAAATCGATTCCTACAACACCAACAGGGGTTCCCGTGTCATCTATTATCGCTTTTGACATCGTGATACACGGTTTTTTAGTAATAGCTGACACGTATTCCGGAGAAACGAAGAGTTCTCCACCCATCGCACGCTTCCACCACTCTCTGCCTTTTGCATTAACTAGACCTGCCTCTGGCATCGAATAGATGAAGGTTCCATCCGCGCGGTTAGACCAGATGGCTTCAATTCCGGCCGTTTTCTGCAAAGCAGTGCCTAAATGGGAGGCATGCTTACCATCAAGCAATGAAGTTATGTCAGGTATTAGTACAAGTGAGCTAAGCACTTGCTTCATTTCTTGGATATTTACATGAATCGTACCTTCTTTATTTTGCATACCTACCGCTTGTATCGCCTGTATCAGTTCCTTAGAGGAACGATCTAGATTTTGGTTGATATGCTGGAGCATCGATACTTCATGGCGCTGCTTTTTCATTTGATCCAAGGTAATCTCCACACTAGACATCGTCTCATTCATCAAATCAACAACTTGACCTAGTGATGTTCTTGTACCTGAGACAAGCGAGGACTGATGCTGGGTGGAGCTTGTTGTACTCGATACAAGATTATTGACGTTCAGAATCAACGCGAAGATCGTATCGATCTTGTCTTTTATTATTTTCATCTCAGCAATCCCATGAGCGACAGATGCCTTCTCTTCAGCAACCGCTGTCACAACTTGGGAAACACCGCTCTCGATGGATGCCAATAGTTCGGAAGATTTCGTAACTGCTTCATGACTTTGTGTGGCCAGCTTCTTAATTTCCTGTGCGACGACAGAAAAGCCTCGTCCATGCTCACCCGCTCTGGCCGCTTCAATGGATGCATTAAGCGCGAGCAGCGAGGTTTGAGACACTACTTCCGCAATAAATGTATTGATTTCTTCAATCTTGGAAGTATGTCCGGTCAAATCCTGAATCTTCCTCTGCATGGTATCATTATTAATATGTAGATCATTCATGACTTCATCTGTGGCATTCAGTGATCGGCATACATCGACTACCGTATCTTTGGTTTGCTCACTCTCTTGATGCATATGTAAGGATGAATCTAGAATTTGGTCTGCTGCAGCCGCTACCTGCTGAATCGCAGCGAATGCTTCCTGCAACTGTCCAACGGCTTGATTACTTCGTATCTTTAGATCCTCTTCTCCTTGAATCGAAGCATCGGCTATTTGCAAAAGTTGTCCGATCGAACGATTGACTTCCTCAACAGCAGCTGCTAATCTGTCCGCTACAACCTGAGATTCTTGTATAAACGTTCGGAATTGCTCTTGTTGGCCCTTAATATCGAGACTATTAGATGATCTTGATGATCTGGTACTAAGCCAAGCAATAATACCTATAAACAAAAAAACAGCCAAACTTGCAGCCGTAAACCATCGAGTGGAAGTAAATAACGCGAATACACTTATCGTAATACCAATGAGAATAAGAGCATACAACCAAGCTTTGTGTTTCATTTCTACGCGCATAAGCAATTGGAACTCCTCCCACAAGGAACCTAAATGTTAGTTTTTGTTACATTATATCGGAGATAGGAGATGTTGAAAAGAAATAAAAAACAGAGACCTTTTCAGATCTCTGCTCTCTATCGCTTTTCAGCTTATTGATATTGCATTATTTATTTTGGTTTTGTGTATTCGTTTGTTGCTGTTTGTTCGCTACTGATGTTTCAGCAGCAAATTCTACGTCTTGAGCTACATTCGAGCTCAAATTTTTATTCTTGTTGTTCTTGTTCTTAGCCATGTTCAATCACCTCCTGTAAGTATAGGATTTCCCAAACAGGAGAATTTATGATGGAAATGTTCGGCTTTCTGAAAAGCTAATTCTCGTCATAGCGCTTTGGTAGGTGCGATGATCTCATCCTTTAGTTGATTCCAGATGAGTTCGGTCACTTTTCCATGCCCTTCTTTGACGATAAATACTTTAACCGTCTTCTTGCCCCATTCTTTATAAACCTGATCCTTTGTGTCGAAATACAGATCAATTTTCTTACCTTTAATTGCACTGCCTGTATCTGCAACAACACCATAGCCATAACCGGGAATAAACAAGACAGTGCCAAGCGGAAAAACGTTCGTGTCTGCTGCGATCGTTGATAAGGATTTATCATCCCGCTTTACTCTAATACCTGAATACGTGATCCCATACTCAGGATGATCCGGATTTTTCCCTGTTGATTCCTTACCTGCAAAATAACCGGTGGCTGTCACTTCGACTGCCTTGAGCTTGGACAAATCTGAGTCTAACTTCGGAACATAACGATAATTGATTTGTTGCAGGTTTTCTTGCGCTACGGGCAGTGAAGCAGGTGCCGTTTTGGCCGGAATAACCTTTTGCTGCTGATCTTGTATATGGGTGACGGAGTTTGCCGTCGTGTAGCTTTGGTCGCTTTTGCCCGTCGTCTCTTGTCCGAAAAGTGCCATCAGAACAACGATGATCGACGCACTAAACCATTTAGACTGAGTCAAAAAATTGGTTAACATTACTATTATTTAATACCTCCCCTACTATTGCAGGTTGTCCAATACCTACCACCTTTAAACCTCCGGATGCAGACTCACTGTTTAAGGTGTCCTAATCACGCTCCCCTATACATACCCAATTAACTGAATTTGAAAACAAAAAAAGCAGAGAAGATTATCTTCTCTGCTTCATTTATAGGATTGAACTCTTAAAGTTTCTTGCTAATTTCCTCGTTAATCATGCCAATCACTTGATCAATCGGATGGGTTCCTAGATCCCCTTGACCACGTTTTCGAATCGATAAGCTTTCGCTCTTCACTTCGTTTTCACCGACGACTAGCATATAAGGAATCTTCTCCAGCTGCGCTTCTCTAATTTTATAACCCAGCTTCTCATTACGATTATCTGCCTCAACACGAATACCAGCTTCGCGTAGACGCTCAGTCACGAGATTCGAGAATTCTTCGAATGCTGGAGATACCGGAATGACTTTGGCTTGGATAGGCATTAACCAAGTTGGCAGCGCACCAGCGAAGTTCTCAAGTAAGAAGGCTGTCATACGCTCCATAGTACTGATAATCCCTCTGTGAATAACGACTGGACGATGTTTCTGACCATCTTCACCTGTGTATTCAAGCTGGAAGCGCTCTGGGAGCAAGAAATCAATTTGTGCTGTTGAAAGTGTTTCTTCTTTCTTGAGCGCTGTTTTGATTTGAACGTCTAGTTTAGGACCATAGAAGGCCGCTTCACCTTCAGCCTCGTAGAAATCAAGTCCTAGCTCTTCAACAACCTCACGCAGCATGCGTTGGGAAGTTTCCCACATTTGATCATCTTGGAAATACTTTTCTGTATCCTTAGGATCCCGATAGGAAAGACGGAAACGGTACTCTGTAATTCCGAAATCCGCATAAACCTGACGAATCAAGTTCACAACGCGGGAGAACTCTTCTTTAATTTGATCCAAACGGCAGAAAATATGAGCGTCATTCAGTGTCATGGCACGAACACGGTGTAGACCTGTTAAAGCTCCTGACATTTCATAACGGTGCATTGTGCCAAGCTCAGCAATCCGAATCGGCAGATCACGGTAGCTGCGCATATCGCTTTTATAAACCATCATGTGATGCGGACAGTTCATTGGACGTAGGACAAGCTCTTCGTTGTCCATCACCATTTTCGGGAACATATCCTCGCTGTAATGATCCCAGTGACCGGATGTTTTGTACAACTCAACATTAGCGAGAACTGGCGTGTAAACGTGTTGGTAACCCAAACGCTCTTCCAGGTCGACAATATAACGTTCCATTGTACGTCTCAATTTAGCACCGTTTGGCAGCCAAAGCGGTAACCCTTGCCCAACCTCACGTGAAAAAGCAAACATTTTAAGCTCTCTGCCGAGCTTACGGTGATCACGTTTCTTAGCCTCTTCCAAAAGATGCAAATGCTCATCCAGCTGCGCTTTCTTAGGGAAAGCAGTGCCGTAAATACGCTGCAGCATTTTGTTCTTCGCATCACCACGCCAGTAAGCGCCAGCAACGCTCAATAATTTGAACGCTTTGATTCGGCCAGTTGATGGCAGATGCGGTCCGCGGCATAAATCAAAGAATTCACCTTGGTCATAGATGGTAAGTACCGAGTCTTCCGGCAGATCACGAATCAATTCCAGCTTAAACGGATCTTCCATTTCAGTGAAAATGCGAATCGCTTCCTCACGGGAAACAACGCGGCGAGTAATCGCCAGGTTCTCACCGGAAATACGCTCCATTTCCTTCTCGATTTTCACCAAATCTTCGGGATTAAGCGGTGTTTCCAAATCGATATCATAATAAAATCCGTCTTCAATGACAGGTCCAATCCCTAATTTAACCGCTTTTTCACCATAAATACGTTTAATCGCCTGAGCCATCAAATGCGCTGTGCTGTGACGATACATCTCTAATCCCGCTTCACTATCGAGCGTTAGAATTTCAACGTCTGCATCATTTTCCAAGGAGAACGACAGATCCACAGATTTCCCGTTAACTTTGCCGCCAATCGCATTTTTCTTCAGTCCGGATGAAATGGATTCCGCCACTTGTTCAATGGTCGTTCCAACTGCGTACTCTCTCACTGCGCCATCTGGTAATTTTACTTGAACAACCATTTTTGTTCCTCCTATAGGTTCATTTTTGAACGCAAAAAAGCACACTGCATCCCAAAAGGGACGAGTGCGCTCAGCTCGTGGTTCCACCCTAGTTCGATTCGCTGCATGCCCACAGGGGTAAGGCGAATCCTCATCAGCATTCGGTAACGGGAATGACTCCGGTATTGTATACTAACGATCCTGCAAGTCAGGTCGAATTCCACAACACGGCTACAAAGGGGTAAACGATCTGAATAGCTGAAGGAGATTGCAGCCTAGTCTCCTCTCTCTGAGCAGTTCTTGCAGAAAGTTCATGTCTTTGATATTAACGCCTTCGATCACTATTATAATTGCCTCATCGCTCAAGGTCAAGGGGACAGTTGATCTTGTTTCTTGGCTTCACCCAAGAAGATGTCACAAGTTCGGCAATAGGAGCAGACCGTTGTTCGATCTTCAAATATTTGTCTAATCGTCTTGATGATCGTAAGTTCCGGATCTCGCGTATGGATGTAGATATTTGCCGGAGATACCGTAATGAGTGTGCTAACAATCATGTCCTCGAAATTAATATCTTTTTCAAGTACTTCTAACTTAAAGGTTGTATCGAATTCATTCGCGTCTATGAGTTCAAGCTGATCATTCAAGATGACAAACTCATGCCCGCCTTTATGTATAAGATGAGCAACGGGGATCTTGGCTTCCTGAATATATACAAAGTACTGCAATAGAGAAATAAATTCCTGATACTGGCGATCCATCATAAATTCATCAATGGCATACTCAGCTATCTCTCGCAGCTCCTCAGTATAATCCTGTAAGCGAAATTTGAGAAAACCATCCAAGCTCAGCCGCGGAGTTTCCTCCAGAGACTGCACGAGCTGCTCCGATAACATTTGTTTGCGGCGAAGTCTTGCTGAGCTGCCATTCAAAATAGGCAATTCCTCAATGACCGTCTCGACACACATGGATTGCTTGCAGTACCCTTCTATGGCTTCCAAATCGTCTATGGCTTCATATTTAAATTCTTTAACAATCAAATCACGCAAAATAAGCGACTCTTTCTCTGCGATGATGTGATCCGCTAAAACGCCAGCAAGTCCTTCCCTTACTTCTTTTTGAATGGAAGAAATTTCTCTTTCCTTCATTCTCACTTCTATTCGAATATAAGCATGTGTTTCATGTAGATCAAATTGGGCTGTTACTCCACTTTCAGCGATATGTAAAAGCTGCAGCTCACGTTCTATCTGAGCGCTTAGCGAACGTACATAGGCCTCATCGGCATTCATTACAACAATGGCAAACAGTTCCATCGGCTAACTCCTTTCATCAATACGTCCTCCTCCTAAGAGTATATGGTCGATAGGAATCAGATATACAACGAACAATTTGCCATTTCTATTCCTCATTTTTTTGTCGAATCTTTAGTTAATATATGCCAATCTCGCAAATTGACGCATTCAATCAGCACAAACAGGACTGGAATCGGAAGTTACGAATTTCTCTATTCTTTGTCAGCCGAGCAAGTAAAAAAAGCCTCCAAGTTGGAGGCCTTTTTTAGTAGATAAGAAAGTATAAGTTTTATACTTTTGCTTCGCATCTACCTTGACAAACGCGCTCGTCCCAGAAGGACGACGAAGTCGTTTATCCTTGGCTAGTTCTTCATCACGAAATCCTTATCGATCTTGTGCCATTATCCTAAGTATGATTCAAAAATACTCTTTACAAGCAAGAATGGTAGTGCACCAATTGAGACAAAAGCATAAAAAAATCCTTGAAGAAAATTTTTGAATAGTTTCACAAGAATCACTCCTATCATGTTTGTCTAAATTGTGAACTACTTCAATTATACTCCTTTTTCAGAAACAAACATGAAAATAACATTAATTTTTTCATAACTTGTTCAAGTAAATTCATGTGCATTTAAAACGAAAAGAGAGCAGCCGCAGCTACTCTCCAAATTACATTATTAGTTTTGCATCACGAAATCTTTATCGATAACGAGCGACTCATCATCAAACACTCGCAATGTTTGGTATTTCGTATTCCGCTGTGCAGGAATTTTACCTGCTTCGCGAATGATTCGCAGCGTGGAGTTAACGTTGACCTTGTGCGTTGTACCCGCCGCGGAGACTACGTTCTCCTCAATCATGGTACTTCCAAAGTCGTTGCAGCCGTAGCTCAGTGTTTGCTTGCCAACTTCTGGTCCCATCGTCACCCACGACGATTGGAAGTTAGGAATGTTATCCAGCATAATTCGGCTAATCGCCAGCGTCTTCAAATACTCTTCAGGCGTGACTTTCTCTGCCTTCATGTTCGTATTATCCGGTTGGAATGTCCACGGAATAAAAGCTAGGAAACCTGGTGTATTGAGCTTCTGAAACAGAACATCATCTTGCGCATCACGGATACGCAGCATATGAAGTGCGCGCTCTTCCATGGATTCGCCAAATCCGATAACCATGGTACCTGTTGTATGCATACCAATTTTGTGAGCGGTTTGCATAACGTCCATCCAATCGCGCCATGAACCTTTTAGCTTACTAATTTTGCGTCTAGTGCGATCATCCAGAATTTCTGCGCCGCCACCTGGCAAAGAATCGAGTCCTGCTTCGTGCAGTTGGCGAACGACTTCCTCTAATGATAAACCATCCGAAACATCTTTCATTTTCATAATTTCAGCTGGCGAGAAAGAATGCATTGTAATGTCAAAACGTTTCTTAATTTCTCGAAGGATATTCGTGTAATAGCTAAATGGAAGATTCGGATTCGTGCCGCCCTGCATGAGGATTTCGGTCCCATCTACATCCAGAGTCTCTTGGATCTTCTGGAAAATGGTTTCATCCGGCAATACGTAACCTTCAGATGAACCGGGTGGACGGTAAAACGCACAAAATCTGCAATAGACGTCACAAATATTCGTATAGTTAATATTCCGCCCAATGACGAAGGTCGTAATTGGATCAGGATGCCATTTCTTCATAATCTGGTTGGCGGTGTCGCCAATCTTCTCTATTTGATCGGATTCGAAAAGTGTAATACATTCCTCTATATCAATTCGTCCGCCTGACTGTGCTTTATATAAAATGCGATCAATCGGTTTCAAAGCTACTCACTCCTTTACTTTCTGAAGGCTTGTATCCAATCATCGTACCATATTCATGCCAAAAAAGCAGCAATATGCTGCTTTTACCAAGGTGTATTCCATTTCAAATATGAATATTTTTCGAATTCATGGAGGTCTAACCGCGAAGGGCTTGTTCCAAATCTTCAATAATGTCTTCGATATCTTCAAGACCTACCGAATACCGGACAAGACCGTCCGTAATGCCGCGCAGTAAGCGAACTTCCTTCGGCATCGAAGCATGTGACATCATAGCCGGATAAGACAATATGCTCTCCACAGCGCCTAAGCTTACCGCAACGAGTGGAATACGTACTTTGCTCAATAGCTTTTTCGCTTTTTCGCCAGAACCAACATCGAACGAAACAACCGCTCCATAGCCTAAAGACTGCTTTTCATGAACGTCTCTACGAGGGTGGTTCGGAAGTCCCGGGTAGTAAACAACATCAATATCAGGCTGCTCTGAAAGCCAATTTGCCAGTCTACGAGCACTAGTTTCGGACATTTCCATACGAGCTCGCAAGGTTTTCATCCCACGGATCAACAGCCAAGAATCTTGAATGCCAAGTACGTTCCCCATACCATTCTGGATTTGTTTCATTCTGCGACCTAGATTGTCGTTAGCTACTACAGCCAACCCAGCAAGAACGTCACTGTGTCCGCCGAGGAACTTCGTTGCACTGTGCAGAACAATATCAATGCCCAGCTCGATTGGACGCTGATGGTAAGGTGTCATGAACGTATTATCCAGCATCGTAAGCAAATCATGCTCTTTAGCAAAAGCAGCTACTTCAGAGATGTCTGTAATTCGAAGTGTCGGATTCGAAGGTGTCTCGATAAATACGGCTCTTGTGTTAGATCTCAATGCTGCACGTACTTGGGCGATATCGGTCATATCAACGAATGTTGACTCAACACCCATACGATTCATAATCGTTGTAAGTAAGCGATAAGTACCACCATATACATCTTCGGTACAAATAACATGATCACCCTGCGACAACAGCATGAAGGCTGATGATATAGCCGCCATACCAGAGGCGAAAGCAAATCCGCGTGTACCGCCTTCGAGTAATGCAATGTAGTCTTCCAAAGCTTGACGGGTTGGATTACCGGAACGGGTATAGTCATACTCTGGTGAGACTTCTAAGTCGGCTTGATGAAAGGTCGAGGCTTGATACAGAGGCACACTGGATGCCCCTGTCGCTTCATCGATCTCTCCACCGAAATGAATGAGCTTCGTTGCGAATTTGCCATGCGGCTTGCGTTTGTCATCTTGTGGATGGCTCATTATTGCGAATCTCCTTCCAATTCAGCTTGCGCCTTGCTAAGGGCATTCGATAGATCCGCAATCAGATCGTCAATATGCTCGATGCCAACAGAGAAGCGTAAAAGACGGTCATCTACACCGATTTGCTGACGAATTTCGAGTGGAATATCCGCATGGGTTTGTACAGCCGGATAGGTCATAAGTGATTCGACACCGCCTAAGCTTTCCGCGAAAGCAATGAGCTCTATATGACGAAGAATCGGTTCAATCAGTCTTGAATCCTTTACTTTAAAGGAGAAAATGCCTGTGTTTCCACTCGACTGCTTGTTCTGAATCGCATAACCTGGGTGCGTTTCAAGCGCTGGGTAGTAAACTTCACTGATTAGCGGGTGTTCCAATAAGAACTTTGCGATTGCCGTTGCATTCTGCTCATGACGCTCCATGCGAAGCGCAAGCGTCTTCATCCCCCTCATAAGGAGCCAGCTGTCTTGCGGTCCAAGCACAGCACCAATGGAGTTGTGCAGGAAAGCCATCTGCTCTGAGAGTTCTTTGCCCTTGGTCACGATGAGACCAGCGAGCACGTCATTATGACCGCCGAGGTACTTGGTTGCGCTATGAATAACGATATCCGCACCAAGCTCAATAGGACGTTGAAGATACGGCGTTAACAAGGTGTTATCGACAATCGATACGATGCCCTTCTTACGAGCCCATGTACACACAAGCTCAAGGTCTGTAATCATCATCAGCGGATTCGTCGGTGTCTCAATGACAAGCCCTTTGGTATTTGGCTGGTAAGCCGCTTCCAATCCGTCTAAATCATTCGTGTCTACATACGTAGCGGTCACACCAAAGCGCGACATGATTTTCTCAAGCAGACGGTACGTACCGCCATATAAGTCCAAGGAAACAATCAGATGATCTCCTTGGCTGAAATAAGCAAAAATGGTTTGCAGCGCAGCCATTCCTGAGGAACAAGCAAAGCCCGCATCTCCAGACTCCAACTGAGCAATGGCATCCTCGAGCACCTTGCGTGTCGGACTTTTCGTACGTGCATAGTCGAATCCTGTACTTTGCCCAAGCTTCGGATGACGGAACGCAGTAGCTTGGTAGACTGGGAAGCTGATAGCTCCAGTAACGGGTTCTTCAATAGAGCCAATTTGGGCGAGACGACTTTCGATTTTCAACAAAGGGAGTTCCTCCTCAGGGATATGGGTTCGAATTACAATTGCGAGCTTGCCAAGCTTTCGTTGATGTTAGCGTTCAGTTCAAATGGTGTTTCTTGATAGACATAGTAATTCAACCAATTGGAGAACAGAAGATTCGCATGCGCTCTCCAAGTATTATAAGGCTGTCTACTCGGATCATTATTCGGGTAATAATTTTTGGGAATCTCGATTGTAAGCCCTTTACTCACATCCCGATCGTACTCCCATTTCAATGAACAAGCATCATATTCCGAATGTCCTGTTACGAAAATATGCTTCCCATCTCTCGTTGCGGCGATATAAACACCGGACTCCTCTGATTCCGATAAAATCTCCAAATCCGGACATTGTTCAATGTCTTCACGACGAATATCCGTATGACGAGATTGCGGTACATGAAAGACTTCATCAAAGCCGCGCAGCAGCTTTGTATTCGGTACCTGAACAGTATGAGGAAAAACACCGAACATCTTGTTCTCGAGCGCAAACTTTCGCACACCGAAATGATGATACAAGCCCGCTTGAGCTGCCCAACAAATATGCAAGGTAGAAGTGACGTTGTGCTTGCTCCAATTCAGGATTTGCGTCAATTCCTCCCAGTAATTCACATCTTCGAATTCCATCTGTTCGACAGGAGCACCCGTGATAATCATGCCATCCAGCTTTTCATCTTTAATATCTTCAAATGTTTTATAAAACATTTCCAAGTGCTCGACAGAAGTGTTCTTAGAAGTATGAGTTTTCGGATGCAGAAGCACGAATTCCACCTGCAATGGCGTATTCCCGATTAAGCGCAGCAGCTGCGTCTCAGTCGTTTCTTTGGTTGGCATCAGATTCAATAAAGCAATTCGAAGTGGACGTATATCCTGGTGATACGCGACGGATTCGTCCATTGTGAAGATGTTCTCTTGGTTTAAAATTTCTTTGGCAGGCAGGTTGTCAGGAATCTTGATCGGCATCCTGTTCACTCCTCTTCATTAGTTTTAAATGGATAAAAAATGCAAAAATGACCTTCTCTGGAATCAGAGAAAGGCCATGGAAAATCAAAGTCAATGTCCTTCTCTTATCTCCCAGATTCGCTTTAATCAGCGTTTCCGCAAGAATTAGCACCGTGCATCCCTTTGCTTGCAAAGGTTTGTCGGTTGCCGGGTGTCATAGGGCTAGTCCCTCCACCTACTCTTGATAAGAAAATGTAACGTATGCGATTAAAATTATCATACTATAAATTCAACCAAAGTCAAGGCATGAAAGACTTGTCAAGAGAAGAAATTGAAACGGTATGTCCCCTTATGAAAACAATTGATACAAAACGTATCAAAGAAATATGTTTAAGCCAACTTAAAAACGGGTTATATGATATTAAAACAACGAAATATATATAACAACACCCTATTTTATAAAACTTATTTCATGAAAAGAGGTCATTTATGTCAACCCAAACGATCGATAGCTTCTCTGCTTTTGCCTCATTGAACCGCTTTTTCGCCCTGATTGAAACGACAAAACCAACTATTCAACAAGCAGAGGATGCTGCTGCCCTGTTATGCCGTATTTACGGTGCTGACAGTGAAGAAGTATTGCTGCAGCGCGGTGATCCTGAATTAATTGAGATTTACAAAGAAATTAAAAATAAAATTTTAAAAGCCGCCATGTAAGTCATGGTGGCTATTTTTTTGACACCTACTGAGCATTATTTCCATACTTTATCTAAACAACAATTTACCTTGTTTCAGCAAACTTTTATGGCTTGAAACGTGATATATGAAGGGTTATACTAGACAAGTATTCGACACGGACGAAAAAGGAGGGCATACGTTTGGACGGAGAACCGAGGAGTAGAACCTGCAAGGATCTTAAACAATTTAATAGTGTAGGAATGCAGTCGGTTATTCCTTCATCCGGAGCCTTGCTCTAAATGATGAACTAACCGGCTGATTCCATTCAAAGGGGTGGATCAGATGAAAACACGGTGGGTTCAGAATGGCATTTTTACGTTGGTTGATGACGTGACTGTCGCCCTAACACCTCCAGAAAGAGGCTTTTATTGGATTGATGCAGGGGTAGAGGACTTAGAGATCCTTCAACCTTTATTCCATCTTCATGATTTGGCCGTGGAGGATTGCTTAAGCGAAGAGGAACAACGTCCCAAAATTGAGTTCTACGATTCCCATTATTTTATCGTTATTAATAGTATTCGATTTGATGATGAAGAAATTTTCCTTCGCGCACTTAATCTATTTCTAAGCAGACATGTCATTATTACCGTCACTAGGCAAAAAATCAATGAACTTCGAGCTTTGAAACCTTTTCTCTGGGAAGAGGAAGTAAACAGCGCCGATCGTTTCCTATACCATCTGGTCGATCTTGTCGTCGATAATTATGTGGCGGTCGGTGACCGTATCGAGGCCAAGATTGAAAAGCTGGAAGAAGACATCCTAGTGGCAACGAAGAAGTCGCATTTGAATGAAATTATTGGACTTCGGTCAGAGATTCTATGGCTCAAAAAAGTACTTGTTCCTCAACGCGATGTGATTGGAACACTTGGTAAAAAAGAGCTTAGACTAATTGACCATCAGCTGCAAAAATATTTCGGAGACATTTATGAAAATGCCGTAAAGATCGTGGATACGTTTGATACGCTGCGCGATCTCATGGGCAACTTACGAGAAGCCTATCAGTCTAGCGTCGCTAACCGAGCGAATGAGATCATGCGCGTCTTTACAGCACTCACGACCATCTTCATGCCCTTGACGTTCATTACCGGCGTGTTCGGGATGAATTTTGATAACATTCTCGGGCTTCATGTGGCTCATGGTGATGAAATTGTGTTGGCGTTCATGGGTGCATTGGGCATAGGCATGTATGTATTATTCCGTAAAAAAGAATGGCTGTAGATACTTTTGAAAAGTGAGGGCTTCTTGGAGCAGAATGCTGCTATCAAGGAGCCCTTTTTGTCCTGTTTAAATCAACTTAATTTTAACAAACTTCCGTTTCCCCACCTGAATAATATCCCCCTCCTTTAGGGTTATTTGGTCATGAATTTGCATGATCTTCTGTTCATTGATCTTCACTGCCCCTTGTTCCACACTGCGTCTTGCTTCCCCGTTGGAAGCTTGCAGTTCTAGTAAAACGAGAAGCTTAATGATGGAGATTTGGCCTTCTTCCAGCTGGCTGATACTTAGAGACATTTCTTCGATGTCTTCGGGCAAAGCTCGCTTTTGGAACACGGTTATAAAATGCTGTTCCGCCTCTTCTGCTGCCTTCGCACCATGATACATTTCCACATATTCCTTAGCCAGCTTCATCTTGGCATCTCTCGGATGGATGGCACCTGCTTCTAGCCCTCGTTTGAGATCATGCAGGGATTCATTTGAGATGGTCGTTGTTAACTCGTAGTATTTGGTCATGAGCGAATCCAGAATCGACATCGTTTTGCCGAAAATTTCGTTAGGAAGCTCATCGATACCAATGTAATTCCGCAAGCTTTTGCTCATTTTTTGAACACCGTCCAAGCCTTCGAGCAGCGGCATCAGAATCGCTACCTGTCCTTCTTTAATCTCATAAGCACTTTGGAGCGTTCGGCCCATCAATATATTGAAGGTTTGATCAGTTCCACCTAGCTCAATGTCACTTTCAAGAGAAACGGAGTCATATCCTTGCATTAAAGGGTAGAAAAACTCATGAACGTGAATCGCCTGGTTAGCCGCGTATCTTTTTGCAAAATCGTCCCGCTCCAGCATACGTGCAACCGTTACTTTACCTGCTAGCTTCAGCACATCTTCGAATCTAAGCGCTCCAAGCCAAGATGAATTGTAGTAAAAAGTGGTCTTGGTCAAATCTAATATTTTGGACAATTGCGTCTGATACGTTTGCGCATTGTGCTTAACATCTTCCTCTGACAGCTGTTTGCGCGTCTCTGACTTTCCGGTAGGATCCCCGATGCGTCCTGTGAAATCTCCGATAATGAGTTGAACCTCGTGTCCCAAATCTTGAAATTGACGCAGCTTCTGCAAAACAACAGTGTGACCAATATGAATATCGGGTGCAGATGGATCTAAGCCAAGCTTTACTTTTAACGGCTTTCCTGTAACCACAGCGTGTATGATCTTTTGCTTGAGTGCTTCCTCAGGCACGATTTCGGCAGCACCCCGCCCAATGACAAGCAATTGACGTTCCACTTCCTGCTGCTGTATTTCGGTAAGCTGATCCCATATCAACATCGTAATATCCTCCTCATCATGTTAAATACAAAAAAGACAACCTGCGCGTCCACAAAGGGACGAGAAGGTTGTCTCGCGGTACCACCCTAATTAAAGAGAAGGATTCGCGCTCTCATTCGCAAATTTCTCTTTCACTTAGATTCATAACGACAAATGAATGCCGGGTAAAAGCTACTGATGCCCTTAACGAGCATGTTCCCTTAACCAACTCAGAACTGTAATTCGGAGCCATACTTGCATCGGTTTGCACCCTACACCGACTCTCTGCAGCAGCGGCATTTCTCCTACTTTGGGCATAGCCCATGTTCGTCATCGCTTTCATTGATATTTAGATTATTGACCATTTAATCATATAATCCTAAGCAATGTCAACACTAGCTTGCAGCTTGAGAAGCAAACCTTTCCTTCTCCCTGCGGAATCGCAAACGAAGCAAGCGCAACCACTCATAGGCGCGGTCAAGTTCTTTGCCTTTGAGCTCCTCCGTGCCGATGATGCGCTGCAGCACCGGCTTCAGGTAGCGGTCACCTTCCGATTCGAAGGCGTTCCATGCTTTGATTTGCTCTTCTTCCGGGATCGAAGCAAGCTCCGCTTCCACAAGCGGATCCATATCGTATCCCTCTCGCTCCAAATCCTCCACCCAAAGCAGCAGTTCCCTGCGTGGCATCGTTAGTACTGCTTGCAAATCCGCCAAGCTTCCTCCGCCAGCAACAATCTCAAGAAGTTTGCGCTTGCTAACCTCACGATCAAGCTCTGTACGCAGCTTTTGCTCTTTCTGAGCGTGGAGCCAAGCCTCAAACTTCACTGTATCTACGCTTTTTGCCACCCAATCTAAAGGAAAGCCATTCGAACGTGTAAACTCAGCGGTGAGATTGAGCACATCTGCCGCGTACATGGTCGTCTTCTGCTCGCCAAAGCCAGGAATTTGCTGCAGCTCTTCCTTGCTCTGAGGCAGGAAGACGGAGATCATGCGAAGGACACGGTTCGTGGCGAGAATATACGGTGCTTTCCCTTCGCGGGCAGCTTGTTCGCGCCTCCAAGCACGGAGCGTTTCGTACACTTCCTCACTTGGATTTTCTTCGCAGTAGTAGGTCAACATCTGTGTTATTCTAGCTTTGCCTGACAGTCCTTGCGCTGATTCCAAATCCGTACTAACAAGCGGACGGTAACCGGAACGAACTTTATCCCGCAGCCCCTGACGGAAAGCACTCAGCATCTCATCCCAGCTCACCCCCTGATACCACTGATCTTGCTGAATTATACCAGCACTATCAGGCTCATTCCAATAGACATTCCAAATGCCTTGTTCTTCCCCAATCGACACCTGGGCCGATGTAACGCGATGATCCCCCGCTTCTTTCTCCAAAGTGTTCAGAAATACAATGTTCATGCCTTCTCCTCCAAACGGTAGCTAAAAATAGGTTCAGAAAAACGAAAAAGCACCCCTTCAGCAGTTAGCTGAAAAGGTGCTTCCCTTTTTCTAATATCCAAATCATACCATGTTTGTCAGATGGGCGCAAGATATGTTTTGTTGACGAGCTTTTTTAGGTTATAATGGGGTACATACTAGAAAGAGAATGGAGGGCCCTCATGTCTGATTATGACTTTTTATATGACCATCAGGAAGAAACAACAACGCGTTTCGTTTGTTTCGTTGGCAACGCATTGCATCGATTTGATCTGGCAATTATGACGACATCCCGTTATTTCGGCAAAAAGCTTGTTATTGATTTGCAATCCGGACGCAGTGCTGTTATTGGTCCAGATGATCTGGCTGAAGAAGGATATTTGGAACATGTGTATAAACTGAATGAGGAACAAGCGCTAGAACTTAATGAATTCTTGTCGCAAATTATTGGTTCCATTCATTTTACGGATATTTAAGCTGTCTGCGGGGGACACTGGAAAAAGCATAGCAACCTGATAAGGAGGCTTTATCCATGATTGACGAATCCCCCCAACTAGCTAAGAAAACAGAAGCGGAAGGCTTCATCCCTGAATACCGCGATGATTTCACTGATCTAGAGACGGTTGAGTCGCAGCGCAATGACCTAATTCCAGAGGAGTTCCCAGAGGGTCCATACGGCACTAGCCTAAATACAGAATCGCTGGGAAAGAGCTCACCATGGCGTAAGGATCAACGTCCGCCTAATCCTTTCTCTTACGAGAATCGAGAGCTGCATGAAGGCATTAAGCGGGACTATCCAGGTGAAGACGATTATCGAAACGAACCTACAAATGAAGAATAAAAAAACAAGCGAGCCAAACGTTGAAACTACAAACGTTCGGCTCGTTTTATGTTTTTAGATGTGAATAGAACCCATCAAGTTGCAAAACGTACAACAATTTTCTTTACTTAGTGTTTAAAGCTCTCCAGTGTTGTAGAAAGTGCAACATGTTTGCTTAAATTGGAGCTATTTCACTCGATTTAATGGAAATTGTTGTATGACGTACATCATCTTCACCATTTACACTTCTAAAAGGAGAAAATTGTTGTATTTACTACAACATTCTCACCTGTTTTACTTAGAAAAAGGGATAGTGCTGATATGCGGCGCCGGGCCAGGGGGATTAGGATCCATTGGATCCGTCCGGGTTGTAACCATTTTTGTATAAAATGTGTTCTGTCACGGTCCTATTCTTAACATACTGATCCATGAATGCCCATGCCTCCGCATTGGCTGTTTCTGATGCTGTTCCTGTGAACCCGTGGCCCTGCCCAGGGACAACTTTGAAGTCA
The DNA here is from genome assembly GCF_013141715.1 of Paenibacillus phytorum. Classification (GTDB taxonomy): domain Bacteria; phylum Bacillota; class Bacilli; order Paenibacillales; family NBRC-103111; genus Paenibacillus_E; species Paenibacillus_E phytorum. The sequence goes on along the minus strand of NZ_WHOA01000190.1, from coordinate 9,935 downwards.
ACAACAGGAACACCCGCGGCTGTTAGCTGATTGGCAAATGTAACGCTATCTGTATAGGGAATCGTAGAATCCGCGTCCCCGTGCCGGATCCAGAAAGGCGGATCATCCGGAGAGGCATACGTACCGGGCATGGCGAGTCTTGCCTGATCTGGCACCATGAAGGCTTGGTTCCCGCCTAGAAGCGCCGTTACAGAGCTATAATTATTCGCAAAAGCAGTTGTGAAATCAGCAGGCCCAAACCAGTCAGCCACTGCTTGCACTTTATCTGAATATTCCTGCCAGCCTCCTGAGCCTTCCAGATCTGGCACATTTACCGTATTTTCATTATCGAGAACCACCTGATCACTCGTTAAGAGATCCCCTGAAGTACCGAGCAGCGAAGCAAGATGGCCTCCCGCCGAAGAGCCCCAAACTCCGATACGGTCAGGATCAATATGATACTCAGCGGCATGTGCTCGCAAATAACGAATGGCCAGTTTCACATCCTGAATCTGGGCCGGATAAGGCGCTTCAGGAGTGAGGCGGTAGTCTAGCGAAACGCCGATATATCCTCTCTTTGTCACATATCCGCATATGTTAGCTAGCGCTTGTTTCCTGTCCCCGTGATTCCAGCCTCCACCATGAATATAAACAACGACAGGCATTGGAGCAGCCGGCAAAGTTTCGGGCACGGCAATCGAGGTATACAGGGGGCGGTTGCCCGCTGTTCCTATTTCAACATCTTCATACAAAGTAACACCTTCTGGTACGGGAAAAGGTACCGGGTTCGTGGTTGGTGGAGGTGCGGGCACCGGTGTGACAGCAGGCGGGATCCCCGGAATAGCTTGCCCTGCAATTGATACACTGTCCATGTACATGTTCGCTTGCATGGGATCTCCCACTCTGAATCTTATCTTAAGATTAGGATTGTTGTTGGCATCGACTCCTAGTGTCCACGTTTTCAATTTGTTGGATTCGCTGTTTTTTTGCTCAGGAGTGCCTTGGGGCAGTTTGAATTCTTCTAAAGTCGTCCAACTGCTCCCTCCGTTCCCTGACCACTCCACGACCATACTTCCGCTAATATAAGATGATGCTCTTGTAAAATAGTTCAGCTTGATGTTTCCATATCCAGACGTATTGAGCGGCAAGGTTAGTCCATCGTTAGAATCAATTTTGACGAAATTGGGCAGAGATGGAGCACTCGTTGACGTTGATGTTTTGGCGGCGCTTCCCCCAGCGCCTTCCTGTAACCAGGGTGACGGTATGGATACACCGCCCTCTGAACCGTAATTATCAGGATCATCGAAATTGTCGGAGAAGAATTCGATTTCCGGCCCCTCAGGCTCTGGGATTGAAGGCTCATCCGGTGTGCTGGAGATGGCAGTGCCTCTAACTGTCACATCATCTATATAGATGTTGCCTGTTAGCGCAGAGTCCACGCTGAATCTCACTCTTACATCCGGAAGATTATCAATAGGTGTGTATGTTGCTGCCGTGATGATATACGTTCGTTGTTGAAAAGAGCCTTGCGCTCTATTAATGGGATCCAATGCAAGCCAAGTGGAACCTCCGTTTGCGGAATACTCCACCCTTACGCTACCTGCTGTAACACTTGATTTGTACCAGTAACTCAACTGAATATTTTGGTATCCAACCGTACTAAGACGTAGGCTTAGCGAATCAGTGGCATCTATTTTTATACCATAGGTACCTGAATGCATGCCGCTAGTTGTCGTCTTCACCAGACTTCCATTCAGACCTTCTTGTGACCACTGGGATGGCGAAGTTGTTGGGACTGCAACGCCGTTACCATATTCAAAGCTGTCATAAAAGAGCTGTGTGTCTACCGGTTCTGCCGAAAGCGATTTCATTTCAAACATTGGTGAAACAACGGTCATCAGCAGCATGATGCATAGAGCTATACGTATCTCAATACTTCGCAGAAAGCACTTCATTTATCTCCCTCGCTTTCCTAGTTATCAGTTCTTCGTTCTCGATAGATTAACGCCATCATTTTTGTTAAATCTTTCCGTAGCTTCTTTGATGACATCATTGCCGCCTTTTTGCTTCCACTCTTCTAAAACTTTCGGATAGTCCGAGATCGGTTCCTTTCCATAAACCATTTTCAAAACATGAGTGAGAATAACAGGCGGAAGCTTATCTCCCGTTGGCGCAAGATCAGGATTCTTCAAATATCCCTTCAGCTGCGGATCAAACTGGATACCGTCACGTCCTTCTTTGGCCAATACCGTATCATACAGTTTCATCAGACCTTGCCCCTCAGGCGTAAGACTCAAAGTTCCTTTGTTATAAGTCGTATCCTGAACTAACCAGAGTAATATTTGTCTATAAGTCTCCTCATCTACATCCTTAGCGTTCGTTGGCGCTTTATAATTGAGTTTGCCATTCTCTTCCGTGTAATTCTCACCTTTAATACCAAAGGTAAAAAATTTCTCCGCCTCGTCACTAACCATCCAATCGAAAAATTTAATGATAGCCGCTGGATCCTTTGCACTTTTATTAATCAAATAAGCTCTAGTCACGTTACCGACAAGCCGCAATCCGCCCTTGCCGTCAGGTCCAGTTGGAGATGAAATCAATTTCATCTTCCCGGTTGCCACGTTTTCTCTCAACTGCTGATCCCATTGAATCAACAAGTTGGCATTCATGTTCCATATCCCTGCTTTTCCGGCTAAAATATCGTTTTTGAACTTGGTCGGATTGATGGTTTCAAACTCTTTATTCATCAAGCCTTCATCCACCATCGTTTTATAGGTTTGAATGGCCTTTTGCATATTTTCTACGTTAAAGAACTTAGGAACGATTTGATCGCCCTGCTTCATAAAGAAGTTACCGAAAACATCATAAGCCCCGAAGAAAGCATCCGCATACACGAAATCTTCTCGTCCCATATATGGATTCTCAACACCTAGCTTCTTGAACGCACGCATAACGTTGAGGTAATCATCAACCGTTTTGGGCTCTGGCAGGCCTGTTTTTTCTAATAAATCTGTACGGATCCAAGTCGCTCTTCTGGACGGATTCGATAACCACTCTGGTATCGCGTAGATATTCCCTTTGGCGTCCGTTTCTTTTTCCCATGCTTCTTTCGGTATTTTTTTCAAAAGGTTCTTACCGTGCTTTTCTAATAAATCGTTTAAAGGTAGAAATACACCAGCCTGCACCGACCCTGCCAATTGCGGATTCGTCAAGCCCGAGCTCGCCTGAACAACATCGGGTATATCATGGATGGCGAACATCTGGATCATCTTTTGATCGAATTCTTTGTGAGACATTAAGCGGATGTCCAAATCTGTATTCGTTAGCTCCTCCAGCTTCTTTACCCATTTCTCTTCGTTAATGTTCGGGTGATTTTCCGCATACGAAATATTCCCGGACCGGAAGGATATCGAGAAGGCCGCCTTCCCACCTTCAGGCTTGCCTGCAGTTGCTGTTTCCTGTTTCCCTGCCTGCGAGCATCCTGCTGCGGTTGCGGCAAGCAAAGATGCACTGATTATGGATAAAAGCCACTTCTTTCTCATATCAATCTCCTCCTATTTGGAAATAACTCCATGTTTCACTTGCCGTTCTCGCAGCTTATTTACAGTTGGAAGCATGAAACCTGCCAACTTCTCCCCCATTCGAATATGGCCATAATCAGAAGGATGAATGAGATCGCTAGTAAGTGAAGTAAAGTCATCCACGATCTTACTCCCGTCCAACAAGTGCAGGAAAGGGTGGCTTCTATTTGCCGTATATTGCGCTAAGATTTCGTTATAGCGTCTTTCAGCCTCGCTGTAATCATGGTTATAATCACTGAAATACGTAGCCCGATTTGGATAAATATAGGTCAGAAATACAGGCTTCTCAGGATGCCGTTCAATGATACTGTCCAGTAAATAAGATGAGCGTTGTTCAAATTCCTCCGTAGAAACTACCGCTCGCATGTTGACACCGATCTCAAGATAGACCATATCCCAGTCATTGCGTTCCGCAATATGATCTGACAACTCTTTTTCGCAAAAGCAGGATCCGCTAAGTCCCAAGTTACATGCATCAATTTCTAGACGTCGGGCAGCTTGCTGTATATAGCCGTTGTAATGGCTTAAAGCTCCTGCCCCTTGCGTTATCGATGAGCCGTAAGCTAGAAGTGTCAACTGAGGCATCTCATGCTTATGAGGAGGCCTCACTTCAAACCCGAACGCATCAATATCATAGAATACAGCGCTAAACCGTTCAAAGAAAATGCGCCAAACATTAGAAGAGAACGCCCTATTGTTCAGTTTCTCCGGGATTACTTGAGCAAACCTTTCAGGCTCTTCCAACTGGATGGTTGTTGCAACCCCCGCCTCTAACTGATGAGAAGAATGGAAAAAATCACCTTTAAACACCAGCACTTTACCGTTCGTTTCCTGCGAAGCCAGCACCACTTGTACATACTTCGCTTCTGTAACAAATCGAAGCTCGCAGCCGTTCGACTGCACCGCCTTCGTTCTGCCCTTCTCCGTTAAACTGTGACGAACCTGCTTCGGAAACCGGTGTAATCGAAGTCCTGGCAGGTATGGCAGCTGTTCAAGTTCCGTGACATTGTGAAAATAAACACCATTATGCTGCATGTTAGTCACCCCGCCTATCATTTCACTTTGTTTCTGACTCGTATCTAACTCATATATTTATGATATCATCAATGTAAGCGCAGCCAATATGGTTTTCTTTGGTTCGACTTGTGATTTTATGGGGTGGAAATAAAAAAAGTACAAGCTCTTTGGATGAGCCTGCACCTGTGTTCACCTATGAAAACCCTTAGGAAGAATGAATGATGTTGCTTTCTTTAGCTTCGATCAACAATTGTTCCAATCTGGAGCTAAGCGCTGCACTATTTTGCAGACCCGATAAAAATAACATAATATCACGCTGGATGCTTTTTAATTGGTAATTGCTGAGGCCCAATTCCGTAATTAGCCGAAACGTGGGGACTATTTCCCTGTATAAAAAGAATCTAGACGGACGATACCCTGACTCCTCCCCCTCCCACTCCATGGCACGTCGGTGAGCGGTAATATTCAACGTTTTGCGGCGAAGCATTAATTGAATCTCATAAGTGGTCAGAAAGTCGACCAACAGCTTTGCTGCCTCTTTGTTAGAAGAACGGCTGTTAACAGCTAGCCCATTAATAATGAGCAGCGTACTCGAATCCTGCAAACCCGGCAATGGGGAGACCTCAAAGGAAATGTTAGAATCTCGCAGCTGATTTAAGAAAAAATAGGTTGTCATAATAACCGAAACTTTTTCTTCCAGAAAAAGCGCTTCCGCATCGGCATTGCTTTCCGAAAGAATTCTTGGAAATACATCTAGCAGATCTCTGCATGCTTCTAAGCTTTCTATGATCTTGCTTCCATGCAATCGGTAGTTTCCGCTATCATCGGTTTGAAAGCTTGTTCCACTCTGCAGCATGAAGATCGGCCAGCGGTTACGGGAGGGCAAATAAAAATAAAAGCCAAACCGTTCATTCTTCACAGATAATTGTTGACCATATGTAAAAAGATCACGCCATGCCCAACTGCTATCCGGCAGTGGAACTTGAGACTGTTCGAAATGCTTTTTGTTATAGCACAAAACGACAGGCGAATAATTAAATGGCCGAACGAGCGTGTGACCTCCTTGTTGAAACGGTTCCGTCAAAAACGGATACAAATCATCCATTTGCTCAATCGGCTCCAATAAATGGGTACAGTCATTTTCCACGAAATCCTGAAAATTATTATTATTAATCATTACACAATCGAGGAGCTCCGCTTCCATATATTGCTTCAAAGACTTGGAGTAGCTGCCCGAAGGCAGTTCTATCGGATGGACAACGATATGCGGGTATTGCTTAGCGAACTCTTCCAGCAGTTCTTCCATCTCGACAAGTCCAGCAAATGAATGGACATAACCAAATTTGATAACCGTCTTTTGTTCGGAAGAGGGACTTGTTATCCTATTTCCTACCCTGGCAATTTTCTCAATAAATCCTTCCTCTACGAGAACTTTCAGACCATTGCGAACGGATGCATTGCTGAGCTCGAATCGCTTTTCCAGATCACTTTCGGAAGGCAAGTAGCTGCCGATAGCCGCTTTACCAGACAAGATTTCTTGACGCAGCGTAACAATCATATCTTCCAGCCGAACCCGAAAATGTTTGCGGCTTAATCTCTTTTGCATGCAGCTACCTCACTATCTTACTGTCTAACACTCACTTGTTTAATCATACTTAAATCCTTACGGGTCTACAAGCGATGGACGAATATGTCTCACTCCGATTAACGGCATCTCCCCTAACAACTCACCAAATAAAAAGCCGACCTCCTCATCTGGAGATCGACTCTATAATTATTTACCTAGCAGCTCTAAATGTCTGCCAATATGATAGCGAAGCCCTTCAGCAAAGGCATCTTCTTGTTCAGCTAACGTCTGGAAGAATTCGTCCGCAAATTGTTTGCTGCCATCGGCATTCTTCGATTGAAGTAGCAAGCCATACGTGATGTGCAGCAGTTGGCGAGCATTATTTTCTTCCATATAATCCGGTAGATCAGCATCGCTCACTTCCCCCAATGGGACGATAGCGTTAATGTCAGTTGTCACATGATAATAAGCTGTAGCCTCACCGAAATGATCAAGCGCATACTGATGCATGCGGCGGTATAGAGAGGGATTAACCTTCGCTACGACGCGTACCGCTTCGAGCCAGTTCGTTCCTGCTGTTTTGATATGGAATAGGCCGTTCGTGTACTGTCCGATGAGCGGGAATACGCTGAATTTATCGCTGCCGGAATGAATACTAAGCTTGTATTCGAAATGCACAGCAATCGCGGCATGGCTAGCTAATTCACGTTCAAACTGAGCGATATCGCCGATATAGTCAATTCCTTTCTGGAATTCACCACAGAAGCGCGGTGCCATACTGAAAATTGTAACCCCGCGATCGCGAAGCTCGTTAGCTACCAAGTAGTGTGCTTCTGGTGATGTCGGCGTAGCCGTTTCATCGATAGAGATTTCAAAATCAACAGCGCGATCAAGCGTCGCGATATACTTACGGAAGATAGCTTCCATGAAATTAATCGCTGCGTCGTAGATCAGGACATCTTTCTGTAAAGCTTGACGTGTATAGTTAAGCGTTGCTCCAGGAACATTAGCTGCTGTCTCTAGGTAACGCTTTTCATAATGATTGCGCAAGCTAGCTGGCAGCTGTTCATATTTTGCAGCGATTTCTGCTTCAGACTTGGATTCAATGGTATTGTCGATATTTTCCGAGCAATCCAGTGTCAGCATCGTAAAACCAAGACGCAGCGCATACTCGATGTCTTCTTCTTTCTTCAAATGATCTCCGTCTGCGCCATACCCATCTTTATATCCCTCTTGGAATACAGCATAAGCAGCCGCGTCCAAAACATCCTCATATGTTCGACCTGTTAGCGCGAGTTCACGAATACTTTGCTGTGCAAGTACAGGGCGAATGTCTTTGCCGCGAATCGTTTGAATATGTCCAGGGCTTGCAATCCCAAGTCGATCCCCTAAACCCATTGTAGCTACTTGTGTACCAAATGCCTGTGGAGCCGTATATGGAAGGAACTGGTTAAGCGTCAGACGATTTTCGTGAGATAACGAAGCCACTTTGCCTCCGTCCACGTTTTCCCCAATGAGTTGGTCGTATAGTTCTCCCTCGCCTGTAACGATAAGCTTCTTACCTGCCGCTGTTCGCACCATTAGAAGGGAAGTGTTACCTACTTGCGTATAGGATGATACATACACTTTCACATCCGGTGAAGAAAATGTCGTTATATTTCCTGATTTAATAGCTTCGATAAGCTGTTTCACTGTGTAAATCCTCCCTTGTTTTGCAAGCGTTTACTCATTTCTCATGGCTTAATCATATCGCAAGGTACGAAAATTTTCTCATCATCTCTTCTTATTTTTCGTTAAAACTATTCATATTTTTCACAAAAACCATGCTATACTTCAAATAATCATAGAGAACCAAAGGAGTCCTACCTATGTCACGAACTGTCACCCTCGGCAATGAAGAAGAAGGCCCATTTTATATCCAACATATTCATCGTTCTGGTTCTTTCGAGAGGACTCAACACATGCATGACATGTACGAGCTTTACTATTTGTATGAAGGTGAGCGTATGTACTTCATTCGTGATCGTTCGTATCTCATTCTTCCTGGAGACCTTGTGCTCATTAATCGGCGTGAGCTTCATGCGACATCAGACTCGGACAACTTAGGACATGCACGTGTAGTGATTAATTTCGATGATAGCTTTTTAGCGAATATCAAAGAGGATGCTCCATTTCTTCTCGATGCTTTCACGTATGCTACACCCGTTTTGCGACTGGATTTGCCTACTCGCCGGTTGGTCGAAGACATTCTTGGTAAATTGATTCATGAAGCGAAAGAGCCGCAGCTTGGGCAAACTTTCGCATTGCGGCAATATTTAACCGAGCTTCTGCTATTCACGGCACGTTTCGTCCTTATGCATCCGTCCACATCTCCCGAACACGTTTCACCTCTGCATCGGAAAATTTCCACCATCGTGAGATTTATCAATATTCATTATCCTGAACCAATCCGTCTGGAAGAGCTGTCTGAGCGATTCGAAATCAGCCCGGCCTATTTAAGCCGTATGTTCAAGGAAATCACTGGATTTTCACTTGTTGAATATGTGAATCTCGTTCGTGTGCAAGAAGCGCAGCGACTGCTGACAACTACGAAACTAAAAGTGATTTTGATCGCTGAGCAGGTAGGCTTCGGTTCACTTGTGCAGTTCGGACGTGTCTTCCGTCAAATGACCAAAACAACACCTCTTCGCTATCGGCAATCGGCGGTTACTTAAGTGTGAAAGCCGATGATGTTGAGCTTGGAACCGAGACACTGGAACAAATCGAAGTCATCCTCAAACAAGTAGCCCATTCTCACCAGCAGTTAAAAAAGAAGGGACAAGATGCGAAACTCGCACCTGTCCCTTCTCTCACAATTGCTCACTAATCACTTTTCTAACTTCTCCGTGCATTGACCTCCGCCAATTTCCTGGAGGGGTACCATGATAATTACGGAAAGCATGCGTAAAGGCGTAAGGATCAGAGTAGCCGAGCATCAACGAAATTTCACTGATCGTATAACTCGATTTAAGCAGCTCCTCTGCTTTGTTCATGCGCAGCTTTTGCAAATAGTGTACAGGAGATACCCCCATCTGCTCAGAAAATAGCTTGGAGAAATATGCCCGATGAACGGATAGATAATCCGCAACATCTCGTACTGAAATTTTCTCCATATAGTGGGTATCCATGTAATCGACGCTTCTGGAAATCCAATTTTCTCTGCCTTGTTTATGCTTGTCAGAGTCATCTAAAGGAATCATAAGACTAAACACCCGATAGATGATGGAACATAGCTCAGTATACCGCTTTAGATCGTACTTCTGAGAAATGAACAGTTGGCGGAGCGTGACTTCCAACTCTTTAGACATCACCCCAAACAGCAATCTGCGATCATCAGGTGAAATATTGAGCAACAGGTTCGTTCCCAACCCAACGTATCGTCGATTCTCCTCCAATGTTGATCTTGTCAACTGCTCCTTACATGTAATCGTCAATGGTATTGATATTAAAAAAATGTGATTGTAAGCAAAAAACCTTCCTGACAAGTGACTCAACGGCCTAAAAGGTTTGGACGCTTTCCGAAAAGAACACCGTAATAATATCCGCCCCCGCTGGGTATTTCTATATGCTCTTCAAGAAAGCGGTCGGCATCACGCCGACGCAATATCGACAAAAACAACCTCCCAAAGGCTAGACGGCCCGTTGGGAGGTTGTTTTCAAGATTCAAATAAAAGTATCAATTTCGGATAGGCGTAATACGTCACACTTTGATACGGGTACTACCTCTGAAATACAATTGTTGTATTCAAACC
>NZ_WHOA01000189.1 GCF_013141715.1 Paenibacillus phytorum | reverse complement strand
GGCGACATAAAGGAAGCCGTGAAATGAGCAAGACGATCACGGCTTTAAGCCCCCCTTCCACTCAACGAGAAGGGGATGAATCGACTAATTCTTGCGTAAACGTCAAATAGCCCTCACCTTGATATCAGGATGAGGGCTTTTCATTTTTCGATAAATTTTCGCCGGAATGAAAGAGGCTCATTCTTTGGGAAGGGCTTCCATCACTCACGCCATATGCCTTCTCCGAAGCTTATCCTCAAAACAAAGCCTTGTGCCACGATGTGACATTATGTTGCTCAAAGCTTCCAGGTGGTCTCCGATCATATGCTGGATTGCCGGGCTCTGCTGCTCATGATTAATGCTTGAATGATGTCGCAATTGTTCGAAGTTAATACTAGTCGGAGCTGTCACTTTTAAATGCATATGCATGGCAATAGCTTGGGCGAGGGGCGGCTTCGCCAGGTTGACTAAACCGATGTTCTCAACTGCGTTTCGAGACAGAGCATGAGGTGCGTTAGTCATGGAGTTCGTCATCAAGTCGGGTCGTCCCATCACTTCGTTGACAAATTCTTTCATAATCGATACGGGATCCCGTTGATGAAAATCAGGTATAAATGGGCTTATGTTGTTGAGCGCGACATCCGCTCCTTTTTCAATCGATTGAATGAAAGGAAGAAGCTTTGGGGCAGGGATTGGAATATGCCCTTCGAGAAATAAAAGAATATCCGACTGGGAAGCTTTAGCGCCGATTACTCTTCCTGCTGCATATCCCAATGCATCTTCATCATGAAGGATGACCGGAGCGGACGGATGCTCCCTAATAAGCTCAAAGTTTTTATTATCCGATCCATGGACAACC
>NZ_WHOA01000188.1 GCF_013141715.1 Paenibacillus phytorum | reverse complement strand
AATATCACGCTTCCTTTCCTATGGAGATTCAAAATAGTCGTTAACTCCGGTTGGGTTATCATAGACTATTGGTATGGAAAAGATGCTGTCTATTATCTCCTCGTTAGAGCTCAATGCTATTAAGAAATATGTTCAAAAATTCCTAGTTTGCTAAAGTAGAAAAGGGCTGATAAGGCAAGCTATATCGAAGAGTCTCCAACTTTATTTTTTAAAAATGATGAAAAGGGCACCTAATACATAGATAGTTAAAGTGATAATGTTGCTTTTATCTTTTGTATCAACCAACCTTACAAGGAAAATCAATGCAGTTAACAGGAAAAACCAAGAAAAGCTTAGCTCTCTGCCTCCAGTTGAAGAAACAATTACAAATATAATAGTGAATATGGATATGAGTAGCTCTAAACCAAGAAGAACGCGATTCCTATTTTTATATGGATTTGTAAACATAAAAGCATCTCCTTTTTAGGATGGCATCAGGAATTGGCTAATCTATTGACTAACC
>NZ_WHOA01000021.1 GCF_013141715.1 Paenibacillus phytorum | reverse complement strand
TTTATTGTCATTAGTTGCAGTCTTTTACTAGTTCACTCAGACTCCTGGCAACAACTGGGGCATGATGCTTCTACCATAATCCAGGACGTACTTATTTATCTCTGAGGCAAGTTTTGCGTCCGTAGCTTTGTAAAAGACCTTGTTTATTACGAAGTAACCTGTACTGGAATATTTCTTATCACTCGAAAACATCAATGTGAAATTCTGCCCAACTGTATCAGGTCCTTCAACCTTTGTAAAAGTCATTGCCTTTATGTCATTCATTATCTTTCCAACAACTAATGAGTCATTTATTTGTATTTTGTTTCCATCACCGAAAAGAACAACGGTTTGTTCAGAGACAGACAATGATTCCGCGACATTTTCTTGAACCTGCTCAGTAACAGTTTGCTGTTTTGAACACGATGTAATTAGCATTGATATCAAAATAACGATAAGAATTGTGGCAATCCAAGTCCTCATCATATAGCACCCCCAATGAATTTGACGCCTTAATTTGTTGTTTAGTTGCAAGCTCAGTGCTCCACTAAACTGCCAGTCACGTAATGAAGGCTGCCGATCATATGCCAGCAGCCTCGTCCTGAGTGTATTCAACTATTGCTCCTCGTTAGCGGGAACTAAACTATTTTTTTAGTCAGAATGATTTCCAACGGCTCATTTTCAAGTATTAAACAGCCTGCATCCTGATATCCTAAACTTCTGTAGAAGTGCTGTGCATTTTCATTAGCCAGAGTAGAAGTCATAACCAGTTTAAAACCCTTTTTTTGCATTTCATCTTCCCAGAAGAGGACAACTTGCTTTCCTACACCCTTGCTTCGATATTGTTCGTCTACCCAAATCATATTCATAAAAGGTGTATTATCCCAGAAATATCCGAACCTCATCCATCCGATATTAATGTCTTCTTCGTTTCGCAATAAGTATATTTCATGTCCGTATATTTTCGGCAATATTAAGCTCTGCAAAATATGATGGTCATGATCTCGTATATATTCATAGTCTGAATCGGTTGCAATTACAATTTTCATCTTGCTCCCCCTATAAATCACATTACCAATATCACCATCTTTTGTAAACTACCCGTTAACAAAAGACTGCAAGCGGCAGCCATTTTCAGGGTTTTCAACTATCGTTATGCGTTAATGATGCTACCGTCGCACACCCTACCTCCTCCGAAACTACCTGCTTGGAGTTCTGTCTTTGTTCAGTTCACTAAAGAACTTTATTTCAATTAAATAACTTTATTTCTCTAACAGATAATTTGCATATCCCCGCTCCATGCGTTACTATGTTTGTATCGACAAATTTGCAGGTCTATAAAAGGAGGTGTACGCGTCCATGTGCCCCCGTACCAAAGAACAAAATGAGCTCATCCGCATGCAGCGCAGTGAACAGATCCTTGACGCCGCCGCGCGCACTTACTTCCACACGGGCGGCAGCTTTGATATTCGCGACGTCGCCCGCGAGGCCGAGATCGGTTACGGCACGGTATACCATTATTACCCTAACCGACATTTATTAATAGAAGATGTGCTGGGCAGCGGCTTCGAGCGATGTGAGCAAGCCCTGGCAGAATGGGCAAACATATACGGCGGCGGCCAGGATGAGAGGCAGATGTTGACGTATTGCAAGGCGCTGCTCCGGCTGTGGCAGTCGGACGCCCGCACATATCTCGTCTACAAAATGGCGGCGGAACATTATGCAGGCTTACCTGAGAGGGATCGGAACTCCACCAAGAGACGATTCATGGAACGGCTGTACGTTCCGCTCCAATCGATCGCCCAGCGCGAAGACGACAGCGTCGACCATATGCTTGCCGTGCTCGTCGGCTGCTGCGGGCTGCACTACTATGCGGGCACTTCCGAGCTGGACGTCGATCGAATCGCCAATCTCGCGATGCAAGCTATTACGAAGGAGTCCTGATACGAACATGGTCATCTTAAAAAGCAAGCATGAAATCGAGGCTATCCGTAAGGCATGCCAAGTGGTGGCCGAATGCCATCGCACGATCGCCCCGCTCATCAAACCGGGAATCACGACGAACGAGATTGATCGCATATTCGAGGACATTATCTT
>NZ_WHOA01000187.1 GCF_013141715.1 Paenibacillus phytorum | reverse complement strand
ATATAGTTAGGCTACCTCTAACGCATGAGTTCGGTACTGTACCGGGCTCATGCGTTTTAGTTTTGCCTTTATTCGTTTGTGGTTGTAATAGTGGATATATTGATCAAGTTCTACTTTGAATTGTTCAATGCTATCAAATTCTTCTGTATATAGAAACTCGGATTTTAGGATCCCAAAGAAATTCTCCATAACGGCATTGTCGTAACAGTTCCCTTTACGTGACATACTTTGTGTTATGCCTTCTTCCTTCAATAACTGTTGATATTGGGGCATTTGGTAATGCCAGCCCTGATCAGAATGAATCAATAAGGTGTCATCGTTAGTCTTACGTTTCAAAGCTTGATCCAACATGCCAGAGACAAGTGTATATAATGGACGCGAATCAACGGTGTAGGTAATGATTTCCCCGTTAAACAAGTCGAGTATGGGTGACAAGTATAGCTTCTCTCCGAACAGTTTAAACTCCGTAATATCTGTAACCCACTTCTCATTTGGTCTTGTAGCGTTGAAATTTCGATCTAGGATGTTTGGCGCAATTTTACCAACTGTTCCTTTATATGAGCGATATTTTTTCATGCGAACGATGCATTTTAAGCCAAGTTCACGCATGATGCGCTGCACCTTTTTACGGTTCACTAAGTGCCCTTCATTGTGTAGCTCGTCTGTAATACGTCGATATCCATAACGGCCTTTATGCTCATGATAGACCGCTGAAATACGGGATTTTAAGTCCGTATCTTTGTCTGGACAATTCATTGTACTTACCCAGTAATAGTACGTACTACGTGGAATCTGAGCCAGCTGTAGTAATGAAGTAATGGGGTACTCTAGCCTTAGTTCAAATACTACTTGCGCTTTGTCTTGCTTTGTAACTTTTCCTTGCTTTGAACTAAGGCATTCAACTTTTTTAAGTAGGCGTTCTCCATTCGTAAACGTTCTACTTCCACCTGTAAAGACTCGATTGAACCTTCAACTGGAGTTGGTTTCTTTGTATCTTCTTTCATGGATGGACGCCCCTTTTTCTTCGATATGAGGGCGTCAATTCCACCTGATTCGAGTTGTCTTTTCCACTTGAGTAATGTGTAATCCGAAGACAAATTAAATCTAGCGGCGGTCTCATTGATAGATGCCCCAAATTCGTTCATGTAATTGAGTACATCTATTTTAAATTGAATCTCGTGATTTGTATACGAAGAGGTGATTCCTTCCTCTCCGTGTTTTTGATAACGTAAAACCCATCTTTTTAGTGGCGCAGTGCTCATATTACGTTCTTCAGCAATTGTTTTATACGACGCTTTACCTTCTAGATAAGCCAGGACTGCTTCTAATTTCTCTTCAGTTGAGTATTTAGCCAAAAAAAACTACACC
>NZ_WHOA01000186.1 GCF_013141715.1 Paenibacillus phytorum | reverse complement strand
AAGTGTTAAATCAGTTATTTTATCACTTGACAGGTTAAACGTTTCAATTTAAGCTAATAGAGGATGTTAAACGTTTAACAAAACGGAGTTGAAATAAGTATGAGCAAGCCCAAACAAGTCACAATTGTAGAAGTGGCAGCAGCAGCAGGAGTATCCATTGCCACAGTCTCCAATGTGCTGAATCGAGGTGGTATTCGTTCGTCCAAAGAGACGATTCGCAAGGTCGAATTGGCTGCTGAGCAATTAGGGTATCGACGGAATACGATGGCAGCGGGTTTAAGCCGCAGCAAAACGTATGAGATCGGTCTCATCTTACCAGGGTTAACGAATTACTATGGAGAGCTCGCCGAACATTTGCAGATTGAAGCACATAATGCGGGGTATCACTTATCCGTATTTTCATCAGGGGGATTCGATCCGGATATTGAGCGGAGAAATCTGGAAGTTTTGCTGCAGCGTAGAGTAGACGGATTGATATGTCATGGTTTAGCAATGGGCTTCGAATCTACAAGGTCGATCGTAAACAGCGGTACGCCATTAGTTCTTATCAATGGTTGGAACTGGCCGGAGGATATTGCATTAGGTGCAGTGAATTTAGGCTTTGCAGCGGCTTGCAAACAATCCACTAAATTGTTGGTGGAACGTGGCTGTAGAGCACTTTGCTACGTAGGCAGTAAAGGTTCGAAAGTCATCGACGAACAGCGACGCATGGGTTTCAATGCCGGGATCGGGCAATATGCAAGCGATGTCATTCATGAGATCGTGGACTATAAAGATCTGGATATCGAAGCATTTCTCCAAAGCTTATTACAGCGCCATGTGGCACCCGTAGGCATCGTTGCTTTTGATGACCATGTAGCCTTACGAATCTTATCGGCAGCAAATATGCTCCAGATTGAGATTCCATATCAGCTTCAGATTATTGGAATTAATAACGATTATATAGCTAAACACAGTTATCCGGGTATATCAAGCTGGGACATTCCTTATAGCTATCAAGCCCAAACGGCCATTGACAAGCTGTTACATAAATTTGGCAATAAGGCTGAGTCTGGTGAGGAGCGAGAAATCGAGGTCCCCCTTACTTTTATAGAACGAGAATCAACCAAATCAAAGAAAACGGAGTGAATTGATCATGTGGAAACAAGCCATTGAAGATGCTTTGCAAAAAACGAAAGTGAATATCGAACGATTTGGGGACTTATTTCCGCACGTGAGCGAGAATGATGTGTATCATTTGAATCCAAATACGGATTGGACGGACGGCTTTTGGTCGGGTATTTTGTGGCTAGGCTACCAATATAGCGGTGACAAAGCGTTCCAGCAAGCTGCTCACAAAACGGTTGCAAGCTTTAAGCAAAGATTGAAAGACAATGTAGCTCTGGATCACCATGATATCGGGTTCTTATATTCACTATCTTCTAAAGCGCAATGGATTATTGAAAAAGATGAAAATGCTAAACAACTTACTTTGCAAGCAGCCGATGTACTGATGAAACGCTGGAGACCAAAGGGACAATATATTCAAGCGTGGGGTCCTGAAGGGGACAAAGAAAATGGAGGACGCATCATCATTGATTGCATGATGAACCTACCACTTTTGTACTGGGCTTACGAGCAAACTGGCGATGCCAAATACAAGGAGGTTGCCGTGATTCATGCGGATTTGAGCCGCCGCTATTTGGTTCGCGGCGATGATTCATCCTTCCACACGTTTTACTTTGATCAAGAGAGTGGTGAACCACTTCATGGCGGAACGCATCAGGGGTATCAAGATGGTTCAACTTGGACCCGCGGCCAAGCTTGGGGAATTTATGGGTTCGCGCTTTCGTACTACTATACGAAAAACCCGCTTTACTTAGAAACATCCAAGCGCTTAGCGCGTTACTTCTTTGACCGCTTGCCGCAGGATGATGTGGTATACTGGGATTTCAATGCGCCGGTGAACGCAGAAACGAACCGTGATAGCTCAGCTTCTGCGATTGCTTCAGCGGGAGCCTTAGAGTTATTGGAACACTTGGCTGCTGATGATGCTGACCGTGTATATTTGGAAAATGCGATTCAGCGCTCCATGACTGGGCTAGTTAAATCCTACGCAACCATTGGCAAGCCTGATGCTCAAGGCTTCATCGAACGCGGTTCCTATCACGTTCGCGGTGGAAGTGCTCCGGACGATTACATGATCTGGGGTGACTATTACTATTTAGAAGCTCTCGTACGGATGGAAAAAGGAATCAAAGGTTACTGGTATGAGTAATCAAGCTGCAGCCTGCAATGACCGTGCATATTGGTTGGCTACGATGCTTCGTATAGCTGATCCTGTGATAAAGGCATTGGCATCTAAGAAGCTGCGAGCAACAATGCCAGTAGAGAATAAAAAAGAAGAGCAGCTCCAGTTTTCGCATTTAGAAGCATTCGCACGCACACTGGTAGGCATGGCACCATGGTTAGAAAATCCAGCTCAAGATGCCGAGGAAGAGAAGCTTCGCATTCACTACGGTGAGCTAGTCCGAGCTGCTCTGGACGCGGCGACGGATCCGGAGTCGCCTGATTTTTTGAACTTTTCCAAAGGCATGCAGCCGATTGTTGATACGGCATTTCTGGCTAATGCGATCCTAAGAGCTCCTAACACGCTTTGGCATCGTTTGGACAGACGCGTTCAGGGCAATCTGGTGAAAGCCATGAAGGCAACAAGAACACGCAAACCGGGTTTCAACAACTGGCTCTTGTTCGCAGCTATAACCGAAACGGCTTTAGGGGTGATTGGCGAGGATTGGGATGCCATGCGCGTGGATTTTGCCCTTAAACAACACGAGCAGTGGTACCTTGGCGATGGAATGTACGGCGATGGTCCACATTACCATGCCGATTATTATAACAGCTTCGTGATTCAACCCATGTTGGTTGATATCATTGAGCAGGTTCATGGATATTATCCAGACTGGGCAGGAATGCGAGAGAATATTCTAATTCGAGCGCAGCGTTATGCTGCCGTGCAGGAAAGATCGATTTCACCGGAGGGAACGTTTCCTGTTACGGGTCGGTCGATTGCCTACCGCTTTGGTGCCTTTCAATCACTAGCCCACATTGCACTGCGACGTGAATTGCCGGAAGGTGTTGCGCCAGCTCAAGTAAGATGTGCACTAAGCGCGGTCATCCGCAGGCTGATTGAAGCCCCAGGCACTTTCGATGAGGCAGGCTGGCTGAAGATTGGACTTTGCGGACATCAGCCCGAGCTTGGCGAAACGTATATCTCCACAGGCAGCCTATACTTATGTTCAGCTGTTTTCCTTCCATTAGGATTGCCAGCAGATGACCCATTTTGGCAGGGGACAGAAACCCCTTGGACGTCTCTGAAGGTATGGTCAGGTCAAACCGTTGCCATTGATAAAGCGTTATAATAGATTGCTTAATAAAAAGCGCCTGTTTCTTAATGAAACAGGCGCTTTTTTCGTGTAAACTTAGAAGGGAAACTAGCTTGATCGGATGTTACTAAGCAGTTGGTTAATATTTATCCACAAGCAGCCCGATAGGACGGTTGTGGATAACTTTTAGATATGAGTGGAAAGAAAGTGGAGTGACTCTTTTGAATCAAGATTATCAGTTAACGTTACAGGAAGTGCTGGGACGACCCACTTTCGAGCAAGCCTATATTGCGGCAGGTAAACAGGGATTACAGCGACTAGTCCGCTGGGTACATATCATTGAGGTGATACAGTTTGAACAACTGCTGCAAGGTGGAGAAATGATCCTTACGACAGGGGCTGCCTTCAAGAGTGATACGGAATTGTTTATGACATATCTGGAGCAGTTGATCAATAAAAACGTGACATGCCTCTGTATCGAAATGGGACACTACTTGAGTTCAGTTCCACAAGAATGGATACATGCGGCGGAATCCTATCATTTCCCGCTCATTATTTTTCCACAAGCTGTGAGGTTCATTGACATTACGCAGGATATTCATGCGCATATTATCAATCAACACCATAAAGCACTTCAGGATTTGGAGAAAATATCGCGTGAATTCCATCGAATGACGCTTTCTTCACAAGGTGTCTCCCATGTACTAGGGCTGCTGCAAAGCAGTACCAAAGCCCAAGTTATTTATGTACCTCTGAATGGACAGCCGAAGTTTATTCCGCATTTGGGAAGCCGGGAGTCTGGACAGTGGCTGGATTTTCTAGAAAGTCGACTCGTCGAAAGCCCGAGCAACGGAAATATAGCGGCCCCTTCCGTTATGGAAGATGAGGGTCAAACTGTTATTGTCCAACCCGTTGGGGCTATGGGCAAAACATGGGCACATATCATCCTGGTGTTTAGCCGAAAACCGCAGGAATACGAGTATTTAATTCTGGACTCCGCTTCATTGTCTATCGCACAGGATTTGCTGCGCAAACGTTATATCGAGGAGCGTAAATTGTATTCACAGACGCTTTGGGTAGATGATCTGCTGCATCTGCGGATACGTGACGAAGAGCAAATAAAAGTATTGATTGGAACTGAATTTAAGCGACTTAACGAACTACCCTATCACGTCATCTTGATCGAATTTGTGCATGAACAAGCGGAAGGGTATAGCACAGAGGAGGAGGGAGTGGAATCTTCGGGTATTCATCTTTCACTTGCTGTAAGATCTGTTTTTGAGCAGCATTCCTTTCATCCACTAATTACGTTGAAAAATAATAGACTCGTGGTTGTAGCCTTTGATAAAGCGACGAAAAAACGATCGTCTAAAGAACGCCTTCAGCAAGTTTTCCAATCCATTCAATACCTGAAGGCCGAGGATGAGATCAGGTTAACTATTGGCGTTGGACAAAGCAATCGAAGCTTTATGCAAGCTCACTTAAGCTACCAGGAGGCGCTTCAAGCGATTTCGCTAGCTTCAACACTGCAAGGGAAGGTGCAGTTTTTTGATGAGCTTGGCGTATTTCAATTATTATTTCACATTCCAGATAAACAGATTTTACAATCCTTCGTACGTACGTATCTGGGACCGATCATCGATCATGATCAGATGAAAGGCAGCGAGCTCCTGCGCACACTCAAGGTGTACCTCGACACGGATGGCTCTAAACAAATCGCTGCCCAGCAGCTTTTTATTGTCCGACAATCGCTTTATTACCGCTTGGAAAAAATAGAAGAACTGCTTGGAGCCGACTACATGCTGCCGGAAAAGCGCTTGGCGCTGCAGGTAGGGATACGGGCTTACCAGCTGTTGAATCCGGAAATGAAAATGTGAAAAGAATTTGTAAACATTTTTTACAATTTGTCTAATGGAACGTCCATGGATCGGTCTTATACTTGGAGACAAGTAGAGATTGATCCATTTTTTATGGGATCGTCAAGAGAGGCTGATGCTAAATGATTATTGGGGTTCCTAAGGAAATAAAAAATAATGAGTTTCGTGTTGGTATGACGCCTAGTTCCGTCCTTTCTTACAAAAAAGCAGGGCATGACATTATCGTCGAAACCTTAGCAGGTCAAAGCATTGGTTTCACGGATGATGATTACACAGAGGCAGGCGCAACCATCGTTGCCTCAGCAGCTGAAGTATGGTCGGCAGATATGGTCGTTAAAGTGAAAGAACCACTTCCTGAAGAGTACATTTATTTTCACGAGGGCTTGATTTTATACACGTATTTACACCTTGCACCTGAGGCCGAATTGACGCATGCCTTAGCTCACAATAAAGTGACAGCAATCGCCTATGAGACCATTCAATTGGACAATGGCAGCCTTCCGCTGCTGACGCCAATGAGTGAAGTGGCTGGACGCATGTCCGTTCAGATCGGCGCTCACTTTCTGGAGAAAGCGCATGGCGGCAAAGGCATTCTGCTAGGCGGTGTGCCAGGAGTTGAACCAGGTAAGGTAGCTGTCATCGGTGGGGGGATAGTGGGTGCGAATGCGGCGAAAATGGCCATCGGGCTTGGTGCCGATGTCAGCATCGTTGATTTGAATCCGGATCGCCTACGTCAATTGGATGATCAGTTCCAAGGACGCGTGAAGACGATTATGTCCAATCCTTACAATATCGCCGAGGTCGTTCGTCGCGCTGATTTGGTCATTGGGGCTGTCCTTATTCCAGGAGCTCGAGCACCGCGTCTAGTTACGGAAGACATGGTCAAAATGATGAGCCCTGGCAGCGTTATCGTTGACGTAGCGATTGATCAAGGCGGATCCATCGAGACGATAGACCGCATTACCACGCATGATCAACCGACTTATGTGAAGCATGGGGTTATTCATTACGCGGTGGCTAACATGCCAGGAGCTGTTGCGCGTACGTCCACGCTTGCTCTGACGAATGTGACGACACCTTACGGCTTGCAAATTGCAAGCAAAGGCTATGCGCGTGCAGCTTTGGATAACAAAGCAATTGCAAAGGGCATCAACGTGGTTGCAGGTCATGTTACTTACCAAGCTGTTGCAGATGCACATGGCTACACGTATACGGATATTTACTCACTTTTGCAGTAAACGATATTTAGGATGGGGCTTCCGCAACTTTGGCGGAAGTCTTATTTTTGAGATAAGAATTTGTAGGGTTTGTCATTGTAGGAAGTCCATCTGGATTAGGTGTCGCGGCAAATCAGTATAATACGACGACCTTTACTCCTGTATCGACGACCAAAATCAGGTTAAATATAACAGCGAAACTGACATTCTCTTCCGGGATTGAATCGTGGAAGGTTTACGGGTCTTAACTGTGAAAAAAAGCTGTCCCTCTAGGTCTTTAAACGACCTAAAGGAACAGCTTTTTGTTTGGATCGAAAGGTTGCTTAGAACGCAGGTACGATGGCGCCTTTGTATTTATCTTCAATGAACTTTTTCGTATCAGCGGAGTTCAGTTCCTTAGCAAGCTTTTGCATCGCTTCGGAATCCTTGTTGTCCGGACGGGAAACGATGATGTTCACATAAGGTGAATTTTTGTCCTCAATGAACAAAGCGTCTTTCGTTGGATTTAGATTCGCTTGAAGAGCGTAGTTCGTATTAATAAGAGCCAAATCAAACTCACCGATCGTACGTGGCAGCATAGCAGGGTCTAATTCTTTGATTTGGAGTTTCTTTTTGTTTTCAATGATATCTTTAACCGTACCTTTGATGCCAACGCCGTCTTTCAGTTTAATCAAACCGTTTTTCTCCATCAGTGCAAGCGCACGGCCGGCATTAGAAGGGTCGTTAGGAATAGCGACCGAAGCGCCATCTTTCAATTCTGTTACGGACTTCACCTTTTGGGAGTACGCGCCGAACGGTTCGATGTGAACGCCAACTACTTTAACGAGGTTTTGCTTTTTATCTAGGTTATATTGATCCAGGTAAGGCTGATGTTGGAAAAAGTTAGCGTCCAATTGTTTTTCAAACACTTGTACGTTCGGTTGAACATAATCGTTAAACTCAATAACTTCAAGCTTAACGCCTTGTGTTTTCAATTTGTCTTTCAAGCTATTCAAAATTTCGGCATGAGGGACAGAAGATGCACCGACTTTAAGTGTAACTTCTTTTGCAGCAGCTGGAGTAGCAGAGGCAGCAGGTGCCGAGCTTGCAGGCGTTTCAGCGGCTTTCTGTCCGCATGCTGCAAGAGCAAGCACAACGAATAGAGCCATTAATGATAAAGTAAGTTTCTTCATGATGAGATTACCTCCAAAATAATGTGTTTTATTTGCGGTTAAATTTGGCGACCAAACGGTCTCCTAGCATTTGCAGGAGCTGAACGAATAGAACGAGAATGACGACGGTCACGATCATGATATCAGTACGGAACCGCATGTAGCCGTAGCGAAGCGAGAGATCCCCAAGTCCGCCGCCGCCCACGACACCTGACATGGCGGAGTAGGAGAGCAGGGCAACAGCCGTCACGGTAACGGCTGAAATCAGACCCGGACGCGCTTCTGGCATCAGGACGCGCCAGACGATTTGCCAAGGCGTAGCGCCCATCGACTGCGCGGCTTCAATGACGCCGCTGTCGATCTCGCGCAGCGCGGTTTCAACCAGCCGCGCGAGAAACGGCGCGGCTGCGATAACGAGCGGCGGGATCGCACCCTGTACGCCGATGGTTGTATGCACGATTGCCTTCGTGATCGGAAAAACGGAGATCATCAGAATCACGAAAGGCACAGAGCGAAGGATATTCACGATCAGCGAGAGCACTCCGTAAAGCGGCAGATTTTGCAGCAGTTGCCCCTTGGAAGTAAGAAATAAAATGATTCCCAGTGCCATACCGATGATGACAGTGAATAAGAGCGACCATCCCAGCATGACGAGTGTATCGCCAGTTGCTTTCGTAATTTCGGACCAGTTAATGTCCCAGGTCATATTCATTGGTTGAGCACCTCCACGTCGATTCCTTCTTGCTCAAGTTTGGCAATCACAGAATCGATTTCTTCTTGGTGTCCGCCTGTTAGTAGGGCTACCAATTGACCGTAAGGTACACTTTTCATCGAAGAAATAGTACCTTGAAGGATAGCAAAGGACACATTCGTCGACTTGACGGTTTCGAACAAGATCGGCTCATATGTTTTGGCACCGATGTAGGTAATTCGGATCACCGTTCCGTGCTTTTCTCCCTGTTTCACCATCGGATCCTGGTCTGAACTTTGTGCGAAATCAGAAACTTGTCCAACGAACTCTTTCGTAACCGCATGCTGGGGTTTCAGGAATACATCAAGCACTTTCCCTGTTTCAACGATCAAGCCTTTCTCCATAACAGCAACACGGTCACAGATCGCACGAATGACCTGCATCTCATGTGTGATTAGCAGGATCGTAATGCCAAGCTTTCGATTGATATCGAGCAGAAGTGCAAGAATTGCATTCGTTGTCTGAGGATCGAGCGCTGAAGTCGCTTCGTCACAGAGTAGAATATCCGGATGATTGGCCAAAGCTCTAGCAATACCGACACGCTGCTTCTGTCCGCCTGAGAGCTGGCTTGGATACTTATGCGCGTGTTCCTGCAGACCGACTAAATCGAGCAGTTCCTTAATTCGGGACTGAATCGCCCCTTGCCCCATCCCAGCCAACTTCAGAGGAAAGGCAATATTTTCGGCAACAGTAGATGAAGAAAGGAGATTGAAATGTTGAAAAATCATCCCGATTTTGCGGCGTTTCGTTTGCAATTGGCGAGAATCCAACTTTGTCATTTCTTCCCCATCAATGTGAATGCTGCCAGAGGATGGTCGCTCCAGTAGATTTACACAACGCAGTAAAGTACTCTTTCCTGCACCCGAGTGTCCGATGATGCCGAATATTTCTCCACGATCGATATGTAAATGGATCTGCTGGATGGCCGGTACACGTCCCGGTATATCCTCATATACTTTTTGTAAATTTTCGATATGAATCAGGATGAATACCTCCTATTCCATGCAAATATTGGTGATTATATATTTTGACCAACGGTAGATCATTTTATAAGAAATTGCAACAGGATGCAACATCTAAAATATGGAAAGTGAATATTCGCTTTGCATTGACGCTCCATATATTTGCATATAAACTGAGGTTAAGCGTTTCAATTAGGGAAGATAGCGCTTATATAAAGTAAAGACTGCATTCTTTAAGTTTTTGCTAAGGAGGAGACAAAATTGACAAATTTGCAACAACGCCAAAATGAAATCAAGACCAAAATTGCCGCTGCGGCATTCAAGCAGCCTATTTTAAATAGCGGTTTATTATTTCATCACGATATCCGAGATAATTTCTACTATGCATCTTACTTATTTGCAGCTTCTCAGGAAGAAGCTATCCCATTTGACGGGGATCGTCTACAGGCTAAGATCAAGGCTGAGGGTATCCTGTTTCAAGTTTTGGAACTCCAGGACCAGAACGAAGAGAGTGGAACCTATGGTCATTGGCCCTTACATTTAAGACCTAATCCCCAAGAAGCACCGAAAAATGCACTTCCTGTTGAATTGATGGGGAGTCTGATGGTTTATTTCTATCAACGCTATTCAGATAATTTGAGTGAATCATTGCGAAGTTTATTCGCTTTAGCGCTGATGCACATTTATAAAAGTAACTTTTATCGTAAACCATCTGAGCATTACAGCCATCATGAAGCGAAATACACAGCAGCTAAGCTTATTTTCGGAGAGCTTTATGACGATAAGGCATTGCTTGAGGATGGCTGCCAAAGCTTGCGCAGTACGCTGAATCGGGTTACTACGATAGGCATGTCGGAGTATGGAGGGTTACCTTGGTTCTGGCACTGGATGCAGGCTTTTACGTGCGCTTGGGAGCTTATGAAGGATACAGAAATCAAAGCTGAATTAGCTCGTTTATTGGACTACCTCTGGGAGGTTCGCTCGACGTATTATCTGGGAGGGGCATGGGTGGGCCCGCATTCACGGATATGGCCGCATGATATGCCGAAGGACACCAACGTGCTGCACGATTATGTCCAGTTTGGAGATTTCACATTACCGGATCACATGCCTCGAACCGAATATGCAGGTTTTATAGCCTATGAAGTTTCGTCAGAAGTTCAGCGTACAGCCTTACATCGTGCGGCTCCGGTAGAAATTACTCGCAGAGTTCCCAAACAAGCAGCTCTAGCTGTTGGCAATAACGATGTGCTGCATAGTTATGTATATATCACAGAAAACTTTGCGCTAGGCGGTATGTGGGAACGCGTACAGGAGTTTGATAATGAACAACATCGCTGGGATGTAGCCCTTCCGTTAGATGCGGTCCAAGGTGTGAATCATTTATATTTTTTTCACCCAGGACAAGGCTATGCAGAAGGAGATTTACGTCATCAAAGTAAATATATAGAAGTACTTTTTCACCAAAATGCATTGATCGCTTCCTATCAAATTCCAGATGGTCAGCCTGAATTCATTAAGGGATGTCTGCCTGTAGGAGAATGGATAGAGGAACCGATTGGAATGTTTGGATTATGTGGTCATGTTTACATGGCTGTTTATGTGCAGCAGTCCTTTGAAAGGGAAGTACGCGAAGATCGATCCGTTGTCACAAGCAAAGGAAGAACGAATTCGGTAGTTATCGAGTGTATCGACAAGAAAACAGCTGAAACCCTTCAAATAAGGGATATACGGCAATTTACGAATGTGATGAAGCAGAAACAACCGGTTTATAAGCTGTCCAGCGAGGACGATTTGCAAATCACCTATACGACTTTGAAGGATGAAACAATGGTTTTATGCAGTGGCTTACATAGTGACAGGAAGATCATCAGACTTGTAAATGGCGAAGCTATTGATTTCTCTAGCTATACGGTCGCTTGAAAATAATAGAAAAGAGGATATGACATGCCATTATTTGATTTTCCATTAGAGAAGCTAGTTACTTATGAAGGACGTAATCCCCGCCCTGAAGATTTCGATTCTTATTGGGAGCGGGCAATTGCTGAGATGAAGGCTGTCGATCCCCAAATCGAACTTCGTCCGAGTGAATTTCAAGTGCCTTACGCTGAATGTTTTGATCTCTATTTTACAGGTGTCAAAGGGGCGCGTATTTATGCCAAATATGTTCGTCCTAAACACGCAGATAAGCCGCATCCGGCTATCGTTGAATTCCATGGTTACTCCGGTAGCTCAGGTGATTGGTTAAGTAAATTACCTTATGCCGCTCTAGGCTACTCGTTCTTTTCACTAGATTGCCGAGGTCAAGGTGGTTTATCGGAAGATGCGGGGGGCGTGAAGGGAACGACGCTTCGCGGACATATCGTTCGTGGTTTAGATGATCATCCTGATCAATTGCTGTACAGGGATATTTTCTTAGATACGGCTCAACTCGCCGGCATTGCGATGAGTATGCCAGAGGTTGATCCTGAGCGTGTAGGCGCAATGGGTGGCTCTCAAGGAGGCGCCTTGACGATCGCTTGTGCTGCACTGGAGCCTCGCATTAAGAGGTTAGCGCCTGTTTATCCATTCCTTAGCGATTATAAGCGCGTATGGGAAATGGATTTGGCGAAGGATGCCTATCAGGAACTGAAGGACTTCTTCCGCCGTCACGATCCACAGCACAAACGCGAAGATGAAATATTCACGAAGCTGGGCTATATTGATATTCAGAATCTGGCAAATCGCATCCAAGGTGAAGTGCTGATGGGTGTTGGTCTTAGCGACACCGTATGCCCGCCTTCCACGCAGTTTGCTGCTTATAACAAAATCAAGTCGAAAAAGCAGTTTGAGTTGTACCCGGATTATGGTCATGAAGGATTACCAGGCTTCAGCGATAAAACCTTGCAATTTATGTTGGGCCTTTAAAATGAAATGCCTCTCACATCTTCATGATGGAGAGGCATTTTTCGTTTATTTATTCTGCTGTCGGTACTGGCTGGGAGTGACACCGGTCATTTTTTTAAAAAGCTGGTTAAAAAATTTCATATCCTGATAACCGACACTTGCAGCGACATCGCTGATCTTGTGATCGTTCGCTCGTAATTGCTGACAACAGGCTTCAATTCGCGCGTGCTGCACGTACTCCATGAAGGACATTCCCGTATGCTTTTTAAGCTGGCGATGAAGCTGACGCTCGCTGATCGTCAATCTGGCGGCAGCTTCGGTGAGCGAGATTGGGCTGCTGCAATGCCCGCGAATATGGGCGAGTAGACTATCTAAGTCCTGAAGGCTCGCTTTGGACGCTTCCGGTGTGAAATCCATTTTGGAGCGATACATGTAAACAAGAAGCTGTGCCACACAAGTTTGTAAAATCGTCATAAAGCCGCTGCGATGGGCGTTATATTCGAAATGCAATCGTTCAAAAAGAGGCTGGAATTCCCCATTGCGTTCTTTAAAAGAAAGCCAAGTCGACTGTTCGGTTGCCTGCGTGAACAGGACGTTGAATTCCTCTTTACTTCCATTCAATTGCGAGTGAAATAATTGGTTCAACCATTCCTGGGTGAAAATGCAATTGTAAACTACAAGGTTTTTTTTCTGAGCAATTGATGATGGGCGGAACACATGGGAGACACCAACCGGTATGAAGAAGAGATCACCTTTAGAAACAGGTAATGAGGTATTGTCAATGTAATGTGCACCGCTGCCCTCAGCTACATAGCTAATTTCAATAAAATCGTGCGTATGCTGCAGCATTTCAAATGATTCGTGAACGCGGTTGACGTAAAGCGGAAGTTCCGGAAGGAAAAATTGATCGCCGGGTGTTTCGATAATGCTTCGTTTAATGGTCATTTCGTTTTACTCCTGTTATGTCAATTAAGACCCTAATGATTGTCGGAATTAACCCTAAAAATGAGTACGCTCTCATCATAAAATAAAGGCATCGAAGTAACAATCATTATTTTAGGTGGAGGCAGCTGAAATGAGACAATTAGAAATCGACTGGCAAGCACAATGGGTTTGGGGTAATGGTGAGGTAAGTCCACGAAATGAGTGGCGGTGTTTCAGAAAGACATTCGATGTGGGTTCTGAAGGCTGGGGAGCAGCAAAAATATCCATAACGGCAGATTCGCGATACGCTTTATATGTGAATGGAACCAAAGTGGGACGAGGTCCTGTTCGCTCATGGCCATTCGAGCAGTCCTATGATACATACGAAATTGGACACTTGCTGCACAAAGGACGACCTAATGTGATTGGGGTCATGGTGCTCCATTTCGGTGTGTCCAATTTCTACTATTTGCGCGGACGCGGCGGTTTGTTTGTGCAAGTGGAGTGTGAGCATGAGGGTCATTCTGTCGTAGAGCTGGTGACGGATGAAAGCTGGAAAACCTCGCTGCATCTTGGGTATGATAGCCGCTCTGGGCGGATGTCATGTCAGCAAGGCTATGCTGAGCGGATGGATGCGAGCGCTTGGTCAATGGATTGGTATTTGCCAGATTACGATGATTCTGCATGGGGTCAAGCCACAATCATTGGAGCTGTTGGTATAGAGCCTTGGAGCAGTCTTGTGCCGAGAGATATTCCATTCCTTACTGAGGAACTCGTGTGGCCTGTTCGGATTGAATCCCTCCACCAGGTAAAGCCCGTTGCATGGACTGCTTCGATTGATGTCCGTAATCAAATGGTGCCAGAGAGTGTGAATCATGCGAATCCAGTGGGTTTTGCTGGGTATATGGCAACGGTAGTGAGAACCGAGAAGGCAGCAAAAGCTGTGTTAGGAATCGTACAGCCGAGCACTGTGAAGGGATGCAGCGTGAATGGAGAGTGGCTGGAACCGGAGCGTTATACGGGGGTATTGCCGGAAAGGTATGCCGAGATAGAACTGAAGGCAGGAGACAATCTCATCTTGTTGGAGACGACTGGCGTTGATCATGGCCGAACGCTGCAGTTGGGCATTGATTGCGATGCTTATTTTGAGGTCGTTTCTCCTTTAGGGGAAGCAGGCATCGATACTTCACCATTTATTTCAATTGGTCCTTTTGCATCTTTTGAATGCATTGATCACCAGGAAAGCAGTGATTCTTTGCACCCTTATGAAGGCTATGGCTCTTCTTCAGCGGGGGATGATCGAGGGGATGAATTGGAAGCAGAAGCCTATCCCGCTTTTAACACGTATGTAGAGATTCGGAGTCTTTCTACTGCTAAGGACCTGAGTCGCTATACGGATAGGATTCGCCCTTTCCCACTGGAATTGGTGAGCAGGGATTCTATCTTTGCACTCAGTGTCTGGAAAAAAGAAGCGCTGGCGCAAGCTGTGCCGTACCCTTTGCAGCAGGCAGTTATCCCAAGTGTGAATCCAGCAATATTGCCGAGATATGAGGGTTCAGATACGGAATTTATCCTTGATTTTGGCCGTGAGTTATCGGGATTTATACAATTTGAAGTAGATGCTGCTGAAGGAACCATACTTGATTTCTATGGCTATGAATATATGCGCGACGGTTGGCGTCAAGACACGTTCGATTTAGACAATACGCTGAGATACACGTGTTCGGAAGGACGTCAATCGTATACCTCTTATGTGCGGAGAGGATTCCGATATTTGATGGTTACGGTAAGGAATGCGGCAAGAGCAGTCAAAATGTATGGCGTACAGGTGCAGCAAAGTAATTATCCCATAGCCGAGATAGGCAAGTTCCAGAGTTCTGATGCGCTTTTGAACGATATATGGCAGATTAGTAAGCACACAACTCGACTTTGTATGGAAGATACGTTCGTTGATTGTCCGGCCTATGAACAGGTTTTCTGGGTTGGGGACAGCCGTAACGAGGCATTAGTCAATTATTACGTGTTCGGAGCTACGGAGATTGTCGAGCGTTGTTTGCGGTTAGTGCCTGGTTCCAGAACACAAACACCTTTATACGTGGATCAGGTTCCTAGTGCTTGGAGCAGCGTTATTCCGAACTGGACGTTTTTTTGGGCGCTGGCCAGCTGTGAATATTACGAGCATACAGGGGATGAGGTTTTTGCGAGAGATTTATGGCCGCATATTCGTTTTACCCTTGAACATTATGAACAAAAATTGGATGATCGTGGATTGTTGTTCATAAAAGGCTGGAACTTGCTGGACTGGGCACCAATTGATCAGCCGAATAATGGGGTGGTCACCCACCAGAATATGATTCTGGTCAAAACGCTGCGAAGCGCGGCAGAGTTGGCGAAAGCCGTTGGCGATGTGGGAGAAGCAGCTGAATATGAGGGGAAAGCACTTCGTCTGAGTCAAGCTATTAACAAGCATTTATGGAGTGAGGAACGCAGTGCATATTTGGATTGTATCCATGCGAATGGCCGTGCTTCGACTGTTTTCAGTATGCAGACGCAGGTTATTGCCTACTTGTGTGGTGTCGCTGAGGGTGAACGCGCAGAGCAGATGAAGACATATTTGTTTGCTCCGCCGACAGATTTTGTTCAAATCGGCAGTCCGTTTATGTCCTTCTTTTATTATGAGGCTCTCGCGAAAATGGGCCGCACTGGGATTGATCGTATGATCACAGATATGAGACAGCATTTTGGGCAAATGATTGAATATGACGCCACGACCTGCTGGGAAATGTACCCGAATTTCGCGGAAAATAGAGCGAACCCTGACATGCTTACGCGCAGTCACTGTCATGCGTGGTCGGCAGCGCCGGGCTATTTCTTAGGCGCGCATGTGCTTGGTGTTACTCCTGCCGACAAAGGCTGGCGGAAGGTCGTTGTTGCCCCGCAGCCTGCAGATTTGCAGTGGGCGAGGGGCACTGTTCCGCTGCCGCAGGAGGGACGGATCGATGTCGCTTGGCGACTCGAGGAGGACGGACGCGTGATGCGGCTGCAGGTTTGGGCGCCGCGCAGCGTGGAAGTGGAGATCCGCATCCCGGACGGCATGGACGGGATTGTGGAGCGTCACGAGGTGTGAGAATGAGAGATACTGTCCCAAAAGGTCATAACCTTGAGGGGCAGTTTTTTTTGTTTAAGGGATAAGCGCATCGTACACTTTTAACAGATATACTTCGCGAGAGAGCAAAATAAAAGTTTTCTCAGAAGTTGAAAAGTAGCTAAATGGAGCTGAGAGGACCGAAAAGGGATGTTTCAGATCAAATGGGAGGTGTATGCGAGGGTATTACATTGACGATGGATGATTATGCTGGCTTTCATCGTACAGCCGCGATCTAGTCGTTTTCCCAGCTTATTTGTTCGGGGGCGTCCGAATAAGCGCGTTTTCCGCGCTTATTCTGCCCGGACACGCGGGTCTGTCACGAAGCATCGCAAATCTAAGCTGTAAAGCTAGTTTTCAGCGTTACAGCAACGGTCTAATAAGCACAGTACCTACCATCAAGCTTTTTTCCTCCGGTACACCCGCTCCGGCCGGCCGACCACACCGTAAGACAGGTCGGCGTATAAATCGCCCGAGCTGACTAAGTGCTCGAGGTAGCGACGGCCGGTGGAGCGGCTGACACCGATTTCTTTGGCGATTTGATCAGCGGTCAAGCCGCCGGATGCGCTCGAAATCGCTTGTACGATTTTTACCAATGTGAGCTTGTCAATCCCTTTGGGCAGGAACGTGGTGTCCAAGTTGGATTCTTTCTTGGAAGTTCCAGACATGAGGCGATCAACATCGCTCTGATTGATCATACCGCTTTGGTTCATCCGACTCAGTTCACGATGGAAATTCAGATAGCGCAATAGCGTTTCTTGAAGCCGATTAAAGACGAGCGGTTTGATGATATAATCAAACGCACCGCTCCGTATAGCGTCACGAATGGCGTCTATTTCTTTGGCAGCCGTGATCATAATGACGTCTGTTTCCCGGTAATGCTGCCGAATAAAGGAAAGCATCTCTAAGCCGTTTGCGCCCGGTAAATAGACATCGAGTAGGACGAGGTTCGGAGTCAGAATTTCCAACTGTTCCTTGGCTTGACCCAGATCCGTGGCGATACCGACAACGTGGAATCCATCTACTTTTTCTATGAATCGTCTGTTAATCTCGGCTATTTTCACATCATCTTCAACAATTAATACTTCAACGGTTTGATTCTGGTGTTCCATGGGGCAGACTCCTTTCTTTGAGATCAGGGATCTTGGGAATCGCAACGGTGAAAATTGTACCGCCTGCGGGGTTTTGATGAAATGTAATATACCCACTCAACTTTCCGACGGCATGCTGGACCAAAGCGAGTCCAATGCCGCGGTGTTCCCCTTCTTTGGTCGAAAAGCCTTTTTCAAATACGGCCATACTCGTTTCCTCAGGAATTCCACCGCCTCGATCCTCGCATTCGATAATAAGATCCTCACCAAGGTCGGTTAGAAATAATTTCACATACGGCTCCGTCTGGTCGCCACCAGCAAGCACTGCTTCCATGGCATTGTCAACTAGGTTACCGATGATGGTGACGAGCATATTTCGATCAATCTGAGCTGGGATGTCGCTGAATGAGCTTTCGTGATCAATTTCGAAGGTTATCTTTAATTCCTGAGCATGATTAAATTTGCCAATGAGCAGCCCGCCAATCATGGGATCTGGGATTTCTTGCATAATGAACTGTACCCAATTCTGATGCACATCGGCCTCCCGGGAGATAAGTTCAACAGCTTCTTGATAGGATTCGAGTTGGATAAGCCCAGAGATGACATACAGCTTGTTCGAAAATTCATGCGTTTGTGCGCGAAGTGCCTCTGCAAAGCGTTTGACCTGAGACAGTTCTTCGGCCAATCGATACAGCTCTGATTTGCTGCGAAAGCTTGAAACTGCACCGGTCACGCCTAATTTACGCTCAATAATCGGTACCCGATTCACAATCACCTCATGGTCGCCAATGAGCATTTCATGGTCAAATTCGGCTTTACCCGAACGAACGACTTCATACAATCTCGTATTCGATATAACGTCTTCAATTTGTCTTCCAGTAATCTTTGCCGTGACAGGCAGCTGAAGCAGCTGAAGCGCATAGCGGTTTGCCATCGTTATAATACCCTCACGATTAACCGCAATGATACCTTCGCGAATGGACTCTAGAATTGCCTTCTTTTCGGTATATAATGCGCCGATTTCCTTGGGCTCCAAGCCATGGATGGAACGACGGACGTTATGGGCGATGAGGACAGAACCAACAAGTCCAATGATGAGAACGATCAAAGAGATCATCTCGATTCGTGTTTGATACGCTGTAGTAATCAGTGCAATGTCCTCTGTCAGGAAGCCAACGGATACGATACCGATCACTTGGCCATTGTCGCCAAATACCGGAGCTTTGCCGCGGAGTGAGGGACCGAGAGATCCAATTGCCTTGGAAATAATGGATTGCCCCTCGAGAACGGGACCGTTGTCTCCACCGACCATTTCTTTGCCTATTCGGTCAGGCAGAGGATGCGAATAACGGATACCTTCGCGGTTCCCAACAACGATGTATTCCGCATCTATTTTCTCACGTACCGTCTCCGCAATGGGTTGAATGACGGCTGAGGGGTCATTTAATTGAAAGGCATGCCTTATTTCAGGCATACTTGCCACTGTTTCGGCTACCTTCAAGGCGCGTGTACCAATTTGTTCCTCAAGGGCGGAGGTCATCAAGTAATAGAATATGCCGCCTAGACTTAGGATGATGAAGACAAGCAGTGAACAAATAATCAAGATCAGCTTGGTTTGCAGCCTCATTCCGAGTTAAAGCCCCCCGTTTTTGCTAGTATTGTATCATAAAGCGCTCTCATTTTGAGGGAAAACGCGTTGGAGCTGCCGTGAACAATATGAACAAAATGCCCAAAACGACGTTATTATAATTAATCTTGTTAAACTATTCAATTTTCTATTCAGGTGATATTCTGAAAGCGCTTCAAAGAAAGCGGATTCACGCATAACACCAAAAAGTTGGAGGGGTTTCATTTGATAAAAAATGTCTTAGCAGCATCTTTGAAAGTAACATCGATCAGTTTATTAGCAATCTCCTTAGCAGCATGCGGTAATGGGGCAGCTAAACCAACAGACGCAACGAGTGACAAGGCCAAAGAAACAACAGCACCAGCACAAGCAGCATCCAAATATCCAGAAAAAGCGCTGAGCATCATCGCACCATCCGGCGCAGGCGGCGGTTGGGATATGACGGCTCGTACGATTGCCAAAGTATTGTCGGAAACGAAAGCGCTTGATAAACCGATTTCGGTTGAAAATAAACCGGGTGGAGGCGGCGCCGTTTTCATGGCGGAATATGCCACGAAAGATGTGAAAGACAATTACAAATTGTTCGTGAGCTCACCACCGATTCTTATTAACCATCTGAAAAAAGAAGGTAACACGCCATATGGTTATGCCGATACAACGCCACTTGCTCAATTGACGAAGGATTATGGCGCAGTTGCGGTTGCGGCAAACTCGAAATATAAAGATTTGAAATCACTATTGGATGATTTGAAAGCAGATCCTACGAAACTGACGGTTGCTGGCGGTTCTGCACCTGGCTCCATGGATCATCTGGTTTCCATTCTTCCTGCCTTTAAATACGGTATCGACCCGAAAAAGGTGAAATACGTATCCTATGATGGCGGCGGGGAAGCGGTAACAGCTTTGCTCGGCGGTAATGCGGATGTGCTCGGAACCGATGCATCTTCCTTGGATCAGTATGTGAAAGCTGGCAAGATCAGAATACTGGCGGTGGCATCACCACAACGACTTGGTGGCAGCATGAAAGATGTTCCAACGATGAAAGAACAAGGTGTTGACGCTGAGTTCTTAATCTGGCGCGGTTTCTTCGGACCTAAGAATATGGATGCGGGTGCGAAAAAGTTCTGGGAAGATACGATCAAGAAAATGGTTGATTCCGATACATGGAAAAAAGAAATGACAGCGAACAACTGGGAAACTGACTATAAAAAAGCGGATGATTTCAAAACTTTCCTAGGTCAGCAAGAAACGCAATTGAAAGATATGTTGACAGCTTTGGGTATGCAGAAATAAGAGAGTCTTGGGATGCTGGGGAGAAGCGAATTTGCCTTCTTCCCATGCACGAAGGGCGGGAGGTTGAGAACAGATGAACACCATGTTTGACCGTTATGCAGGTATCGTTTTTTTCGCTATCGGCACCACATTTGTGATCGGCAGCAGGAGTATTTCAACAAGTGCATACGGCAGTAATGTAGGCGCTAATATATTCCCAATGATGCTGGGGGCTTTCTTAGCATTAATGAGCATTCGTCTCATT
The DNA here is from genome assembly GCF_013141715.1 of Paenibacillus phytorum. Taxonomy (GTDB): domain Bacteria; phylum Bacillota; class Bacilli; order Paenibacillales; family NBRC-103111; genus Paenibacillus_E; species Paenibacillus_E phytorum. Next base: position 34,413 of record NZ_WHOA01000186.1, on the reverse strand, counting down.
TATGATACGTTCCGGAAGCAGCAAACGAAAAAACATAAAGAAAATTTGGATTTCAAAAGATTTGGTATCATTTTCGTTTCAGCAGTTCTTTATGCGTTATTTCTCGAAGATATCGGATTCGTCATCTCCACGTTTCTCTTTTTAATGATTGGGTTCCAAACGATGCAAAAAGGTAGAGTTTGGGTTTCGCTTTTGATCTCAGCTGCATTTTCCTATGGGGTGTATACGCTGTATGTGAATGGATTGGATGGATCTCTTCCTGGATTCCCAACTTGGTTAGGCTTCTAAGAATCGCTTACGCAGTGGGTTTGCTAAAAAGCAAGCTCTAAGGAGGTTATTGAAATGAGCACGATTGATTATGTGCTTCATGGCTTGGGTACTGCAATGCAGTGGCACAATGTCGTGTTTGTTTTTCTAGGCGTATTAATTGGTACAGTGGTAGGTGTCCTACCAGGGATTGGACCCATGAGTGGTGTAGCTCTGTTAATCCCGATTACAGCGACAATGACCGCAGGATTAGGTCCTGAAGAAGCCGCGACGAGCTCCATTATTCTGCTTGCTGGTGTCTATTATGGAGCGATGTACGGAGGTTCGACGACTTCCATCCTGCTGAATACACCGGGGGAATCTTCTTCCGTAGTAACGACCCTAGATGGTTATCAGATGGCAAAACAAGGCAGAGCCGGGGCGGCGCTTGCGATTTCAGCGATTGGTTCCTTTGCTGCCGGCATTATTTCTCTAATAGGCCTTATCTTCCTTGCTAGGCCCTTGTCGGCAGTTGCCATCAAGTTTGGTCCTGCTGAATATTTCTCTCTCATGGTTCTCGGCTTACTCGCAATCAGCGGTCTAGCTGGAAAATCCATGGTCAAAGCTTTAATGATGACAGCATTCGGGCTGCTGCTCGCAACGATCGGGATTGATAATGTATCCGGCGTTGAACGTTTTACATTTAATATTCCAGAGCTTTATCAAGGCTTGGAATTCCTTACCGTGGCCGTAGGTACATTCGCTGTCGGTGAAGTATTCAAGACCATTCTACAGCGTGAAGGAAACGATGGTGAATTGGCTAAAATCAATCGAATCCTACCGACCAAGCAGGATTTGAAAGATAGCGCGGCACCTATCGCTCGAGGCTCAGTTCTTGGATTTTTCATCGGGCTTTTGCCTGGAGCCGGTGCTATTCTTGCCTCCTTTTTCGCTTACATTGTAGAAAAGAAAATCAGTAAAAATCCCGAGAAATTCGGGAAGGGTGCCATTGAAGGTGTAGCTTCTCCGGAAGCTGCGAATAATGCGGCGTCAGGCGGCGCCATGATTCCACTTTTGACACTTGGCATTCCTTCATCCGGGACAACTGCTATTCTGATGGGTGCTTTCATTATGTACAATGTTCAACCGGGTCCTTTGTTATTCCAAGATCACCCGCAGCTCGCATGGGGCGTTATTGCCAGTATGTTCGTGGGTAACTTGATGCTGCTTATTCTGAATATGCCGCTCGTCAAAGTGTTTGCCAAAGTCATTGAAACACCAACGAAATATTTGATTCCATTAATTATCGTGTTTTCCGTATTCGGTGTGTACGCAGTTCAATATTCAACGTTTGATTTGCTCCTAATTATGGGCTGCGGTCTTGTCGGGTACTTCTTATCGAAAAACGATTACCCGTTAGCGCCACTGGTACTTGGTCTTATTCTTGGGCCGATGTTGGAAAATAACATGCGCAGAGCATTGACCATTTCGAATGGAGATTTCATGATTTTCTTACAAAAACCTGTTTCCCTCATCTTCTTGATCATTGGTTTCTTATGGTTGACGATTCCTTTAATCCTGAAGATGAGAGGTAAAAATGTTCTTGTAAACGAAGAAGCATAAGTTGGACGAAAACCCCTATGATGCTGGGTGGAGCTCTGATACCAATCAGCCTCTACTTTGTGGACTAGGGGTTTCATTTCATGGAGTGAATTCAGTTGGACATACTTTTTCTTATCGTGCTCAATGTCATTGTACCTGTATTTTTATTAATTGGAGCAGGGGCTTTCATGCATCGTGTATTTCATTTTGATATGCATACACTGTCTAAGCTCAATGCGTATTTCTTACTTCCAGCCGTCTCTTTTACGAATATTTATCAAAGTAAGCTGGAGTGGAGTACGCTGCTGCAAATCGTTAGTTTTTTGCTTCTGCAAAGTATCGCTCTTATCGCGCTGAGCAAAGGAACAACAAAACTGGCTAAATTTGATAAAAGCTTGTCCTCTAGCTTTTCGAATAGTGTAGTGCTTAGCAATTCGGGTAATTTCGGCTTGCCGGTGTCACAGCTTGTGTTTCAAGGGAACCCGGTCGGTTTATCTGTTCAAATTATTGTTACTATTTATCAAAACCTTCTAACGAATACCTTTGGCTTGGTTAATGCGGTTTCTGCACAAAGCCAAGGGCAGAAGATGCTGCGGGAGCTTTTGAAAAATCCCATGATACATGCATTTGTACTGGGGTTGCTGATGCATATTCTGGCGATTCCAATTCCGGCTTTCATATGGCATCCTCTCCAGAATGTATCTAACGCTTTCCTTGCGATAGCACTAGTTACGCTAGGTGCACAGAGTGCTTACTTGCAGTTTAAGCATGTTAGCAGTGTACTTATTTTCAGCCTTCTCGGAAGACTTGTTGTCTCACCGATTCTCGCACTAATCTTGATTTTACTGCTTCATTTAGAAGGTACAACGGCACAAGCATTGTTTATCGCCAGCTCGTTTCCCACGTCAAGGAACAGCGCGGTATTTGCATTAGAATACGGGAATCACCCGGAATACGCAGCTCAAGTGGTACTGCTCTCTACTTTGTTCAGCAGCTTGACTGTTACCTTAGTCGTTTATGTATCGAAACTATTATTTTAGGCATGATGCCCTAGAAACGAGGAGTTCATTTTGAAAGACACGATTGGTGGCAAAAGCATTATTCTGCGTGTGGAGCTGCAAACTGAAGCGGTTCATTTTGGACAATTAATCACCGTCATTACGGAAAATGGTGGGGATGTTATTGCCATTGACGTTATCCAAACAGGTCCAAATTGGACGGTTCGTGATATAACCGTCACAGCTTCCGAACAGGTTCAGTTGGAGGCCGTCACGGGCGCCATCAAGTTGCTTCAGGGTGTAAAGCTTGTTCATGTATCGGATCGCACCTTCCTACTTCACCTAGGTGGCAAGATCGAAATGAAGCCGAAGGTGCCGATTCAGAATCGGGACGATCTGTCTCGCGTGTATACACCCGATGTTGCGCGAGTTTGTATGGCGATTCATGAGAAGCAGGAGAATGCGTACAAGCTTACGATTAAGCGGAATACGGTTGCCGTTGTTTCGGATGGCAGTGCGGTGCTGGGTTTGGGTAATATCGGACCCTACGCGGCTATGCCGGTCATGGAAGGTAAGGCGATGCTGTTCAAGCAGCTCGCGGATGTCGATGCCTTTCCAATCTGCCTAGACACGCAAAACACGGAAGAAATCATTACCACGATTAAGAATTTAGCCCCTGCTTTTGGCGGGATCAATTTAGAGGATATCTCTTCGCCGCGTTGTTTTGAAATTGAGGAAAGGCTGCGCGAAGAGCTTGATATTCCTGTATTCCATGACGACCAGCATGGGACGGCAGTTGTTCTGTATGCGGGGCTCATTAATGCACTGAAAGTCGTTGGGAAATCGATTAATGAAGCTAAGGTTGTCATCTGTGGAATTGGGGCAGCTGGCATAGCTTGCTCCAACATACTACTCGCAGCAGGTGTCAAGGAATTGATCGGAGTTGATCGAGAAGGGGCTTTGGTGAGCAGCAGTTCGTATAGCAATCCCATGTGGAACTGGTATGCGGAACGAACCAATCCAAATCGACTAACGGGTTCCTTGCACGAAATTATTGAAGGGGCCGATGTATTTATCGGCTTATCCTCCGGGGGTGTGCTGAAGCGGGTCGATGTTGAGCGGATGTCGCCGCATCCAATTGTATTCGTAATGGCGAATCCGACACCGGAGATTCATCCAGATGAAATTGAGGACATTGCTGGAGTAATAGCGACTGGAAGGTCTGATTTCCCGAATCAGATTAATAATGTCCTATGCTTCCCAGGCATATTTCGAGCCGCATTAGATTGCCAGGCTACAACAATTAATGAGGAAATGAAACTAGCTGCTTCCGCGGCCATCGCCTCAGTTGTAGCTCCGCAAGAATTGAACAAACTGTACATTATTCCGAGTGTTTTCAATCAAGAGGTAGTTAGACGTATTCGAACAGGGGTCATTGAAGCAGCAATAAGAACCGGAGTGGCTCGGAGAATGCCGCGCGAATTCAGGTCAGGGGGAGCTATATGAGTGGACTGGACACAAGAGCGATTGTAGAAATCAATCAGTTGGCTAATCAATTTCAATCGAGCATTGTTATCAAAGTGGGCAAGCGTTTTATCGATGTCAAAAGTATTCTCGGTCTAAGCATTACGCTTTTCAGCAACGAGGTGTATCACTTAGAAATTCATGGCCCCGACGAAGCTAAGGCTAAGCTTGCAATGGAGCAACTATTTATCAAACATGGACTTCCGCTAAGCGAAGTTTAGATAGGGATATGGGTTGTCATTGAGGGAAACACCTAGTGCAACACCAAGTGAGGCAATCCCGAACTTGGAGCAAAAAACCTTCAACACCACTTTCTTTTAAAGTGGAGTTGAAGGTTTTTTTATCCCAATACTTCTGTTCATGGCAAGGGATTAGGAAAGCAAGTTGTACAGCGTAGCCATGTGCATGAAGTATGTTAAAAATTTACTTCACCTTAAAATGCACAACTGCGCTGTAAAGCATTTTACCAGCGTTCGGGTCGAACACGATGTGATGCTGAATTGCGTACACGTCCAGCAGTAAAGCTTTGTTGTTATCGATTTGTTCGTTGATTTGCCGTTCCAGCGTTTTCATATCATAAGCTTGAAAAAACTCGATTTTATTATCTATGCGATCCAAAATAAAGTCCATGATCTTACTCCTCCCTAAGCTAAGTTGTAAAGTTTAGACAACTTCTCTTATTATAACGTCAATATCTGATATAGGAAGTACATAGGAATAGGCGTATACTGTAAGGGGATACATGACCGCATGTTCAGATGGGTCGGGAATACCTCATTTGCTAGACAAACTTGTAGTAGGAAGTGATGTCGTTTTGAAGTCTACACGGTTATTGGTTGATTTCTTCAAAGAGAAATGGCCGTTGTACGTTGTAGCCGCATTGTCCATTTCTTTAGGTAACATTGTTCACTCGTATTACCCCAAGCTGCTAGGCATGTTTACAGACCAGCTGCAGCAAGAACTTTTGAACAAAAATCTAATTGTTGACTACAGTCTAAAGCTGCTGATGATTGGCGTTACATTCGGTGTTTTAGCAGCCATTGGTCAGTACATGATCATGCGTAACGGAAGACGCTTCGAGTTTGTTTCAAGAAACCGCTTGTTTAACCATTTCACACAGTTGGGCGCAACATTTTATTCAAAGAACGGCGTTGGTAAGCTGCTTAGTTATGTGATGAATGACGTAACTGTCATTCGAGAATCGATTTCCATGGGGATTAACCACGTGGTAAACTCCGCGATTTTGATCACGGCTGTCATTCTTATGATGCTGTTCAGTTCGATCCCGCTTTATCTAATTCTCGTCTGTATATTGCCCTTATTGCTTATTCCTGTTCTAACCGTTCGATTTCAGCCTATTATTAAAAAGCATTCTTTACAGGTACAAGAAGCATTAGGCAAAATGACGGAGTCGGCCGAGGAGCAATTCGGAGGCATACGGGTAGCCAAGAAATTTGCGGTGGAACCGATCATGGTTCGCAGATTCAGCGATACGGTAGATCGGATTCGCGACAACCAATTGAGATTGATTCGGCTATCTTCCTTATTTGAAGCACTTATTCCGTTTCTGGGCGCAATATCGCTGATCATCGCGATTGCTTTTGGGGGCTATTTGACCATTCAAGGGCGGATTACGATTGGTCATTTCGTTGAATTAACGCTATACATACGGATGATGGTAAACCCTTTACAGCAAATTGGCCGCGTCATTAATGCCATGCAGCGCTCTCGAGCTTCGCTTGAACGAATGAATGAGCTGCTCGATTTGAAATCCGAAATTGTGCAAAAGGAGCTTGCTCAAATATCCGATCTCGATCACGAGGGAATTCGGATTGAACACTTGTCTTTTGCCTATCCAGATGACGAAGACGAAGTGCTTCATGACATAACGTTAACGATTGAACCTGGTAAATCCATTGGCATTATCGGGAAAACAGGCAGTGGCAAATCGACCTTGGTGAAGCTAATGCTTAGAATATACGACCCACCGGAGGGAACGGTATGGATTGGGGATACGGATATTCGCGATGTGACACTAGAAAGCTTGCGAAATCAAATCGCTTACGTTCCACAAGAGGGGTTTTTGTTTAGCACGACCATCCGCGATAACATCGCCTTTTATAAAAGAGAATCACCCTTAGAACAGGTTGAACGCGCTGCCAAGAAAGCACAAATTCTCTCCAGCATTACATCATTTCCTGAGAAGTTTGAGACGAAGCTGGGTGAGCGCGGTGTCACCTTATCGGGTGGGCAGCGTCAACGAACAAGCTTAGCTAGAGGGATTATTAAGGATTCTCCTTTAATGATTCTAGACGATAGTGTAAGCGCTGTAGACTCTGTGACGGAAAGGCACATCATCGATACAATCCGCAAAGAGCGATTGAACAAAACGACCATTTGGATCGCACATCGTATCTCCGCATTGAAGCATACGGATGAGATTATCGTGCTTCATGAAGGCAGGATTGTGCAGCGCGGCACGCACGAAGAGCTAATTGCGCAAGAAGGCTTGTACGCTGAGCTTCATGCGATACAAGAGGGAGGTAGCGACGATGCCCAAACAGAGTAACAAAAGCAATGAGGAGCGGCAGAAGACGCGATCTTCCTTTCGTTTTTTATTCGTTTATGCCAAACCGCATAGGTTTACTTTTGTAGCTGTTTTATTTTGCGCATTACTTGGGATAGCAGCTGATTTGTTTCAGCCGTATCTGGTTAAGATCGCGATTGATGATAATTTGATGATTGGGAAAAATGACTATCGCTCCCTGCTGCTCATTTGCTTGTTCTATGCAGGTCTATCTATCAGCAGTTTATTCTTCAGTTATCTGCAGAACAATTTATTGCAGTTTGCCGGCCAAAACATCGTCGCCAAAATACGCAAGGATTTGTTCGAGCACATTTTTAAACAGTCGATGTCTTATTATGACCGGACGCCAAGCGGCAGCCTGATTACACATGTTTCCAGTGACACAGAAACGCTGAATCAGTTTTTTACCCAAGTTCTTCTAAGTTTGGTGCGTGATGGCATGACACTCGTATTCATTATTGTGCTGATGTATCATTTGGACCCGCAGCTAACGATGTACAGCATGATCGTGATCCCTATCATTGTGATTATTGCGGTTAGTTTTCGCAGATATATGCGCAAAACCTATCAGCTCTCGAGGACGCAGCTGTCTCAAATGGTTGCTTTTGCCGCTGAGAATTTATCTGGGATGCATCTCATTCAAGCTTTTCATCAAGAGAAGGAACAGATGAATCGCTTCACTGAGCGGAATCTTGGGTATTTTCGTGCTAATTTGAGAGAAATTCGTACCAATGTTTTGTTCAATCGTTCCTTTGATATATTGGGTAATTTGTCGGTAGCCTTTATTACTTGGATTGGCGGTATTGCCGTTTTCGATAAAACGATTGAATTCGGTGTTTTGTATGCTTTTATTACGTATATTCGGCAGTTTTTTCAACCGATTAATAACATTACTCAGCAGTGGAATACGCTTCAATCTACGACGGTGTCTGTAAATCGAATATGGAATATCTTCTCCATTCAACCGGAAGTTAAGGATAAGGAAGGCGTGTCGTCACCCTCGTTGTCCGATGTGAAGGGGGACATTCATTTCAATCATGTGCATTTTGGCTATTTGAAAGATACAGCTGTTATTGAGGATCTAGAGCTACATATTGAACCCGGCGAAATGATCGGTATTGTGGGGACGACTGGCGCTGGTAAAAGCTCGCTGATTAGTCTGCTTTGCCGCTTTTATGATGTGCAGGAGGGAAGTATCCGCATTGATGGCACGGATCTTCGAGATATCCCGCAGGCCGTACTACATCGTATGGTTGGACTCGTACAGCAGGAACCGTACTTATACGCAGGCAGCATTTTGGACAATGTCCGGATGTTCGATGAAACCATAACGCGTGAGGAAGTGATAGAGGCATGCCGGATGGTTGGGGCAGACATTCTCATTTCACGAATGAAGGATGGTTATGAGACACGCATATCCGAGAGAGGAAGCGGGCTTTCCGCAGGAGAGAGACAGCTGATCTCGTTCGCAAGAATTATCGTATTCCAGCCGAAAGTTCTGATTCTAGATGAAGCTACAGCGAATTTGGATTCACAAACGGAGCAGTTGATTCAATCCGCGCTGCAGGTTGTAGCCGAGGGAAGAACGACACTTGTCATCGCGCATCGCATCTCGACCATTATGCATGCCAACCGCATCATTGTGATGAGTCAGGGGAAAATTGTTGAAGAAGGGAACCACGCTCAATTACTTGCGCTCCGTGGCTACTACGAGCAATTATATCTGCATTCACAGGGGAATATGGATGCTGCACAAACCATTTCGTAGCATGAATGCACCGCAACTGAGGGTGTGAAAATAAGCTTTGTCCGGCTCCTTATTTGGAAGTCGTGACGAAGCTTTTTTTTGCGATAAAACCTACCTCTAAACGCGGTCGCTCATCTATGAATGACTTCGTTAGAGATTTTCTCATTTTGAAGACGTGATAAAAGTCCTAGAAGGATTCTGCAAGACTCTATCGTTTATAGCATAAATGGATTGGTATAACTGTCTTGTAAAGAGATATCTGATCCTATTTTACCATTGGTCGGGGAAAATGTTAAAAAAGCAATTTAGTTACATATTGGAAAATTGTGTTGTTTTATTTAGTTTACTATACTATACTAATGTATAAAATTGTAAAGTTTTGCTGTCGATTATTGTCGAAGATGGGAATTTTCACCTACAACTTTATAATGGCAAACCTATTGAAAAATAGGGACGCAAAGCTAGAGGGACTACATCCAACAAGGATATGTCAGCCAGTTGCATTGTAGCAATTGGTGGAATAGGGCATTTATGCCTGTGTTTCTCCTTTTTTTTGTGATCATTTTCTTCAAGCAATTCTATCGATAGGAGAGAAATTAATGAGAGAGAAAAGACTAACGAATGTACAGCAATTATTCCCCAGTGAGGATGGAAACCAACAAACGCGACAAATGGTTTTGCGACTCATTGAACAATTAGTAACAGGAGTAGATGATCTCAAAAACCCGGACGGCGTCAATCTTAAGGGCGAGAAAAACCGAACAGGGACTTTTTATAACAATCTGATTCGAGATAGCTCCATCCCTAATAGCAGCGTCCCCTTAGAGGAAGTTAATACAGAGTTATTGAAATTGCTGCATGATCATCCTTATCATACGAAATATTTTTTAACGAATATTTTGCCGATGGCAAGCATCCCGGGGATTATGGGCATGATTGCGGCGTTTTTGGTTAACGGAAACAATTTATGGGATGTATACGGCCCAGCCGGAGCTGAAGCTGAAGTAAGAGTAATCAGCATGATGTCCAAATTAATAGGCTATGATGCGTTGAAAAGCGGCGGATATACGACATGGGGCGGACAAGGAGCTGTATTCTCAGGTCTCCGGATAGCGATCGCCAAATTCGTTCCGGACGCATTGCAAAAAGGTGTTCCCGACAACTTGTATGCTTTTTGTTCCGAAGCCGCTCACTACAGCTTGTTTAAATCTATGGAGGCATCGGGAATAGGGAGCGATAGATTAATCAGAGTTCGCACGAATGCTGACAGCTCCATGGATGTGAATGATCTGCGAGTTAAAATGGAAGAAGTAATCGCACGAGGCGGAATTCCGATTTACATTGTAGCTACGACAGGAACGACGGATGCCATGGGGATTGACGATTTGGAGCAAATTTATGCTGTGTCTGACAAGGTAGCCGTTCATCATGGGTTGCTTAGACCTCATATTCATGCAGACTCTGCTTTAGGTGCATTCTTTGCTTTCTTTAATGACTATGATTTCGCCACCAATCCACTCGAATTAAAGAAAGATGTCGCTCAGGCTTTAATTTCTATCCAAAGCAAGATGAAGCATTTGCATTTGGCCGACTCGCTCTGCTTCGATTTTCAAAAGCTAGGGCAGACCCCTTACCTGACAAGCCTATTTCTGGTCAAGGATGCCGCCGATTTAAGACTTATGGATCTGCATCCGGATGAAACCCCCTATGTCGGACATCGGGGATACGGACAGTATCATACTGGGTATACGTTGGAGTGCTCGCGCATGGCTAGCTCCATTAGTATATACAGCGCTCTGCTTGCATTCGGCATTCAAGGGTATCAGCAATTGCTGGCTCAGTTCGTTGAGGTTAATCTCGCTTTCCGGGAAGCGCTGCGCCAAGAAATCCCTCAAGCTGAAATCGTCAATAACGACAATCCTGGCATCATTACACTATTTCGTATATATCCGGAAGGCAGTCCGCATTTTCAGAATGAAATTTCGGGCAAGTGCACTCTTAAGGAAATTGAGCGGAATAATAAATTTAACGAACGTTTATTCGAAATGCTTGGGAATCATCGCGACCGCATATTCTTTGGCGACACCAAAAAGCATCTGCTTGTTCAAACGAAGGATGCTAATTCTATTGCTCTGTACGCGACAAAGATTTTTGTCATCTCCCCTTATACGGAGACAAAACATGTGCATGAAATTATTCAATATTTGAAGGAAACTGTAGCGCAAGTCTATGAGAAATATTCCGAAACATCGATATTAAGCAGGAGGTAATTGAAAAGTGGCAAAGCATGCTCCAAATAAAATAATAAACTGGTTCAGAGGACAAATCGCGGTGAAGATGACGAGCAGTATCTTACTGCTTCTGCTATTCGTATGCGCAGCCTTCACTGTCTCTTCCTATTTGGCCAGCAAAAGTTTAACAACGAAGCTTGAGGATCAATTCGTTCTAAGATTAACCACAAATATTGAAAATGTTTCGAAATATATGACTTCTATTCCTGAACATGCAGATGAAATTACAGGCAAAGATAAACCGGCCTATACTAAAATTAAACAGCAGTTTGAACAATTTAAAAAGCAAGACTCTCTTGAAAATGTTTATGTCTTACAGAAAGTTCAAAATAAAGATCAAATCGTCATTTTAACTGGCGTTGATGAAGATTTCGGCACCGAGTATCCTTTTACGCCAGAGATGAACAATGCGATCAAGGATGACAAACTAACGATCAGTGAGATTTACAAAGACGAATTTGGTATACATAAATCGGTCTTTGTCCCTCTCAAAAATGCTAAAGGTGAAAACGTCGGAATTGTCGGCATTGATTTAGATGCCTCGGTCGTTCCCAAAACGAAGCAAGAATTGTTATGGACAACCTTTACGATTACCTTAATCGTTATAGTCTTAGGCGGTCTGATAGCCTATTTCATAAGTCGAAGTGTGACGAGACCGGTCATTCAACTGATGCGAGTAACAGAGAAGGTTGCTGCTGGAGATTTGTCTGCACAAGTCTCTATCCAGCGAGTAGATGAGATCGGTAAATTGGCTAATGCTTTTAACGAGATGCGTCAGAATTTAGATTCCCTGATCCGCCAAATATTTTCTTCATCCAACCTTATTACCAATACAAGTGCGCAATTGTATCAGTCTGCGGACGAATCCAGCGCAAGTAGCGGGCAGGTTGCCGTTTCTATGAATAGCATGAACGAAGGGGTTGCTGAAGTTGTTTCTTCCATTACAGAGAGTACTTCATCAATCGTTGAGATCAATACGGAATTATCAGAGGTAACATCTGAAGTCAAAGAGATGCAGGAAATGGCCCATAAGGTAGGTGCTCAATCTGCAGAAGGCCAACAGCTTGTTGAGAAGACACTACATCAGATGAATGTGATTCAGAAAGAGATGAAGCATTCCCAAGAAGCCGCGCAGCAGCTAGGAAACCGCTCGAAGGAAATCGGGGAAATTATCCATATCATCACCGAAATTGCACAGCAAACGAACCTACTGGCTTTGAATGCGTCCATTGAAGCGGCACGGGTTGGCGAGCAAGGGAAAGGCTTTGCTGTTGTCGCTGGTGAAGTGAAGAAGCTGGCGGAGCAATCCACGAAAGCCGCAAGCTCGATCACCGAGCTCGTTTCCAGTACACAAAATGATAGCCTTCTTGTCATGGAGAGCATTGTTCAAGGAAATCAAGCAGTTGAACAAGGTCAAAGCTGGATTAACGATACATATGAAAGTTTTAAAGTTATTTTTAACGGAATTTCCGTTTTCTCCAATCGGACAGACCACTTGATCAATACTTTAGTGAGAGCAGAAAGATCCTTTGAGATCATTTCTAACGCCATGCAGAAAATTTCTGGAATTACGGAGGAACAATCTGCAGGCTACGAGGAAGTGGCGGCGGCGGCTCAAGAGCAAAGTGCTTCCATTCAAGAAATTACTTCAGCGATTCGCCAACTATCTGATATGGCTGCCCAGCTGCAAAGCTCCGTTCAAAATTTTAAGATTGCAAATTGAATATAAAGGTTTTCTTCCTTTGATTACTTGCCAGCCTAGTGCTGGCTTTTTTGTTATTTTAAAGTCGTAGTCATCCATAGGCTAATGATCTGGTACTAGGAATAGATAGTACTTCTCAAACTGAACATCTCTAGTACAATAAGAAGTAAGCGAGAGGAGGAATATCATCATGAAATCCAAATTTGTTACGATTGGGCTAGGCTATGTATTGGGAGCTAGTGCTCTACTAACCGCCATTGTATATTTTTTCGCTACGAATTGGGAGAAATTAAACCGCTGGGAGAAACTCATTCCTGTCTTTGTGCTCATAATGGGCTTTTACGGCTTATCTGTATGGCTTTCTCGCCAAAATGGCAGGCAGTTTCTAAGTAAACTTAGCCTGTTCGGGAGCTGCATTTCGTTCGGTGTTGGTGTCGGACTCATTGGGCAAACCTACAATTCTCATGCTGACAGTTACAGCTTGTTCGCCGTATGGTTCATTCCGGCATTTTTACTTGCCCTATTGACTAGATGGCAGCCCTACTATGTACTGGCGTATATTTTAGGTCATCTCGCTTATGGGATTTATTTCTTCGGACGTTGGGGAGGGAGCTCAGATGCGGAAATCATCCAAATTACCATCTGGCTCGGAATCGCCATTGCGAATGGCATCTTGTATGTTCTGACCGAGCGGGGGCGTTTGCACTCATCTTTTCTCAAATGGATCTCTTTTCAAGTTGGGATGGCAGTTTTGATCGTGGCTTCAAATTCACAAGCGTACGAAAAGCACGGAGTCTTAATGAACCTACCACTCGTTCTAGTACTTGCGGTAGCCGTTTACTATACACACAAGACGAGGAACAAAGCTTATCTATTGTTTGCCGGATTGTGGGTATCGATCACGGTGACAGTCAAATATATCGAGCTTATCATCCAGCATTATAACGAGATTTTTTTCATTGCCAGTTTGTTGTTTATTATCTTGTTCATCTTTGCGAATGTGAAGTTCATGAACTTTATTCGCTCTTGGAATCCTGCATCCAAACATTTGGATCCGGAAAATCGCTCAGATTTAGAAGCTTCTGATCATGCGAAGCCGGATGGAGATTTTACCAAATGGGTCGTTCGTGTCCTCACGGTTTCGGTCATCATTATTGGTTCGCTTCTGGGAAGCTTGACGATCATTGGGATCGTTACAGTTGTACTAGGATTTGATGAACCAGAGAATGTGCTTATAGGTTTTGGTATTGTCACTGTCATTGCGATGATCATAGCGAAAAAACTAAATTCATTAGTACGATACACAATTCTCATTAGTGGATTGCTGCTTGGCGCCGGAGCGGCTGTTTTTACAGAGAATGTTACTATTCTCTTGGTTTTCCTAGCGCTTACGGTTGCAGCTTTCATCTACATTGCTGGGGTGGTACATCGTATATTCTTCTTTCTTACTGGTGTCATTATTGCTTCCTTCGTACTTTTCAATTGGATGGATAGCGGAATAATGGTGCTTACTGTGCTTACCGCTTTATTATTCGTTATCTTTGCCAGTTGTCAGGTCATAGCCAATGCGGGAGTCAGACAGCCTATTCTTTACAGCAGTTTTCCTTCATTTTTGTTAACTTTATTTGCCTTAACTTTTATGGCGGAGTCATCTTGGTATTATATAGCCAATGTGCTGTTCTTTATCGTCGTAGTTCTCGCTTTGGTCATAAGTAGACAACTGTATATCAAATGGATTTACGCATGGTCAATGGGCTTCTGGATTGCTTTCCTAGTATACAAATATTACGATCTGGCCTGGAAGCTTCTGCACAAATCGATTAGCTTTGCGGTCATCGGGATTTTGGTTCTTGCCTTTACAGTTTGGTATGAAAAAAGACATCGCTTGGAAGTAAGCGAACAACCAGAGGCTAACTCTAATTATGCAATGAACCGCTGGATCATTGCTCTGCTAGTTCTGCTGCAAGTCATGGCAATGTCCTTACAAATTGGCAAAAGTGAGTGGCTGCTTGCTCACGGACAGCTGATTAAACTGCAGCTTGAACCGCTTGATCCACGTTCTCTCATTCAGGGTGATTATGTGCGTTTACGCTATACGATATCTGAGCCGCCTCTATTTGCAGATAAAAATCAAGATGCAGATTCTAAGGGGAAAATTACAATCGTTCTCGCTCCGAACCAGGATACAGGTGTTTACGAATACCGCCGCGTGTACACCAAAGGTGAAACATTAGCACCGGGAGAGGTTCGCTTGAATGGAAAAAAACTCGGTTACGAGGGTATTGAGTTCGGCATTGAGACTTATTTCATTCCGGAAGGAACAGGCCGTATATATGAAAGGGACGCCAAATTTGCTGAAGTAAAAGTATCTGCTGGCGGCGATGCGATCCTTGTGCGTTTATTGTTACAACCAAGTGTTGTCCAATAAAGATTAATGTGGTAAAATTACCCGATCTTTGCTTAAAAGAAAGGGGTAACTGTTCTCATGTGGCTTATATTTTCAGTACTTGCGGCTGTCAGCTTTGGGCTGCGAGGCATTCTATATCATTGGACCAGCCAGCAATCGTTGAATCGGAATGTGCTGCTCTGCGGCACATTTTTTATGGGGGCGCTCGTCAGCATTTGCTGCGCCCTTATTACTCAGCAAGAGTGGACGGTGTCTACTCTGATTGGTGTTCAGATGGGGTTGTTCTCCTTTGGAGCCAATGCCAGTATGTTCAAAGGCTTTGCGGTAGGCAAAGCCTCGTTAGTTGCCATCCTCACCGGTTTACCATCGGTCGTTGTGGTTTTCGTCGCATTTCTACTTTGGGATGAACGACTCAATTTATGGCAGTTCTTTGCCTTCATTGTGATCGTTGTAGGTATCTTATTCGTCCGATACTCGAATGATATCACATTAAAGAACCTGCAAGGAGCCGGATGGGGAGTGCTTGCTTTGTTTCTTTTTGCCGGGAATGATTTGTCTAGTAAATGGACTACCATCGTTTCTGCGCCATTATTTCCAACGCTATTTTTTATGTTTGCGACGGGGACTTGCTGTTTTGGATTATGGTGGTTGAAGGACAGGGCCAAGGATAAAGGAAAGGAAACTGCGCCAGCCAGTTGGACCGAACGCAGAACCTTTCTGATTGGAATGGTCATCGGGATTACAAATGTCATTGGTATGATCTTCATTATTCATGCGTTCGATCAGGGGAAAACGGGGTTAGTTTCTGCGGTCGTTGCCCTTAATGTATTGATAGTCTTATTGTATACACGGTTTGTTTTGAGGGATAAATTTTCGAAAATGGAGCAATCCGGCTTAGCTTTAGCGTTCATTGGCATAATGATGATGAAATTAGTTGCATCTTGACAACACATTAGTATTGCTGTAATATTCAGTAAATTCTTAATTTCATAAGTAACATTGGTGAACAGGACAGTAATTCTTGTCGGACAGTCGCAGCGAGCCGGAGCAGGTGGGAACCGGTACGAATGTCAAGAGTGAAGCGGGCCTGGGAAATGGTCTTCCGAAGGTACGATGTAGGGAGATCCGGCATAAGCCGTTATCGTTGGAGTGGTTAAACCAGTGGTTTAGCACTTAGAGTGGTACCGCGGGAATGAACAGCTCTCGTCTCTTATTGTAGAGACGGGGCTTTTTTGCGTTTTCCTGCCAAAAACATTCACAGTTCCGCATTATCCTATTAGGAGGAATATTCCATGATTCAGCAGCTTCTAATGAATGAAATCAAGCTTCATGTAGATGTTTTATTTCAAGAGTACGGAATAGAACAGCCTGCGACTCTGAAAATCTTGACGGAGCACCCAGCTCATCCTGAGCACGGTGATTACAGCACGAATGTAGCTATGCTTTTAGCAAAAATAGTACGAAAAGCTCCTTTGCAAATCGCGCAAGAGCTTCAACAGCGCATAGAAAAGAACGGGTCAGTTCAATGCTTATTTGCCAAAGTGGCTGCGGTGCCGCCGGGGTTTCTGAACTTTTATGTAAATTGGGACACCTGGTCCACTGGTCATTATGATGCTTCCAATGGTCTTGCTGACCAAAGAAACAAAACAAAAATTTTGATCGAGCATACATCAATCAACCCCAATAAAGCTGCTCATGTTGGCCATTTGAGAAATTCCTGCATCGGTGATTCCTTGTCACGCATGCTCTCGCAAGCAGGCTATCAGGTGGAGGTGCATAACTATATTGATGATCTGGGAAATCAATTAGCGGATACCGTAGTAGGCATTCTTCATACTCAAACAGAAGAGACTTTTAATCGATTTGGCGACTTTTGTTGGGAGACCTACGCGAAGGTGAATCAGGCTTACAAAGTGCAGCCGGAGCTTGTAGAGCAGCGTTCTACCGTTCTTCATGCGCTAGAGAGCGGGCATTCCAATCTTGCATGGATGGGTGCTTTAGTAGCGGAAAGGATCGTTCGCGAGCAGTTGGAAGAAATGAAGCAATTCGGTATTAAATACGATGTGCTGGTTTGGGAAAGCAGTATTGTGAGAGCGGGATTTTGGGATACAACCTTCGAGCTGCTGAGCCAAACAGATATGTTTCATAAGGTGACATATGGGAAATTAGCAGGCTGCTGGGTACTGAAGAATCTAGAAGAAGGAGCTGTTTCAGTTGGAGAAAGCACGGATTATCAAGGGGATAAGGTGCTCGTTCGTTCCAATGGTATTTTAACGTATACAGCGAAGGATATAGCCTATCATCTATGGAAATTCGGTGTGCTGTCGAATGATTTT
Organism: Paenibacillus phytorum; assembly: GCF_013141715.1. Taxonomy (GTDB): domain Bacteria; phylum Bacillota; class Bacilli; order Paenibacillales; family NBRC-103111; genus Paenibacillus_E; species Paenibacillus_E phytorum. The sequence continues at coordinate 16,973 of NZ_WHOA01000186.1, read as the reverse complement.
GTATATCAAAAATGGGAGGATGGACTATGGTCCACAGCTTCCCAGGGCAAGAAGAAATTAATAGGGCAAGCGGATGTTGTCATTAATGTCATTGATTATCGTCAGCAATACCCGCAGGAGATGGTTATGCTAGCTTTAGAAGTGTTGGGCTATGAGCAGCAGGCGAGTCAGCTTAAACACGTGAGCTATGGGGTCGTTTCCTTAAGCCCGGAAACTGCTGCAGGACTGGGTATTGATATTTCGGAGGGCAAAAGCTCCTATGCGATGTCTGGGCGCCAAGGGATTGGAATTAAAGTCGCGGACCTACTCGATCGCATGGAGAGAGTCATTGACGCTAAACGCTCAAGAAAAGCGGGGATATCCAGCAGATCGATAGCTGCGGCTGCGATCCGTTATTATTTGCTGAAATATCAGCTGCAAACGGAAGTTATTTTTGACCTGGAGCATGCGACGGAAATTACCGGGAACACGGGCGTTTACTTGCTTTATGCATACTCAAGAGCAAACAGTATTTTGGACAAAGCGAAGAAAGATACTCGTCTGTCACAAATGGAGGCAAAGTTCAATGGGGCTCTTTTGGAAGAACAGGAATACCACCTTTTGAGGCACGCCGCCTATTGGCCCGAAACACTGGAAACTGCCACAAAACAATTGGCACCTAGCATACTCTGCCATTATGCTTTCGAGCTAGCTTCGCTTTTTAACCATTTTTACAGTGTTTGTCCGGTTTTAAAAGGCAGTGAAGAAAGCATCGCCCATCGTCTTTGGATCACGCAAATGTATAAACAAACCATGCATCAGGTACTGGAAGTGCTGGGTATGCCGACGCCAAAACGATTGTAACCGGAAAAACATTCGCATTCATCCTATGTATGCTCTCGCCGAGAGACAACCTGTCACTCTTGCGCATATGCTACTGCAGTATGCAGGGGAAAACGAAAGTAAGAGTAAGACAATCCGCTAGAGCAACGATCGGTCAAGGAGGCAATGCCGTTTCGATTAATGCTTCGGAAGTCGGGGGTGTCCGCATTCGTCCTTAAAAATGCAACATTAGCTTTCTGATCTTGATCAAATGCGGTACAATAGGGATATTCGTGCCAATTTGAATGATTCAGGAGGCTTTAACCACAATGACAGAAAAAGATATTGACACACAAGTTCCAGTAGATAACGAACAAGACCAAGAACGCGAACAGGCCCAAATCATTATGACTTGGTTCCAGCACATTCAAGAAGTAATGAAAGAACAATTTCCCGAATATGAAGTAGATGGACAAATCGGCAATAATCCGACTTATGGTCCAATGTTTGCTTTCACACTTAAAAATGATGAAAAGTCCACATCATGCGGATTTTTCTTGAATGAAATTATGAGAAACTTCCAAACGAATCCGAATGCAGGGCTGTGGTTATCGTCATTCTTCGTAGACTTGCTAAGAAGCCCAGAAAATCATCCACTGCCGAATCCTCCACAATCGGAAGATGATGCCAAAGAGCTGCTGGATAAACATATTGTTCCTTATTGCGCGGCTACCGTGCGAGAAGAATTCCCTGACCAAAAGATCTATGTGGACTTGGAGCTTCATGAGGAGCATGGTCCAGTCCTAGAGGCTGGCTTCGTAGCTGTTGAAGACGGCAATAATACGTGTGCGCTTCCGCTGCAATATTTAATGACGTTATATTTACTGAATCGTGACCCGGCAGAGCCTTTAATTCAAGCGATGTATCGGCTGTATGAAGAAAATAATTTAGGTCAATAAGGTTGAGAAATGAACAGCCAGGAGGGTTTCCTCCTGGCTGTTTGATTTGATTTTAGGGAGCTTATAGCGGAATAGACTTCCTATTAATAGTCTTTTCTGTGTTTGTAACTTGGGAAGTTGTACAACGTACAACATTCCTACAAACGGAGATACTCCTCATAGCTTCTAATAATCGGAAGTGCAGCGATAGAACCAAACTTCACATATTTCATTGCGTGCGACGTATTAAAAAGCACAACGGAATCGCTCGGACGCAGCCATCCGCTGTCGCAGAGGGCGAGCAGACCTGCCCAAGTTGCCGAGCCTTCGGGGGACGCAGAGATGCCCTGCGAGCCTAAGGTGCGAGTGGCCTCGGCAATTTGGCTCTTGGAGAGGGCGATGGCTGTGCCGCCGCTTTGTTCCACAATCGACAGGATGAACGCCAAGTCTGGCGGATTCGGTACGCGCATACCTGTCGGACTAGCTTCTACTCCGGCAGCTTGGGCACTTTCAGCTTGGTTGCAGTTGCATGTTATGCCGTCGACAATTGGCTGGCATCCCTCTTCCTGCACACAAACGAATCTGGGCATGGGACCGTCAATCCAGCGGAGTGCTTTGAGCTCCTGGAAAGCTTTCCACATGCCAATAATACCGGAGCCGCCGCCGGTTGGATAGATGATGACGTCGGGGAATGTCCAACCAAGTTGTTCGGCGAGCTCAAGTCCCATTGTTTTCTTGCCCTCTACACGTCCGGGCTCCTTCAATGTGCCTACGTTTACCCAGCCCTGTTCTTGTTTACCCGCTTCAATAATTGCTGCTGCATCATGAATGAAGCCGTCGACGAGGAAGGTAGCAGCTCCATATAACGGGCATTCGTCCACGATTAATGGCGGGCAATCCAGAGGGATAAAGACAGATGCCTTGATCCCTGCACGCCCCGCATAGGCGGCTAATGCGCCCGCGGCATTTCCATTGGATGGAACGGCCGCTTTCGTCGCTCCCGCTTCCTTGAGCAAGGACACAGCGACGGAGAAGCCCCTCGACTTAAAGCTCCCCGTAGGGTTCTGTTCTTCTCTCTTGATCCATAGCCGTTTAATAGGCAGTTTCTGCTCCCATTCCTGCATGTGCAAGAGTGGCGTCCAGCCTTCGCCTAGGGTGACGATACAATCAGGGTTACTCACTGGAAGCAATTCTTTATATCTCCACATCGATGGGTAGCGTGTTTGTATAGCTTCCTTCGTTAATGTTCTCGCTATGTGCTCCAAGTCGTAATCGACCAATAAAGTACCACCGCAGTCACATTTCATTTCTTGATAGCGGAAAGGGAGCCTTACAGAACATCGTGAGCAATAAAGCCCCAATCGGTTCATCTCCGGGCCTCCTCAAAGTTTTCAAAAGGAAAACTATTATAGTTTTAATTTGAGTTTATTTATTACAAACTCTTATTTAGACTATTACCAAGAAGAGAAGATGGAAACGGCTTGTGTCTTTTGATTTATTTTATTTTTCGAACTTATTTTTCGATTCATTTATTCGGTTTGTTTTTGTGAAATGACTTCATCTTATGGAACATCGACTTATCCTTCAGTTTCAAAAATAGCTCAAGCATAGGAGCAAAATTAACCTCAATAATCCAAACATTTCCCTCTTTGTCAAAAGCCATATCAATCCCCATCGTACGCACCCAAGGATAGAAAGGAGCTAGTTTCTGAGCGGCTTGTAAAGCAACTTTATCGAGCTGTGAGAGGAGGTCGGCAGCTCGCATCGTTTTGAGTGCCGAATTTTTGAGAGCATGCTCCACGGATACGACCTTGCCGCTGCTCATGCGAATATTCGTTACGATAAAGCCCTTTCCGGCCACTTTGGCCAGTTTACCGGTCACTTCCCAAGGTGAATTGAGGCGTCGCTGTACCATCACTCTGAGATCAAAGGGCCGGTCATTCACCGTAGCAAGCGGAATTCGCTGCTGAATGATGTTGTTCTTGCCCGCTTTCTTTTTGATATAGGCGTTTAATTGGGTATGCTCTGTAAAATTTTTCTTCTTAGCGCCATCCTGTATCTCATATGTGGAAGAATCCATCTTTTTGATCCGAATGACACCATTGCCCCCATAGCTCCCAGTCGGTTTAATGATGATCTCACGGTATTTTTTTATCATGCGCCAGAAAGAGCTCTTTCGCAGCCAAGCTGTTTTTGGAAGATGCACACTAAGTTTAGACGATTTCCGCAGCAGCTTATATTTGGTCCATTTGCTTGTGTTTAGTTTAGTCATTGGATTTCGCTTCTTGCTTGAGAATAACAAGATCATGTTCTTCAACCCGGAGCAGTTGATTGCGTTCATCAACGAAAACCACTTGAGGTTTGAGGTTGTTAATTTCTGTTTCATTCATAAGTCCCATACTAAGAATAATAACAAGGTCGCCAGGAGCAAAAAGGTGGGCAGGGGGACCATTCAAACCGATCTTGCCGCAGCCTTCCGGCGCAGGTATCGCGTATGTTTTCCACCGGGTGGCGTTTCGCAGGCTTGTGACTTGAACCATTTCATAGGGTAAAATATTCGCTTTGCGCATCAATAAACCATCTATGGTAATGCTTCCCACGTAATCCAAATCGGCCTCCGTTACCGTCGCACGATGGATCTTCCCTTTACACATTAGTCGCTGCATATGCAGTAGCTCCTTTATCATCACATTGGGTATTCATCACAAAGTATGACTAAGGTCAGTCTCCTGGTGTAGGCTAAAGCCTATTTCCAACGAAAAATAGGTTAATGCCACGTTGAATTATGGCTGTGATATACTAATTAAACGGATATATGTAAAACTTGGGTAGATGGGAGTGAAAAGTTCTGCAGCCTATTCTGGTTATTGAAAATCTACATAAGAAGCACCCAAACGAAGGTCTGACGCCTTTAATGGAGCAAATAAATACGAACGTCTTGCCCAAGGATCGTATTGCGATTCTAGGTCCTTCCGGCCAAGGGAAGAGTACACTGCTTCGGATATTGTCCACCTTAGAAAGCATGGATGGCGGAAACTTATCCTTGCATGGACGACTTGCTGCGAGCTGGGGACCAAGTGAATGGCGAAAGAAGGTCTGCTATGTCCCCCAGCAGCAGGTAATGCTTCCTACTACGGTCGCAGACAACCTAGCTTTGACGAGTAAACTGCATCAGTGTAATTTCGATAAACCATTAGCGCTTAGCTTGATGGAGCAGGTTGGGCTCGGTGACCTGAATTGGGCTCAGAAGGCGGCAGATTTATCTGGAGGACAGAAGCAGCGGGTTCAACTAGTGCGGTCAATGCTGCTAGGAGCGGATATCCTCTTACTTGATGAAGTGACTTCTGCGCTTGATTCACAGAGCAAGCAGGCAGTAGAAGATACCCTGATGAATTGGCTTGAAGAGCGGGGAGGCGGGCTTATTTGGGTGACGCATGAAATGGAGCAAGCCAAAAGGGTAGGCAATCGGTTCTGGTATTTGAATCGTGGATCATTAACTGAATCTGTACCAGAAGAAACAGTTGAATGGACGGATTCATTCTCAGTCGAAGGGGGTATGGATTCAACGTGTCTACCCTAGCGTTAGGCTTTACATTGACCTTCGTCATGATTACGGTGGCCTTATCTAAATGGCAGAAGCTTGGGCTTGAGAAGGACATTGCCATCGGAACAATTCGTGGAGCCTTGCAGTTGTTATTCATTGGGTATGTGCTTCATTTTATTTTTCAAACGGAGCATTGGGGACTTATCTTTATTATCATTGCGATTATGATTGTGATTGCTACACACAATGCGGGCAAACGCGGAGAAGGGTTAAAGGGGATATATTGGAGAATAGCTGCTGCGATTGCTGTAACGGAAACGTTAACAATGTCACTCATGCTTGGTCTACATATTATCAAGCCAACGAGCCAATTCATTATCCCGATTAGCGGTATGACAATTGGTAGTTCTATGATTGTTTGTGGATTGTTTTTGAATCAGATGGACCGTGAGGTGCAATCGTCGCGTGGGGAAATTGAAGCGCTGCTAGCTCTCGGATCTTCGGTTAGACAGGCTATTCAGCAAGCACTGCAGCGCTCCGTGAAGGCCAGCATGATTCCGACAATAGACGGAATGAAAACTGTTGGACTCGTTCAGCTTCCTGGAATGATGACGGGGATGATTATCGCAGGTGCAAATCCTGTGGAGGCTGTTCGTTATCAAATGTTGATTTTGTTTGCTTTCACAGCAGCAGCGGCAATTACAAGTATCATATTGAGCATACTTAGCTATAAATTGTGGTTTACTCGGGAAATGACGTTGAAGTAAAGGAGTGGATATTTCCCGGGGAACCGCACAAAACGACATGATATGAGAACAACAAGAAGCATCCGAGTAAATTAATCGGATGCTTCTTGTATGGGTTACAGGATCTGTGGAAATAAAAACGGAGCCTTAGCTCCGTTTCATCCTATTAATTTAAGACCGCTAATTAATACCAGACTAGCAATAATCGTGCGTAGAATATTGGTCGGTGCCTTGGCAGAGAGCATGCTGCCGATAACGACGCCGGGAATGGAACCGATGAGAAGATTGAGGACAAGTGTATAATTCACATTTCCCATACTTGCGTGCAGAATACCTGCAGTCGTCGCAAGGAAGAAAGCGTGAGCGATGTCAGTTCCTACGAGCTGAGCAGGGATCATACGGAAAAAGTAAAGCATCGCAATGGCATACAGGGAGCCGGATCCAATGGACGTAAGTCCGACAACAAAACCCAGTACAGCACCAATGGTGATGGTTAGTCCTCGTTTCTCCTCCAAAGATTTAAGCTGCCAGCGATTTTCTTTGATCTTGTGACCGAAGAAAACTTTAAACAAGGTAGCAAATGCTACCAGAATCAAGACATAACCAAGAGCATGCTTAATAATGATCTCCTGATTATGAAAGAACGAATTGAATAATTTCAAAAAAATTACGGCTGTGATTACACCTGGAATACTACCCATAGCCAGCATTTTGACCAGCTTGAAATCAATCGTTTTCTGCCGCCAATGCTGAATCGTGCCAAAAAGCTTGGTAATCGAATTATAAAGCAGGTCTGTTCCCACGGCAATTGAAGGATTAACACCAATCAGGATCAAAATGGGGGTTAGCAGCGAAGCTCCACCTACACCAGTCAATCCGACCATAAAACCAACAAATACACCCATAAATAAAACTGTTAAAGTCATGTTGTCATGTCCCCAATCAAATTACCCACTAACCTTATTGGATTAATTTTATTACATAGAAAAGCATTATGTAAAGGGATATTTTTAATTTGCTTTGTTATTTGACTTCATCATTGCTCTGAACATGCTATTCATTCATTCTGGAATCAGTTACAATATGTGGATGTGAAAAAAAGTCAGCATTTAGGAGGGGACATCCATGAGAAATCGAACAACGGTTATGGTGAGTATTGTATTGGCGGTATTAGTGTCGTCTATCGATACCACGATTGCCAATACCACAATGCCGATTATTGTGAAAGAAATTGGTGGCAATGACCTGTACGCATGGGCATTTACCTCTTATATGGTCCTTTCTACTGTATTAGCTCCATTAGCAGGCAGATTATCTGACCTATTTGGGCGGAAACGGATCTATGCAGCAGGTATACTTCTGTTTCTATTCGGATCTGTGCTTTGCGGTTTATCTCAGAGCATGCTGCAGTTGATCCTATTTAGAGCCATTCAAGGGATTGGAGCAGGGGTAATGATGCCTTTTCCAGCTATCATTGCGGGAGATATATATCCGGTGGAACAGCGCGGTAAAGTTCAAGCGTATTTCACAGGGATGTGGGGGTTATCTGCGATATTAGCGCCTCTATTGGGTACGTTTTTCGTGACCTACCTGAGCTGGCGGTGGATTTTTTTCGTTAATATACCGGTATGTATTGTTGCACTTCTTGCCTTGCAGCCGTATAAGGAGGTGTATCAACCGAAGAAAGCAGTGGTCGACTATGGCGGAGCTATTTTGTTTGCCTGTGGTATATCCTTATTGCTGCTTACAACAGCAGTTGAGCATTATAGCTACGTGTATGGCGCGCTAGGGGGCATATTTATGATGGCTTTCTTTTTATATGAGAGAAGACATCCTGCGCCGATCGTTCCGCTAAACCTGCTGCGCAATCGTCCGGTGGCCATTATGATTGCAAGCTCTTTTCTCAGCTGCGCGGCTCTCTTTGGGACATCCAGCTTCATACCTCTCTTCTTGCAAAATCAAGGATACTCGTTGTTTGTCAGCGGTATTGCACTTCTGAGTACATCCATTGGGTGGATGGCCGTAGCTATACCTGGTGGAACATGGGTACTTCGCTATGGATATAAACGGCTTCTAGTCATAGGTAATATGATACTCGTCATTACAGCTGCCTTATTTTATTTCATACACGAGGCTTCTCCATTTTGGTACACGTTTACCGCACTAACAACGCTTGGTCTTGCTTATGGGATAATCTTCACCATTACTACAATCGGTTCACAGCAGCTTGTGGAAGCGCACCAGAAGGGGATTTCCACCTCGCTGCAGCTCTTTGCACGGAATATTGGAACAGCTGTCAGCGTAACCATTATGGGGGCAATCCTAACGAAATCCAGCGTCTTTTATACGGGTATTCACGGCATGTTCGTATTTGGACTTTTGGCAAGCTTACTTTCATTGGCCATGCCGTTTGCTATTCGTTCGGCATCCAATCTGAAAAGCCAGAAGACGGAGTAACCTCCGCATTCTGGCTTTTTTTATATAGCATTTGGACTAGCATTTGCATCAGGGATAACATAACTATTTTCAAATAACTCAGCTGTAAGTGGAACTGAGAATAAGTATCCTTGTATATGTTCACAACCAAATCTTTCTAGAAGAATGAGCTGTTCATGAGTTTCTACACCTACGGCAATGACATTCAAATTTAAACTATGTGACATGGTCATAATCGCTTTAATGATTGAAGATGCAGATATGTTGGAAGAAATGTCTTGAACGATCGATTTATCAATTTTCAAAATATCGACTGGTGATTTATGTAAATAACTTAAAGAAGAATAACCTGTTCCGAAATCATCTACAGAGAGTTTAACTCCCTCGTTCTTTAAAGCAGTAAGCTTTTCCATACAGCTGAGGTTGTTATACAACGATACACTTTCGGTGATTTCGAGTTCTAAATAGTTTGCTTCCAGCTCATTTTGATGCAGAATCTCGAGAATCATTGTCACCAAATCTTCTTGATGAAGCTGGCCAGCCGATATATTGACTGCAATAGGAACAGGCTCCATACCCGCATCTTGCCATTTTTTTATTTGTAAGCAGGCTGTTTGTAGTACCCATTTTCCAATTGAAATAATTAGTCCTGATTCTTCTGCAATAGGAATAAATTCCTTCGGCGAGACGCTTCCTAACTCGTGGCTATCCCACCTTAGTAAAGCTTCTACGCCGATTATTTTGCCTGTAGGAATATGGCATTTGGGTTGGTACATCAGGTAGAGCTCATTATGTTCTATGGCTGTCCGGAGGGATTGTTCACATGCGCTTCTCCTTGAATGAATGACACTCATTTCCTGTTCATAAAATTGATAATGGTTTCCTCCACGTTCTTTGGCCTGATACATCGCATGATCGGCATTTTTCAATAAAACCTCTGGATATTCTCCATCGATAGGATATAAAGAGATACCAATACTTGTGGAAACAAAAACATTTCGTCCGTCGATTTGGAAAGGAGCCTCCAATTGTTGGATGATCTTCTCCGCTTGTACAGCAGCTGACTTCCGATTACCGAATGGGTACAAAATCACAAATTCATCGCCACTTAGTCTAGAGACAATGCTTTGTGCAAACAAGCTTTCAGAGAGCAATGCGGAGAACTTTTGCAAAACGAGATCTCCTAAGGGATGGCCTAAGGTATCATTGATGAGCTTAAATCGATTTACATCAAGGAAGAGTAGAGCTAAGCTCTGATTATGTTGTTTGGCTTTGTTTAACGCATCATGGAAAAGCTGATTGAACTGGTTGCGATTCGGCAAACCTGTCAGAAGATCAAAGTAGGCTAGCTGCTGTATCATTTCCTCGGACTTCTTTTTTTCAGTCAGATCGCGAAGATAAGCTGTATAGACATGCTTTCCTTTATACGGAGTACTCGTAATCGTTATTTCCGCCGGAAATACGCTGCCATCCGATCGAAATGCGTTCAATTCGATTCGCTTCCCGATAATCGTTTCGTCTTTGACCGTGAACAGCAGATTTAAGAAGGTTGTCTCTTGGCCATCTTTTTCAAAAAGAAAATCGATTAATGTAAGCCCTAAAGCTTCTTTGCGTTGGTATCCAAAAAGGGTTTCTGCCGCCGGATTAAACGCAATGATCCTCCCACTTGAATTAAACATCATGATACAATCAATAGCAGATTCTAAGAGGGAAGCTTTGAGTGCTGTTTTGTTAGTAAAGGATATATAAAGAGCAATTATTGAAATAATGAACATTAGCAATATGAGGTAAATAGGATAACTATTAGTTAGGGTATGATGCATGAATCCACCTCATTTCGTATAAATAAAAAAGTCCATCCCGAATGAAAGGATGAACTCCTTGACTCGGTAACCTGTCGTCCATAGCATCCCAATTAGGGATGCCTTAGGTCATGGCTTTGCGTCGCATTGTTTCCAATGGTTTGCTTTTATCGATTCTATATATGTAGTTCAAAAGGCACTAGTTAATGATGTAAAAGACTTATATACCAGTTAATACGCCTCATTATAAATAGTTAAAAATGACGTGTCTATAGCGGTATTTACATATAATTAGCGAATTATGTCGAATTCGACTAAAAATAATTAATAATGCTAATTTCTTAATTTTTCTATAGTTCTAGAGATGGATAGGTGAGGTTCAATGAGTAAATTAGGCCAAGTTCGAGGCATTATTTTTGATATGGATAATACACTGCTGAGGTCTAGCATTAATTTCCAAATGATGAAAAAACATGTGGCGGAATACCTTATCGAAAAAGATCTATTGCCGGTTGGTTTTCCGATTCAAGAGCATACCACATCAACCATGATTGAGCATGTGAAAGCGAATGGGATGCCTGAAGAGTCCTATATAGAAGTGATGAATATGGTTGTTCAACATGAACTAATAGGCATGGAGGGGGCAGGACTGGAATCCCATGTTTCCGAGCTTCTAAATATTTTAAAGACGGGCTATGTCCTGGTTATTGTGACTAATAATTCATACAAGGCCGCAGTACATGCGCTGGAAACGACAGGAATTCATCCATACTTTGATTTGATCATCGGAAGAGAGCAGATGAATGCCATGAAACCATCTCCATCCGGATATTTAGCCGCTAAGCAGCATTTTCCACAAATTCTTGAGAGTGAATGGATATCGATCGGTGACTCGTGGATAGACGGCAGAGCATCCATAGATGCAGGAGTTCCCTTTATCAGCTATGGGCCCAGCGGACATCTGATGGAGGAGAAGGGAATCACCCCTGTAGCGCATGTTGACAGCTTGCTTAAATTGTTAGATTATGTGTAGATAACGAAAAACGAAAGTAGTGAAAAAAGATGTTAATAAATGTGAAATCCCGACTAAACGAAAATGACATACAAGAACTGCTGAGTTACAGCGTTTTCCCCGATCCGGAGTCGTTGCAACCTGTCATTGAGCGTTATGAAAATGATGCTAATCTATGGTTGTTTGGGTATGAATCCGAAGGTATCTTAGTGGGCATCATTGGCTTTGAGCTCAGTGATAATCAGGAGATGACGATCACTCATCTGGCCGTTGAACCGGAGAGCAGAGGGGTAGGCTTTGGACGAGGGATTATTCTTGAAATTATTGAAGATATGCACCCCGTTCGAATCGTGGCAGAAACCGATGAAGAATCGGTCCAATTTTATCGGAATATTGGGTTCGTCATTCGCAGCCTTGGGGAGAAATATCCTGGTGTAGAGCGTTTTCTATGTACATATGAGGTAGAAGAAGCCGAAGAGGATTAGTATCTCATTTACGAATCATAATCTGTACATAGCAAAAATCCCCTAACATTGAGGGGATTTTTTGCTATGTACACTATTTCTGTTTGCGGGAAGCAGCCCAAGCATCCAGTTGCCGCTGTTTCTCCTCAATGACCTTATTCCCGCCAGCAGCTTTCAGTGCTTTCAAAAAGGAGGGAAGGATCAGATCGGGATCGAATTCTCCTGAATTGAGTGCTCCTGCGTACTGTAGGAGGACGTTCCCACTGGCGATCACTTCATTTTTCACTTTGTCGGGGTTAAAAACGAATCCAAGGGCGATAGACTTGTCTGCGGTTTCGTTAAAGATTCGATACTTCTCCCAGAGGTCAGGGTCATCGGTGGCCCAGGTGTAGGAATTCAGCTGGTTGCCGAATATCCAAGGCAGGTTAAGGTTATAGCCAATGGTTTTGGCTGATTCTCCGGGTGGGTAATCGATCACGTTGTCGGCTATTTTGACATAATGCTTGCCTTCGATTCCCCAATCAAGCAGATTCAGCAAGTACTTATCCCTATAAAGCAAATTAAGGAACATCATCGCCCTTTCGGGGTTTTGGGACGTTCTGGGGACAGCGAACATGGCGCTTGTCGTATCTCCGGTTGTCGTATAGGGCTTGGTCAGCTCCACGGTTACCATGGGAAAGCCTGTATTCCTTGATTCCTGCGTATCGAAGCCGGGTTTTATGGACTGCGAGTAAGCGAAAGCTTTGCCAGCTTTAACGGCTTCAAATTCATCTTGTCTTGTAGTGGAGCCGTCCTTATTGATATAACCAGCCTGATACCAGTTGTGCATAATCTTGGCGTCGTGCAGATATGCCGGTGTTTCATATAAGTTAATGACTTTCAATTCCTTGCTAGCACGGTCGATAACACCCGGACCACCGCTGGAATCCAGCATGTCGAACTTTCCATAGCCGTTCAATACGGTGAGGGGAGAACGGTCATATTTGACCTGAAGAGGGACCATGCCAGGTTCTTTTTCCTGGATCGTTTTCCAGATCGGCTCGAAATCTTCGAGTTTACGAATGGTGGAGAGATCGATATTGTATTTATCGACGATATCCTTTCGCATGACGATGCCTTTCGTCGAGGCGAATTCTTTATTGGTCACCACGCCATAAATGCTGCCTTTTACCCGTCCGTTCTCGATGTAGGTAGGATCAAGTGTGTTCGTAATGCCCTGTCCATATTGGTGCAGCAGATCGTCCAAAGGGATGATTTGCTGTTTGGCAATTTCCTGACCGAGGTACAACCATGATGAGGTGAACAGTAAATCAAATTTCTCATTGGAAAGGAACATCAAGTTGGTTTTATCCAACCAGACAGAGAAGTCAATCGGCCGCAATTCAATCGTAGTATTGATTTTCTTTTTCAGATAGACATTCATGGCGTCTTGTACATCCGGCAAATCTTTAGGGACGGGTCCACTAGGGAACACCATAACCATTTGATAAGGCGGGAGTTTCGCTGCTGCTTCATCTTCCTGTTCGCTCGTGGATGAGGGAGATGTCGCTGCAAGAGGCACGGTCTCCGCATTGTCGCATGACAAGAGGAGGGTGGAACAAACAAGGCTCGTGCTCAAAACATGGGCTAACTTGCTGATAAGTTTCAATGCGCATACCCCTCCTAAATTTAATATATCAAATAATGATGAGCTTAAAAAGAAGGAATCAGGTAGCTGGCGTGGAATTGACGGGGAGTAAAGGGGGCAGTGAAACGTTAATGAAAAGAAGTACTCTTCGATCTCAGCTTATTTTAGGCTTTGCTTTGGTAACCGTCCCGCTCGTCATTTTATTAATTTGGAATAATATGTATGCGACGAAGGTCGTGCATTCTCAAGTCGCACAGTCTAATAAAAATATGCTGACTATGTATATGAATCAAATCGATCAGGTACTTGAGGAACTGGATAAATACCTGTATAGAACAGCAAATCAGGATAACGATTTAATATCACTAAGTGCTTTCGACAAGGACAATCCAGAATCCTATTATGCGAAAATTCGTACTTTAAACGCGATGTATCTGAATACGAATTACTATAAAGATGCGGACGTGCTGTTTGCTTACAGCTCCAAATATAACGATTTGTTGGTGGCGCCGCAGCCGTATATGAATAATGAACGGAAGGAATCGATCAAAACTAGACTGGATAAGCTGATGCTGGATTCTGAAAGCCGCAGCACCTTGCAGCGCTCCTGGCAGCTGATCTATCAGGACAATCAATACTCCCTCGTACGGCTTGTTGATACTGGCTATGAATCGTACATCGGCGCTTGGGTGGACATTAATCGGCTCATGATCCCTCTGAATCTGCTCCATCTGGGGGAACGAGGGCAGGCTTTATTTTTATCCAAAGAAGGAACGGTTCTAAATGCACTTAGAGATGTGGAATTCAAGAAGAGTCTTCAATCGATAGATTGGAAGATGGACTTAACGGAAGAAGATCAACCTTTTCAGATTGTGCGGCTGGCCGAAAAGTATTTGCTCGTTGTTCAGCCGTCACATAACGCGGATATTTATTTGTCTGTTATGATACCTGAGCGCAATCTGCTCGAGGGGCTGACCTTTTTCCAAAGAATTAATTACTATGTGTCGGTTTTGGCGCTTGTGATTTTGTCAATTTACTTGTTTTTCCTGGAAAACTTCATTCTTAAGCCGATCGCTCGGTTAATCAAAGGGATGAGGAGAATTTACTCGGGGGACTTGTCCGTAAGGTTCAAAGATGATAGATTGATGGAATTTAAGGTGATCGGTGAGACGTTCAATAACATGGTCACACAGATTGAAGTGCTGAAAATTGATATTTACGAGGAACAAATCCGTACGAAAAAGGCGGAGCTTAAACATCTGCAAGCGCAAATTCACCCGCATTTCTTTATGAATTCCTTGAATATTGTATACAACTTGGCGCAAACGAAAAATTTTGAGCTGATTCAACAAATGGCCATTAATCTGGTAAAATATTTCCGCTTCGCCATTCGGACGCATCTTTCTTCAATTACGTTATTGGAAGAATTGGATCATATCCGAAGCTATCTGGCGGTGCAGCAAGTGCGGTTTCCGGAGCATCTGTCATTCCACATTGACATTGCCCCTGAACTGCAAAGTTATCGCATTCCACCTTCAACGATCCAGCCTCTCGTGGAAAATGCCATGATACACGGCTTCTCGATCAACCAATTCCAATCGTTTCAAATCAGCATTGAGGTGCGGTCCGATCCCGATTCTGAATCACACATTGTTGTTCAGGTTCGTGACAACGGCAAGGGGATACCAGATGAGAAGCTGAGACAACTGCAATCTCATAGTTATTTTGAAGAAGAAGGCAACGAGCATATCGGCTTGTGGAATGTGATGCGCAGATGTAAGCTTTACTACAAATCAAATGTGGATATTGTACTGGAGCGGGCGGAGCCCAGCGGTTCAATCGTTACGTTAAGGCTTCCGCGCCAAAGATCAGATGAATGAGGGGTAAGCATGTACACAGCTTTGTTGGTGGATGATGAGATATTTGCAGTCAAAGGGATGATCTCTGGTGTGAATTGGGATCGATTAGGCATCAGTGAAGTTTACGAAGCTTATCATGCCTCGACCGCTAAGGAAAGACTTCTGCAAACGCATGTTGACGTGATGATTTGCGACATAGAAATGCCCGATGAGACAGGACTGGAGCTGGTCGAGTGGGTCAAAGCGATTAGGCCAGAGGTGGTTGTGTTGTTTTTGACTTGCCATGCCGACTTTGCCTTCGCTCAGAAGGCGATTCACATAGGCAGCTTCGATTATTTGCTGAAGCCGGTTATTTTTAGCGAGCTTGAGCAGGTGTTGCAGAGCGCTCTTGATAGTATTCAGGAGCGAAGGGAGCTGAAAGAGTCGACTGAGCATCTGAAGAAATATCAGTCGATGTGGGAACACAAGAAGACAGCATTGATTGAACGATTTTGGCAGGATATTTTGTGCCAGCGATTGCTGCCGAATAGGGCGACACTTCGATCCGCGTTTGAGGAATATCAGCTACCCATTGAGGTACTTTCCCATGTGACGTTGATCCTGATTAGCGTTGAGGAGTGGGGGAAGCATTTCAGCGCCAGAGATGAAGAAATCATGAGCTTCGCGCTGCGCAACGCTGCGGAAGAGATGATTATTGGGACGAGACATGGTCATGTGGTTGAGGATAACCGAGGCAATATGATCATTATGCTTTACAGAGACAGTATGACTTCGATTCATGATGATGAGCTCAGTGAAGTTTGTACGAGCTATTTGAAGGCGTGCCAGCAATACTTGTATTGCCAGCTCTCTTGTTATATCAGTGAAGTTGCACCGCTTACCGATATTATGAAATCGTATCACACCCTGCTGGAGTGGGAGCATAAGAACGTTGTCCAGCAGAATAGGGTGCTATTATATCGCGATTATCGGAATCATCGTGGCGATGGCATGCTGAGTGTTTCCTTGATGGATTGGGCGGACTGGTTTGAGAAGGGTGATCGGGAAAAGCTGTACGGATTGGTTGAACATCAAATGGTTACATTCAGTGAACAGCAGGTAACGATCGAAACCTTGGAAGCTTTTTATCATGGGTTCCTGCAAGTCGTCTATTATGTTCTTCATCGCAAGGGTCTGTCAGCGCAAATGCTCTATAAGGACGCGGCTATGCCCGACTTATCCATAGTAACGAAATCCATATCTAGCTTAGAGCTGTGGATGAAGCAGATGATCGGGAGCGTAACTGGGCTGTTATTCTCCAAGCGGCCGCCGAATTCAATCGTACAGAAGATTAAAGACTATATCGCAAGCCATCTGGACGTGGATTTTAACCGGGAGGATCTGGCAGATTACGTATTCCTGAATCCGGCCTATATCTCTCGGTTGTTTAAAGCGGAAACGAATCTTTCCCTTTCGGACTACATCTTGCAGCAGCGCATGAACAAAGCCTCCGAGCTGCTGCTGAATACGGATCAACCGGTGAGCCAAATCGCCATAAATCTCGGGTATGGGAATTTTTCGTATTTTGCGAGGATGTTTAAGCGGGTATATGGCGTGACGCCGCAGGAGTATCGGAAGAAATAGGGGAGATGCGACACCATAATTACTACAGTTTAGCCCAAGGTCTGGACTCAGCTACGCCTGAGCCAGACTAGGCTTAGCATGTCTCAGCTGTAGGCCAGGACCATGATGACCCCAACAACCC
>NZ_WHOA01000185.1 GCF_013141715.1 Paenibacillus phytorum | reverse complement strand
TAGATGAGCAAAGGACCACCTAACGGCGGCCCTTATTTGTATTGAACTATAGTTTCCCGTTAGGTTAACGCCAGCGCCCAGTCTACAACTTTATTATCACAGTTCTTTATTGTTCAGTACTTCATTTTATCGAACACCAACAAATCTTTTGCATTTCTCCACCCCATGAGTTACTATTTTTATATCGACAAATTTGCAGGTCTATATATGGAGGTTAACACGCTATGTGCCCCCGTACCAAAGAACAAAATGAGCTCATACGCATACAGCGCAGAGAACAGATCCTGGACGTCGCCGCGCGCTCCTACTTTCGCACGGGCGGCAGCTTTGATATTCGCGACGTCGCCCGCGAGGCAGGGCTTGGTTACGGCACAGTATACCATTATTACCCCAACCGGCATTTATTAATAGAAGATGTGTTAGGAAGCGGCTTCGAGCGATGCGAGCAAGTTATCGCAAAATGGGCGAACATCAGCGGCAGCCCCCCGGATGACTGGCAGTTGTTGACGTATTGTAAAGCGCTGCTCCGGCTGTGGCAGTCGGACGCCCGCGCATATCTCGTCTACAAAATGGCGGCGGAACATTATGCAGGCTTGCCTGAAAGGGATCGACACCACGCCAAAAGAAAATTTATGGAACGGCTGTACATTCCACTCCAATCGATCGCCAAGTGCGAAGACGACAGCGTCGACCATATGCTTGCCGTGCTGGTCGGTTGCTGTGGGCTGCACTACTATGCGGGCAATTCCGACCTGGACGTCGATCGAATCGCCCGACTCGCTATGCAAGCTATTACGAAGGAGTCCTGATACGAACATGGTCATTTTAAAAAGCAAGCATGAAATTGAGGCTATCCGCAAGGCATGCCAAGTGGTGGCTGAATGCCATCGTACAATCGCACCGCTTATCAAACCGGGTATTACCACCAACGAGATTGAGCGCATATTCGAGGACATTATGTTGAAGCACGGCGCAAAGCCATACCAGAAAGGCTATAAGGGATATCAATATGCGACCTGTGCCTCCGCCAACGATGTGATCGCACATGGCTTCCCTAGCAATAAGCCACTTGAGGAAGGCGATATCGTGACGATCGACACGGTCGCTGAGCTCGATGGCTGGCTCGGCGATTCGGCCTGGAGTTATGCGGTCGGTCAGATCTCGCCGACGGCCGAGAAGTTGATGCGTGTCACGAAAGAATGTCTTGACCTGGGCATCGAGCAGGCGCAGCCCGGCAATCGACTCGGCGACGTGACGAGCGCGATTCAGCGGCATGCGGAATCACACAGTTTCGGCGTCGTGCGCGACCTTCTCGCCCATGGCATCGGCCGCGACCTGCACGAGGAGCCGACTTATATGCATGTCGGCAAGCCTGGAAAAGGCCTCCGTATCAAGGAAGGTATGGTGTTCACGATTGAGCCCATGATCACCGAAGGCACTTACTTCATGACAATCGATCCGGACGGCTGGACCGCACGGACGATGGACAACAAGCTCGCCGCCCAATACGAGCATACGATCGCCATCACGGCTGAAGGTCCACAAATTTTGACCGCGCAATAGAAAAATTAGAGGTCGACCAACGAAATGGTCGACTTCTTTTTTTCGTATTCGGCATAGCATCTTTCTTTATTCGTTACAGGTGATCATGTAAGCCGAAGCAGGTTCGGGGACAGCGTGTCCATAGATCTGATGAGGCTGCTCGCTTGGACGCGATCATATTCAGTGCGAACAATTCATCTCAGGTGAACCGCGCAACAAATTCGGAAACGCCGAGTGACTGGGACAATAACCCGGTCAGATGACGCAATACTGTTCTCCTGCAGGATACCACGGGTGCAGAGTATCATTAATCGAGCAATTTTTTGTCCTTTATTTCAACTGCGGTCCC
>NZ_WHOA01000184.1 GCF_013141715.1 Paenibacillus phytorum | reverse complement strand
TTCATGCCATGGCTTATCTAAATCAGCACGCTTTTGGAGCGAAATTAAGCATGCAGCTCTTGGCTGAAAAACTTGGCATCAGTAATTCTCAACTATCCCGCCGATTTCAAGCTGCATACAGATACTCCCCAATTGAATATGTAACCTTACTTCAACTCCAGAGAGCAAGGTCATTACTGATCGACACAGACCATACAATCGATCATATCGCTGAGCAATGCGGTTACCAAAACGGCTTTTATCTTAGTCGGATTTTCACCGCTAAACTAAAAATAAGCCCTTCGGCTTACCGAAGAACTTATCGATTTTAAAAAATACGGTTACCATTTAAGCCGGAATCCCATATTCCCCATGGGGTTCCGGTCTTATCACACTACACTTCCCCCTGCAACCGCCCATCCCGAAACCGCACAATCCGCTTCGCCTGCTGCGCAATCAATAAGTCATGCGTAATCAAAACAATCGTCCGACCTTGTGCATTTAATCTCTTTAAAATGTTCAAAATCTCCACACCTGTCTTCGAATCCAACGCTCACGTAGGCTCATCCGCCAAAATGATCGACGGATCTCCTGCCAACGTTCGAGCAATAGCAACACGCTGCAAACGCTATGGGGCTTCTCCACATACACCATGGAGTATATCGGAACGATCCAAATGGGTATACAGGAAAACGAAAATAGGTTAATTAATTTCCATAAACTTCAAACTCGGATTGCGTCGCTGTGAAAGTATGCGTAATCGTTGGACTTATTGTTTTCCCGCTTACAATATCTACCCAACTTGTACCATCATAATATTGCACCTTATATCCGGTTGTCCTGTTCAAGCTTTCGTTGATAACAACCCGATTGAATGTTTTGTTTGAGCCAAAGTCCATTTGGAGCCACTCGTTAACACCTGTTCCAGATTGTGGAGCCCACTTGGTACTTGTACTTCCATCTTTCCCATTATTCGGCGAATTTGAGAACTGTCGAACTGTCTTTACACCATACTCC
Source organism: Paenibacillus phytorum (assembly GCF_013141715.1). Taxonomy (GTDB): domain Bacteria; phylum Bacillota; class Bacilli; order Paenibacillales; family NBRC-103111; genus Paenibacillus_E; species Paenibacillus_E phytorum. The sequence continues at coordinate 39,224 of NZ_WHOA01000184.1, read as the reverse complement.
GGTCTTTACTTGGATTAACTTTGTAATATCTCTTGTATAGTTTACTGAAATAAAATATATCTTGAACACCGATTCTATCGGCAATTTCACTAATGGCGAGTGGAGTTGTCCGTAAAAGCAACCTTGCTTGTTTCATGCGAACCCCTTCCACATATTCAATAACGGATACGCCCTGATGCTCTTTAAATAGTTTAGAGAAATGAGATCGACTTATGTTAACGTGATTACTGACATCATCCAAAGTGAATTTGTTTCGGTATTGTTCATGGATGTAGTTTAATGCTTTGACAATTTCTATCCGATGTGTGCCCAAATAATGATATTCATTTAGCCATCGTTCAAATATGGATTTATAATCAGTTAACCGAAAGGCTTGTTTGTGGCTTATTTCCGATTTCAAATCCTCCGGGACAGCAAATCCCTTTTTCTCGATAAAAGTGATCAGGAATTTTAAATCTTCTTTAACCGTACTAGGCGGACGCTTTAAATAACGGATCAAATCAAAAAAGGACTCGATCCACATCGGCAAATTTGAAATTGCCGTGTAGTTGTTATCGTTTTCCATCTCCATGTTTTGAAAAAAAGAATACAAATCTATATCTTTGCTTGTAAATTCGCACTCATTTGGTGAAATGAGGCACGCTGGCGTGCAGTAAAATAATTGTCTCGTATCGCTGATCGAATGACGGACCATCTCAAATAATGAATCTAACGTCGTGAAATCATATCCCGTTATTAATGAAGATTCCAGTTTTAAAAATTGCTGCAACGCAAGCTGAACTTCTTCCATTTTCTCGGTGTGCTTCTCCCTATTGCTTTCACCGAAATCCAGAAGTATAAATCTAGCGTTTTCTAAATGAAATAATTCATTTTTAGGATGAAATTGTTTAATGACTTCTACGGCTACATTCATAAAAGCGTATATGGCAATATCTGTCTTTTTGTTAAATTTTGCTTCACACCATTCAGAAAATCGGTCCACTTCAAGCAGTGTAAACATCGACTGGGGTTCCTCGAACTGGAAGACTTGGACATTTAATTTCAATGACCTCTTTATCAATTCTGCCGAATTAATACGCTGCTGCTGCCATTCATAAAATAATGAATTTTGAACCATTAACTGTTCATTTGAGTCCAAACGTCCTTTGTCCGAACCTTGATTTCGCGAATCTTCGTAAGCCTGATTTAATTCGGAGACCAGGCTTTCCTTATTGATGGTTGCTTTAAGCAAATAATTTTTCGCCCCATAACGCAATGCCATCTGAGCAAGGTCAAATTCTGCATAGTTGCTTATTACAATTGACCATAACCGGGGATAGAGAATCTTACACTGTTGTATCAACTCTATACCATCCACGATAGGCATGCGAATATCTGTCAGCATAATGTCCATTGCGTTATTCTTTAATACATCTAATGCATCTCTACCATTTTCCGCTTCCCATATCTCAATGCCACTGTCCTCCAACATCCACTTTATGTGTTTACGGACAGGCGCCTCATCTTCTACTATCAAAAGCTTCATCCAAGCGTCAGCTCGTTTCATCTGGAATAAATACCCGAATGCAAGTCCCTATAGATGGGGAACTCTGAATATCAATATAGGCGGATCCCCCATAGTGAAGCAACAAACGATCTTTTACATTCGCTAACCCAATGGATTTTCTCGATTTTTGTGTCTCCCTATTTATAAATCCGTCTCCATTATCTTGAACGGTTATCTCCATTCCACCCTCTTTAAACTGTGCGAATATTTGAATCCATCCGGTTGGTTTACCAGCAAAAGCATGTTCAAAACAATTTTCTAAGAGTGGCTGTATAAGCATACGTAATACAACCTTTTCCATAGTCTCCTCTTGAAAATGAATATTGACTTTATATTCGTCACCAAATCTAGCATTTTGTATCTCGATATACCTAAGTAAATACTCTTTCTCTTCTTTCATCGTCCAATGAGAATTTTCCCTATATAATTGCTGTCTTAAAAGAAAAGAAAGAGATAGTATTAATGAACTTATCCTTTGCTGTGAGGTGGAGTCGGCAATAAATCGAATCGTACTTAATGTATTTAATAAAAAATGCGGATTCATTTGTTGCTGAAGCATTTGCATTTCCAATTTCCTTTTTTCAGTAGAAGCCAGTTCAAAGTTTTTACGAGAGGTCGTCAGATTATGGACCAATTGGCGAAGTATTTCTGATAATTCAACGATTTGGTAATCGGATTGAATGGATATCGTTAAATTGGGTGAATTCGATGTTAATTGCTTGGATAAGGATCGTATTTGATTAAATATTTTTCTAGTTGTCTGAAGTACCACTGCCATAATTCCAAAATAAATAATTAATATCACTACAATCGTCATAAACACAACAAAACTAAACAATTTCAACTGGTTGTTTAAAAAATCCGTACTTTCCAATTGATATAAGTACCAATTCGTTGGATTTAACTGCTTCATGCTGTGAGTACTCGTGCTTTTCGATATTTTCTCTACTGTTTGATCACCATCTATTTGAGTTGAAAACAAACTTTCGTGATTTTCATTTTCAATTACATAATGTCCCCCATCGTTTTTTAGAATATTTTGTATATATGAAATAGGGATAACGATTGAGATCATCCCCTTTTTTGTAGCAGTTCCGGGGTTGAACAGCCAGCGTGTGAATACAATAAAGCTTGCGGAATCTCCATTTATTTGAGGACAGTCTATCATAGACCATTTGAAACTATAAAAAATATCAGCTTCTTCCCAGTCCATAATTGTTAGAACCCGTTCCTGCAATTGTTCCTTTCTTAATCCCAGCCGAGATGTATCCGATTGATAAATATTGCCGTTGTTGTCACGTAGAATGACCGCGTATTTTTCATTGAGAAAGAAAGCATATTGCAGCCTTTCTATCGCTTCTAAATAAATTTTATTTTTCTCAATATCGTAAGGATCCTTCACGTCAAGTGAACCTAAAAATTGCCTATCGTTAATAAATAGATTTGTAGCCATAAATATTCTTTGAAATAAATCTTGAACACGAGAAGATGTTTGTTCCATCCTGAATTGATTAACCTCGTTCATCTTGCTCACCAAAGTTTGCTCGGTAAATCGATAAACAAAAAAGAGTACCAACGATAAGGGAATGAAAACGGCCACTAGCAAAAAAATTAATCTGCGCTGAACCGATTTAGGACCTGGATACCGTTTGTGACCCCACAACATCATGCTTCTTCTCCTTGTAAAAGTTCTATGCCCGCCTCTAATCAGACGGGCATAGAAAGTTACTTATTTATTTTTTTTGATCTTGAATCACTTTGTCGACTTTTTGCTTAATATTTTTCAAAGTATCATCCACGGATACTTTTCCAGTGTAATATTGTGTAAGTTGATCCAAGAAGGTTGCTTCATATTCAGATGGCGCGCCAAAAACCGGCTTTTCTGCGACATTAATCACTTCAGGATCACCGCCAAACAAATATTTGATTTGTTCCACAGTGATTCCGTCATCTTTTAACTTGTCAGCTAGATCTTGGAAGTACTTGTTCGCATCGATCTTATTATACATTGGAAGCGTTCCCGTACTCAAGGTGTAATCCGCGACGTACTCCTTAGCGAATATCAACGCTTCTTTGGCATGCTTTGAATTTTTGGGAACCGCCAAAGAATCGATGCTTGACCAGTTCATATGCTTGCCAGCCATTTCTTTAGGCACCGGCATTGGTGCAATTCCAGCTTTCCATTCACGCGGGAATTTATCTTTTTTCGTCGCAGCTAACTGTGCATACCATTGGGCACCAACAACCATTCCGTAATTACCGTTCCAGTAGGATAAGAAATCTGTATTGTTGGAGATATATTCCGCTACTGGCATTGCTGCTTTCTTCACATTGATAACATCATTCATCCATTCTAAGCTGCGTTTGAATTCCGGTGCATTAATATTGCTCAATCCATCTGAGGTATAGAACTTGCCGTCAGTTAATTGACTGCCGAAACCATAGTAGTACATGCCCCAATTGTTATAAAACATACCGTATACTTTGTTTTTTCCACTTTCATTGTTCGTTAGTTTCTGAGCGGTGACGGCGTATTCGTCCCAAGTCATTGGCACTTTAGGATCGGGGTATGGAATTTTAGCATCATCGAATACTTTTTTATTATAAAAAAGCATCCAGTTATTTTGTTGAATAGGAAAACGATAATATTTCCCATCTTTATCCGGTTTGAAATTACCGAAATCTTTACTCATATCTACGCCAGCTTCTTTGGCTGCTTCATCAATTGACATGAGAAATCCCTTATTAATCGCATCAAACTGATCTACGCCATTGCCCCAGATTAAATCAACGACAGAGCCGCTAGCCAGCATGACATTACGTTTATTAATATATTGTTCATGGGGGACTGAGATCGGATCAATCATAATATTCGGGTACTTTTTGTGAAAACGATCGATAAAAGCTTTAAACTCAGGTGTATCCATATACTCAGAAATATTTAATACCTCAAGTGTCACGCTGGCCTTTGAGCTTGCATCTGTATTCTTAGTATCAACAGCACTTGTATTGCTTGGCGAACTGCCTTTGGAACTGCAGCCTGCTGCCATGAAAACCAGCATACAGGACGCTGCGATAACGGACAATTTTTTGATCATTTGTGTTGTTCCCCTTTATTTATTTTATTTTTGTACAATTTAATTATAGAGTAAAATGAATTCGATATTGAATGGAATAAACGCTTGGCTCATTTGTAGAATTGTCTGTTCTTTTATCCTTTTATTCCTGAAGAAGTCACACTCTCGATAAATTGTTTTTGTAGAATCAAAAATACAGTTAATACAGGTACAATAGCAAGGCATGCCAGCGCCATTTGTTGTGCATAATCTTTACCAAATTGAGTTTGAAAACTTTGTAAGCCCATTGGTATTGTATAAAGATCTTTAGATTTCAAAAAAATCAGGGGCTGATAAAACTGATCCCAGATCATAAAAAAACTGAGTATGCCAAGCGTAATCAATGGAACTTTAGCTAAAGGTAGTGCTACTTTCCAAAAAGACCGTGTAATTCCGCTACCCTCCATGTAAGCAGCACTAATTAATTCACGAGGAAAACTTAAAAAAAATTGTCTCATCATGAAAATAGATAAAATATCCAAAATATTCGGGATGATTAATGCCCACCTTGTATCCAATAAATGAACAAAACGAAATGCAATAAACTGTGGTAATAAGGTAAGCTGATACGGTACAAATAATGTCATTAAGAACAGGAAAAATATGGATCCAGAATACTTGAATTTTAAAAAGCCAAATGAATATCCACCAAATGCAGCAATAATTAAACGAAATACAACTGAGAAGACGACAACAAATATAGAATTGTATAACCAAGTTAAAAAAGGCGTGTTGAGCCAAATGTTTCTGTAATTCTCGAAATTCAATTGTCCCCAATGGAAGAAGACAAATGGCTTTTCAAAAACTTGGCTTTCAAATTTAAAAGAAGTCGATACCATCCAAAGAAGCGGAGTGATAAAGATTAGTCCGATTATGATAAATATAAGTGATCTTATACCTTGCCCAACATTAAATCCATTTTCCACAGTTATCCTCCTCCCATTTATGTTATTGATAAAATACCCATTTCTTTTGTGCAATCCAATTGATCCAAATTAACAATAAGGTTATCAAGAAAAGGAACACACCGATTGCAGATGCATAGGAGAAATCAGAAAATTCAAAAGCGGAACGATAAATATAATAGGTAAGTGTGGTTGAGCTGAATGCAGGTCCACCTTTAGTCATTAAAGCCATTTGATAGAAAGCTTGCAGCCCACCGATAATTGTGATCAGTAGAAGAAAAAAGGTAGTTGGCGAGATTAATGGTAGCGTGATATGTCGGAATCTTTGCATGAGATTGGCCCCATCAATTGAAGAAGATTCATAGTAGTCGGTTGATACTGCTTGCAATGCGGCTAGAAATAAAATGCAATGATAACCAACGTCTTTCCATGCTCCGATGATAGCAAGAACAGGCAATGCCCAATGTGTATCCACCATGTATTGCGGAGGTGTAGAGACACCCAAGCTCATAAGTAAACTATTTAAAGGTCCTTGCGTTGGGTGCAAAAACACATTCCAAACGACTAATGTTGCTACATAAGTGGTGATATAAGGAATAATGAAGAATGTTCGGACCAAACCTCTCATATAGAGTTTGGCATTAAGGATTAAAGCCATTGCAAGTCCAAGTACAAGGGTCAATGGGACATAAATCACCAAATAAATGCCTGTATTTTGAACTGATTTCCAAAAATCTTCTTCATGAATCATTTTGCTATAATATTTCAACCCCTCAAACGAAAAATCCCCTGACATGAGGTCTACTTTATAGAAGCTCAAGAAAAAAATTCCTAGTATCGGTAACAAAACAAACAGGAAAAATCCGATGATACTAGGAATTGCGAATATGAAACCCACTTGCTTTTCGCGTCTCTCTAATGAATAGCCATGGCGAAACTTCTTTTTTGCAGGATGAGTAAGTGTATTGATCTTCTCCACGGGTTGCCTCCTATTAAATTGATTGAATAGTTATATTATCTACTATTTCAGATGGACCCGGAATGGAGCAAATGCTTTACTCATTTGTATTATTGTCTTATTTGCCAGGGGTAGCAAGCCAAAACAAAAAGAACACGATAGCCCATATTGGGTTCCGTGTTCTTTGTTTGTGAACTACAAATTTTTCTCATAGGAAACTGACGATTCTCATCATTCATTCAACATGGTTACCAACTTGTTATCCCTGATTGTCGGATTGATCATGAGGTACTATGACGGTAACAGATTCAACCGTTTTGTTGCCAGCTTTATCGGTAGCTGTATACGTGATGGTATAGATGCACGACTTCTCCGCACGTAAGCTAAAGGAAGTGGCCGCTGTGCCGAAATTGGCCTGAATGTCGCTTTGGTCGCTATCTGGTTGATTGCTCGTTATGGACGTTAATACCACGGATTCAACGTCCGATGTATCATCACTAGGATTCAACGTGGCATTGATCGTAACCATTTTATGATTCGCTGGCCAAATCGACGTCTTATCTAACTGGACGGAAAGAGTTGGAGCTGTCTTGTCAACTTTAAATTCGACGGTTTTGAGATGTTCTACATTTCCTGCCTGATCCTTGCTGCGGTATCCGAGCTTATAAATTCCGTCACCGAAAGCTGGAATGGAGCCGGTGTAAACGACCCATTCACCGTCATTCACTTGGTATTCCGTTGTTACGGAGCCTCCGTAAACACTGGCGCTTACAGATAAGTTTACGGTCACATCCGTCGTGTACCAGCTGTTCTTGCCGTTAGGCGCAGCCGGACTTAACATTGCGGTGGTTACAGGAGGAACCCCCTTTAATACGTTAAGTACGAACGTCCTTATGTCCGAAACAGTACCTTTTGTGATCGTTGCTAATAGCCTAACAGTCGCATCTGATTCGAAAGATAACGGGCGGGTTACCGTACCGTTCGCGTCGATGACAGATGTAGCGTCACTGCTCCATGTAATTATTGTCCCGTTCGCACCGTTCGTTATCAAATGAACGTTTTTCGTTACACCTACTTCGCTGTCACCTTCCGCGTAGCCGATAGCAAGACTCGCTTTATCCAATGCGACGTCCATCTGATCGGATTCAATCTTAATCGATGTGGATCCTTGTACGCCACTGCCGTCAGTGGCCGCTGCAACTACTTTTACTGTACCTCCTTTTATTGCCGTTAGTAATCCATTGGCATTTATAGTCGCTTTATCCGTTACTGTGATACCATCGGCCTCGAAGACGTTCCATGTTACTCTGCTGCTTGCATCTGCAGGGAGGACGTTGGCCTGCATTTGCAGCGTACCATTCACGGAGAGCGAATTTGCACCGCCTGCGCCATGTACAGAGATCGATGTAACTAATGACTGTCCATTAATGATCAATTCCGTTATGTTCGGTTCTCTTCCCCAACCATTTGAATCTATTTGAGTGGCAGTGATATAAAGCCTTATTTTTTGTGCAGTAATATTTACGAAAGAATGTGTGACCGACGAATTTATCGTTGTTCCAGTTACAATATCGACCCAACTTGATCCGTTATAATATTGCACTTTATACCCGGCTGTCCTGTTTAAATTTTCCTTGATTGTTACTTGATTGATCGTTTTATTTGTTCCGAAGTCCATTTGAAGCCACTCATTTACTCCGGTTCCGGACTGCGGCGACCATTGTGTGCTAGTGTTCCCATCTTTCGCTTTGCTGGGCGTAAAATCTGAATTATATTGACTCGATGCAGTTGCATCTGCAATTAAAGAAAGATTTTGGAAGTTTTGAGGCACACGTTCAATATTCAATTCGGCAGCAGACGCAAAGCCGCCATGTCCACGGGTAGCTGTCAGTTTCACATAAGTTGCTGATACTGAATTAAAAGTTGCGATCTTTTCCGCTTTATCATCCGCCCACGTTCCGGATACTGCATCCGTAAACGTTACACCATCCGTGCTTGTAGAAATCGTGTAATCCATAATATTACCATTGGATTCACCATTTTGCCTTGGCAGGTACCTTAATTTCGTAATGCTGTAGGTCCCCCCAAGATTCATCGTTATGGATTGAGGAAGATTGGCCATTGGAGACCATTCAGTATGCCAGATCGTTCCATTGTCCCCGTCAAGCGCTTTGCTTGCCTCATTACCGCTATGTTGGCTGGTTGCAGTGGCTGTCATTTGTGATTGAGGGATGTCGTTAGGATTAGGAACTACAGGAACATAATTGTTGTTTCTTGTTACCGTAAAACCTTGAGACGTGTCAATTGTGTCGGTATTCGTATACATATAGGACAAAGTTATACCTTTGGTTACCCCACTCTGTGCAAACGTATTTCCTGATATAGTTACATTTTTTGAACCTTTTGCATTGATCTGAACCCCCCCTTCCTGAGCGATGTTATTGGTAAAGTTGAATCCGTTGACGCTTCCTGCAAAGATCGAGGTGGTTCCTCCCGTCTTATAAAATGAATTACCGCTAATACTGATGTTGCTGTGCACGGTCTGATCAGGGTTCGTTGAAGGCGCGCTAGGCGATATGTCTATGACAGAATTTCCATTGTTATTGAATGCATTATTGCTTATAGTTACGTTCCTGACCATACCGGATTCATACCAACTGCTGGCATCATCGGCAATCAAGATCGCACTCATTTCCATTCTGTTGAATCTATTGTGATCAATTAGAACATTCCCGCGAGTCGTTACCAGGATGCCTCTTGTAGGAATGGATTCAAAAGTTGAATTGCTAATTGTGACATTCGGGTTCCACGTTGCATTTTCCACAAAGTAATCATTAACGGTTATCGAGCTTGGAACATTTTTATCAAGGGTAAGCAGGATATTATTATCATCTACTCGAGTCACACCAATTACGATAGCGCTGTCATAGGATAGAAGTGTTGAACCCTTTATAAAATCGATACTGTCATTAACCGCAAAAGCATCAAATCCCCAGCTCTGCGAGTGCTTAAATCTAACCTTGATCTGGTTGGAGGCCGGTTTGTCGACAATTTGTAGATGAGTACCGTGAATATTGATCGGATCATCATGTGCTCCGAAGAAGTTGGAATTGTTTACCGTTATTTGGCCTTTGCAACCCGAAATTTGCATAAAATCGGCCATAGATGCATTTGTCCGCCCACTTCCCGTTTTCGGTGCGAAATTTAATTGATCAAAGGTAAGATTTTCACTATACTGCCCTACGATGCCTAGTCCAGGAGCAGCGTAGAAGTTTACCCCTGTCCAGGTTACATTCTTACTCCTGTAAATAAAAGCACCCTGTTCTTTGCGAACGTCGTTTCTAAGCTGATAGACGTGTCCAACGGTTACGTTTGGGGCGCTGGTGTAATTAAATCTTACTCTCCTGTCTCCTAGATCCTGCGCGCTAGAATAGTTCGCAAAGGGATTGGACGTTCTCCACGTCTTTTTCGTATTCGGATCGTACTCCTGGACTTGTGTGATGTTTGCGTACCCTCTGGCTACCCAATTGTCTGCAGCAGCGCCATTGCTGTCAACCTCTCCTGTCCAACCGAGCTTATTGTTTACGATCTTATACAAGGAATCCGGATGAACATTCATTTCAATATAATTGCTGCCAACTGCTGCCACCGTCATTTCGGACATAACCGGCCGTTTGAAATCAAAGCTAATGTTATTCATGTTCACATTTACGGCATTGTCAAATACAATGGGCGTCATCACGCCGTGGAACATCAGCGTCGAATCGTTTCCCCGTATCGTCAAGTCGTTGATGTTATTAATCAAAAGTCCGACCTTTCTCCACCCTCCTGGCGTTTGTGTTGCAGTCGATGCATTGGAAATATAATATTGAGCATCCACGGCAGACGAATCCTTAAAGTTATATGTCGCTGTCGGAAAATCCAAAATGACTGGTTTCGCGGCATTTTTGGCGGCTGCAATAGCTTCATTAACTGCGGGACCCGCATCATCCCCGGAATAAGTAACGGTGATGACCGAATAATTAACACCACCAATTGTTTCCGTGGTTTGGGTATAATTTGCAAAAGCAGCATTTGCCTTCGGTGTCTGAATAACGATTGTGAAAATAACTGCAAATACAGTGAGAATCAGATACGTAGAAATTGAATTTTTTTTCATTTGAAGCATGTTAAACATACTTTTTTCCACCCTTCTTTTTCCTGAAAATAATCTCAACTCGAATTTGCTGCATTTTCCATAGAGAAGCCTCTGGCTGAGTTTGTCCCCCCTTAGCTAAACAAGTTTATTGTAAGCATAAATAGATTATAATCCATTACAGGTAAAACGCTTTGTAATTTTAGCTGAACCTATTTGTAATTTGTTATCATCTTACAAACCCGAATAAATGCGCTTGCGTGAGAAATTTAATGTTTATTTTGATGAAGGCAGTCCATATGTCTTTTTTCTATACTCCGCCTCTAGATTGCATCACTTGGTTTGATTTGTAAAATTGTCTGCACAATACTTCCTGATTGTTCACTGTCTCTTGGCCTTGCACTATGAAGTGCGCAAAAAAACCGCCATATGAATAGGCGGTAAATGTAGGACACATCTTTACGTGTTTTCTTCAATGAACGCAGATGCATAAGAATCTCATTCTCAATACAGCGAGCCGCGAATGTAGCGAGCTAGGTCCCTTTGTTCGGCGAAAACGATTCAATGGCTTTGATCAAACCGATGGTTCCGATCGAGATTAAATCCTCGAGATCTTCTCCTGTGCTGTCGAATTTTTTGAGGTTGTGAACACGAAGCAACGTAATGTTCTCTATAAAGCGGAGCAATGAACTAAAACCTGCCATCCATTTCGCTTAACAGGAATAAATATTTCCTTCCTGCGTGATGACCTTTAGATGAGAACATTTAATCTAACGGCAATATTTCTCCCTTAATGCCAGCGTATATTGAATCGATTGCTCTACGCCTTTATTTTGATCTTCAATCATTTTTGCCAAAAGTTCTTCTGGCGGGTAATAATAGTCCTCGGGTCTAATGATATTTAAATCATAAGGGGGCTTTTCAACTTTAAATGCTCCCTCACCAACTTCAAATACACCTCCGGTTCCCGGTTCTCTTTTGAAAGACACGGAATACGGGAAACACATTTCCACATTGATACGGGTAAGTGTCGATTGTTCTACCAGTATTTTGAAACATTCCTCTGTATCAATATTGCCAGTTCCTATAGGAACTCCACATACCCGGAAGTCCTCGCCGTCATGAATAATGATGTGGTCTTTAAAATGGGTCGTAAATGCATACGGCGCCAACTTCCTGACAGCGGCGACCGGATCCTCCCATGCCATCATGCCGTTACCGATATCGCAGTGCGCGCCAACCCAAGGGCTGTCCACATCTTTGATGATTTGAATGACTTCATCCGCAATCTCTTCCTCATGATTTTCTACGGCCAGTCGAATTCTGTATTTCTTCAGCAACGGGACAAGCTGCGCGATGTCTTGCGGAGCTCTACTCAATTTATCCGGATCATAAACGCCCATACAAGCGTAAGTCCGAACGACGTCAGCTCCTATTTGATGAGCGGCTTCTATCACTTTCGTTAGATGGACAGGATCCGTACCGCTCGTATCGATCTCAGCAAAAAAACCATATTTCTGTATTTCGTTTCTTACTTTCGCCAAATATTCGGGATCAAATGATTCAAGAACCCCCCACCCCGGCAGCCCCGGCCATGGGTTAATATTCAGCATGACACCGTCTAATCCCAATTCGGCTGTCTTGCGGATAAATTGAAATACATCCATTTTGCCAGAAATGAACTGCAAGTGATAACTTTCAGTTTCCAACCCGATTTTCATAATCTCTCCTCCGTATCCTATGACATCCTTATTACGCCAATAGCTTTAATCCAATGGCAGCGATAACGACCATGCTAATAAACAATAACCGCCGCCAATCTTTCGATTCGCCATATATAAACATGCCGATCAGCGTGCTTCCTACCGTTCCTATTCCTGTCCAAACCGCATATGCCGTACCCATGGAAATGGTTTTCATCGTTTGGGACAGCAGAAAGAAACTTAATGAGAAGCTGACGGCTAGCAGGATAACTGTCTTCCAACTTTTGTTTTTGCTCAGTTTGTTCAGACTCACAGCCCCAGCGATCTCAAAAGCGCCTGCGAGAATTAAGCAAATCCAGCCCACTACGCCCCGGCCCCTTCCTTCTCGGATTGTTCCGTTATCATTTTAAGTCCGATAACACCGGTCAGCATTAAAAGAATGAGTGCTAATTTAGCCCAGCTAAACGTTTCTCCAAACACGAGCATCTCGACGATGACGGTTTCAAAAGTGCCCAGCCCGGTGAAAACCGCATAGACCGTTCCGACGGGCAGTTTTTTCGAGGAACGAATCAGCATATCAAAAGTAATAAAAATCGCGGCAAGCGTTCCTATCCATGCCCAAAGGCTATCCGCATGCTTCAATCCGGTTACCCAACAAACCTCAAATAAACTCGCTATCAGAACAAAAAACCAATCTCGTCTCATCAGTTTTGCATCTTCTTCCAAATCAAGTCGCCGTTCACCATAACGATATCCCCGACAGAATTAATGATTAGATCGGCTAACTCCCTCAGCTCGGCAGTCCCGCTAACACCGGAGAGAACACCGATCGCGAGTCCCGCCGAACCGTTCTTCGCAAATTGAAGATCGACGACCGTATCGCCGGCGACAGCCACTTCTCCCGCGCTAATATTCGCAATTTCGCAAAATGCTTGAATCATGCTTGGATTCGGTTTTTTCTCGAAATAATCCGATGTGCCGATAAAATCAAAATAACCTTGAATGCCGATTTTATCCAAAAAGAACTTCGTAGAATCCCGGTCATCCGCTGTTGCGATGCCCATTTTAATACCATGCCGGCGAAGCCGATCCAGTAAATTCGGCAAATCCGCTGTCGGCTTTAGATTGTCCCGATTGGCTTTGGTCAAGCTGTAAAGCTCATCTGTCATCCAAACATCCAGCCCGTCCAGTTTCTCCTGACTTACATCCGCTTTCGTCAGCTTCTGAACAAACGCCCCGTATATATCCTGTGTAGTGCCGCTGGCCAGAAACCCCCTCGGATCTACTTTATTGTCATGAAGCCCGATAGAAATGAGCAAATCGTCCTTCAACTCCGGGCAATTGGCGATTTCTAGCTTTTCAAGCAAACGATCCGCTAGCTGCGTAGCCACCAAGACCCAACTGGAATAAAAATCCATTAAAGTTCCGTCTTTATCAAATAAAATCCCTTTAATCTGTTTCACTTGACAATCTCCTCATCCGCTGTTACCCATTCGATATTCTCCAAAGAAAAGTTCCACGATTGCGGCGCTTGTTGGTCGCAAACGATCACGTTGATCTGGTCAAGCTGCGCGAATTTGCACAATGCTTCAGCACCGATCTTGCCATGATCCGCAATAATAATTTTTTCTTTCGCCACCTGAATCATCTTGGCCGAAATCGACGATTCTTCCAGCGTATATTCCATAACACCCGAAAGGGAGATGCCTCCCGGCGAAATAAAAGCTTTATTTACACAAAACAGATCCAGCATTTTTTCACAAACAGATCCACTCGTTGAATACTGCTCTTCATTCAATTCCCCGCCTAACAGAATCACTTTTCCGTGAAATAAACCTTGATTTAAAGAATCCAATAGCGTATGCGACGTAGGTACCGAATTGGTCAGAATGGTGACCTTATTGACGCCGCGGAGAGCGTGAGCCATTTCAAGGATCGTGGTCCCTCCTCCCATGACGATCGTATCTCCGTCTCTTACCAGCTGCGCGGCTTTCTGAGCCACTTTCTTTTTGTTTTCCAGACTAACATCTTTGCGTTGATAGAACGACGGTTCACCCAGTTGAAAATTAATTTTGACAGCTCCGCCATGCACACGTTTGAGCAGGCCTTCCTTCTCCAGCATATCAAGGTCGCGCCGGACGGTTTCCATCGAAACGTCCATCAGTTTGGCTAATTCAGCCGCGTTCACTTTACCGTAAGCTTGTAATCGATCAAGAATAAAGTTTTTTCTCTCTAACGACAAAACCGACATGACGATCACCCTCCTCTATTCTAACAAGTTGCACGCTGACGCCGGAATCCACACCTTAATGAACAATTCCTCATCAACAGCGTTTTTATGGGGAACATTCAGCTCATCCACCCACAAGTTTACATCTAGTGCTTGAATCTCATAGCGGCGCACATTGCCGCGAACCGTTCTACTTTTCACGGTCCCTTCAAGCCATAGGCCAGGCTCCTGCTGATCGTACAACACATCTTGCGGGTGCAGCTCCATAACCTCCGGACGAATGGCATAGCTTCCGGGCTTGAAAGATTGTCCAGTTAATCGGGAAAGTTCACGATCCGTCAATACGTTATAGCTGCCGATAAAGCGGGCCACAAATTCGTTTTTCGGGGAAGCGTAAATATGCTCCGGCTTGCCTTGATGAACAATCTTTCCGCCATTCATAATGAAAATACGGTCAGAAATCGTCATCGCCTCTTCCTGGTCATGCGTAACGAATATCATCGTCATCTTCAATTCCCGCTGAATGTTTCGCAGTTCGATTTGCAGGTTTTTCCTGATTTTGGCATCAAGAGCGCTTAAAGGTTCATCCAGCAGCAGAATATCCGGTTCCGTGACGATCCCTCTAGCAAGCGCTACACGCTGCTGCTGCCCGCCGGATAATTGATGCGGATAAGAGGATGCTTTATCGGACATATGGATTAACTCGATCACTTGGTTGACCTTAACGGCTATCTCGTTTCGAGGCCATTTTCTCATTTTCAGACCGAATGCAATGTTATCGAAAACAGTCATGTTCGGAAACAGGGCATAGGATTGAAAAACCATGCCGACATTTCTGCGCTGCGGCGGAAGCTGGGAAATATTGTTTCCGTTAACGCTGATCGTCCCGCCATCCAGCTTTTCCAACCCGGCGATGGAACGCAGCAGCGTGCTTTTCCCGCAGCCGCTTGGTCCCAGCAACGTAACAAGCTCCCCTTTTTCTATCTGGAGAGAAACTTGCTTCAGTACAGTTGAATCCGCGTATTGCTTCATCGCTTGATCGATTTGGACATAGCTCATGATACCTTCTCCTTGATTTCATCTATCTTACGGAAGCGTCTGCCTAATCTCAGCATCAACCACGAAATGGCCGCTACCATTAGAAAGTACGTAATTACAATGCTGCTGGCCAAGTGGCCGTTTTCATTCAAGCGTCTCATTAAATAAATTTGGATCGTTTCATAATATCCGCCGATGAGAAAATTGGCCAGGACGAATTCGCCGATCAGGATCGAGAATGATAATAAGGCAGACACCAGCATGCCGGTTACCATGTTAGGCATAATAACGAATGCGAAACCCTTGATTTTGCTTGCTCCCAACACTTCAGCGGCTTCCATTAGCCTTTTAGCGTCAATCGTTCGCAAGTTGTTTCGGATACCTTGATACATATAGGGAAGAACGAGTACGTAATACGCTCCGATTAAGATCCATATTGTCCCTGACAATAAGATCGGCCCGCTTGAATACACCTTGATTAATCCAACGGCCGCGACCACCCCCGGAACAGCGAAGGGGATCATGACAAGCGCCTGCAGGACACGCTCCATTTTAGGCAAATACAAGAATACGACAAAGATCGCGATCGACATGGTAACTACACTTAGGACAAGTGTAATTGCAGAAACAAGAAGCGTACGCCCGACTGCTTGTAAAAATCGGGGATCCGTATACAAATTCTCATACGCACTGAACGTATAGGATACCGGGAGAATCGTGTTATGCCATTCTTTGGCGATCGAATACAAGAACGTTGCCGCAAGCGGCAGGAAGAGATATAGAAAAGTCGCTGAAATGATCATCGTGTGAAGCCATTTTTTCTTCATCGCAAATCTCTCCTGATCCGTCGCATCATACGTTCATTACACCACATCGCCATGACCATCATCAATCCTAATATGACGGCCAAAGCACTGCCGAGTTGCGGTCTTGTGGCAACATCTCCAGCTACAAGCGCACCGATGCGGATAGGCAGCAAATTATAGCTGCCCCCCACTAAAGCATAAGCTGTTGCATAAGCACCCATTGCGTTGGCGAGAAGAATGCTGAAAGTACCGACGATGCTGGGCAATATGACGGGAAATCCGATGCGCAGCCAAAATTGAAAGGGCGATGCGCCAAGTAACGCGGCGGATTCCCGCCACTGTCTTTGAATGCCTGAATAGGCCGGATAAAGCATCAGAATGGCTAACGGCACCTGGAAATATACATACACAGTCACTAAACCGCTCCAACTGTATAGATTGAACGAGCCTGTAATATTCCAACCCCATTCTTTGAATAGGAGCGTAAAAACTCCGCTGTTGCCGAGCAAAATAATGAAAGCAAAGGCTAGTGGCACGCCGGAAAAATTGGAAGTCAAATTGGAGAAGGTCACCAACATGGACTGCATCTTAGCAGGCATTCGCGTCATGGAATATGAAGCGGCGATTGCGATCGCGATACCGATGCAGCTGGCAATTACAGAAATGAGCAAGCTGTTCAGCATACCTTTTGTATAATAAGGATTGGTTAAAGCCGTTATATACTGCTTAAACGTATACGTGATCCCGTCATCCGCAAGAAAGCTGTCGCGGATCATGGCAATCAGAGGCAGCAGCTCGAACCCGACAATCAGAAGGGCAAACGGAAGCAGAGCAATGACGGCGAGCAGCGTAACTTTGTGATTCATTCGGACAAACCTCACTTCTTTTTAATCCGTCACTTGATGTTAACCAAAACTTGTTCTTGCCACAGCTGCGGAATTTTTTTGGATGTTTCATCCCATAATTTAAAATCCGTGATCGGTTTCGCATTTCGATACTGTTCGTTAGGAATCAGCTTCTTGGCGACATCTTCCGGCAATTTGACGTTACTGCGAATCGGACGGGCATAGCCTTTGGCCAGGTTGATCTGTCCCTCGTCGCTCAAAATATATTCGCGGGCAAGCTTCGCGGCATTCGGATGAGGCGCATACTTGTTAAGGATGGTTGTATATCCTCCAATGATGCTGCCTTCTTGCATGATGTTAACGTCAAAACGATTCGGATCGATTTGGTCTTTAAAGCCGAGCGACACAAAATCCCACAGAATCGCAACTTGCACTTCACCTTTCTCCAAATCGGCTTTGGTTACATCTTTCGTAACCAATCTGTTCTGCTTGGCCAATTTCGCAAAGAAGTCCAATCCGGGCTGAATGTTGCTCTCATTGCCCCCATGCGCAACCGCCGCTGCCAGTACGCCCATTTGCGCTTGCGATGACTTGGTGACATCTGGAATCTGAACTTTATAATTGCCTTTTTCAATATCTTCCCATGTTTTTGGTGGATTTTTCACCTGCGCTTTATCGACAAGCACGGAGATTGTACCTTGATAATCAACCAGCCAATGGCCGTCTTTGTCCTTCGCCCAATCCGGGATATCGTTCCAGTAAGACGTTTTATACGGCATGGTCACGCCTTTTTGCATGGCGATCGGTCCGAAAGCCATCCCTACATCTCCAATATCCGCCGTTGGATTGTTCTTTTCAGCGTCAAATTTGGCGATTTCCTCTGAGCTTGTTAAATCCGTATCCGAATGAGTTAATCCATATTTGGAGGTGATATTGCCCCAGGTTTCTTTCCAGTTGGCCCAGTCATCGGGCATCCCGACACTGACAACCTTGCCTTCCTGCTTCGCCAGGTTTTGAATTTCTTCCAAAGTCTGTTCTTTGGCCGGAACCGGAGTACTGGTCGCAGGAGCGGATTGCTGAGGCGCGCCGCAGGCAGTCATACTCAGAGCCATCAAACTAATGATCAGGACTGATTTCAATGATAGATGTTTTTTCATAATGAATCCCTCCGAATTTTGGGTATTTGTGCGTTTTTGTTGTTTTTATCAACAAATCAATTGTATAATCGCAACGTTAACCACAAATCAAATAGGTGTAAATGTTTTGTAAAGAAAAAAGACTACTTTTCGCCCGATCTCATTCATGGGAAAAGTAACCTTTAAAGTTTGTGAAGCTGTCGTTTATTTCATGTATTCGCTATTGTACGTTTCCAATTCATAACTTTGTCGGAATAATGCTCATTTTATTGGTTAAATTAATCAAAATTGGAATGTACTTGGATGGAGTCGAATGAGGAATCTCATAAGGAAATTGTTGTCGAACAATCACGAAGTTGTAAAAAGGGCACATATGAAAATGAGTGTATATCCCCATTTGCAACAAAATATGGAATACATTCAAGACCAATTGTTTCATTCTGGTGATCTGAAATACCGGAGTATTAAGTTTAATCAATTAGATGGTCTTATCGTCTTTTTAGAATCCCTGGCTGATCAACAGAGAATTCAAAAAGAAATTATTCAGCCTTTAGAAGAAAAAAAAGCAGGAACCGTGGATGAACTCATTACTTCTATGGGGATTACGAAAATATCGGATCTGGGCGAGGTGCCACACGCCTTAGTTCAAGGGAAATGCTTATTGTTATTTGAAGGTCAAGTAGAGGCCTTTATTATCGATGTAACAGCAAATTATAAACGGAGTATAACAGAGCCAGTAAATGAAGGGGTCGTTCGCGGCGCCCATGATGGCTTTATCGAGCACCTAATTACAAATCTGTATCTAGTTCGAAAGCGTATTGAAAATCCGAACTTGGTCGTTCGGTATTACCAGGTTGGAAAGACAACCAAAACAAAGTTGGCTCTTCTCTATATGCAGGATCTGGCGAATCCGGATTTGGTCAAAGAAGTGGATCATAGACTCGGTTCCATTGCTATGGATACCACGATCTCCCCAGGAATCATTGCCGAGTTGATTGCAGACAACCCGTTTTCTCTATTTCCACAAATTTTATTTACGGAAAGACCGGATCGGGCGACAGCTCATCTCATGGAAGGCCGTGTAGTTATTTTATCTGATGGAGACCCGACTGCGCTGATTTTGCCAGTGACTTTCTTTGCCTTTTATCAAAGCCCGGATGATTATCATAGCGGGTGGATAGTCGGATCGTTCATACGTTTGATTCGTTTGGTGAGCTTTATCATCGCATCTCTCGTACCTGCTTTATATATTGCGATTATTGGCTATCATCCAGAAATTCTCCCATCAAATTTGATTTATACCGTAAAAAGCAGCATAGACAGAGTTCCCTTTCCACCTATTGTGGAGGCATTACTTATGCAAATTACCTTAGAGGTGCTACGTGAAGCGGTGGTTCGTTTGCCGAGCCGAGTAGGTCAAACCGTCAGCGTTGTAGGCGGCCTGGTTATCGGTGAAGCGGTAGTTCGAGCCGGATTGGTTTCATATCCCATGGTGATCGTAGTCGCTTTAACCGCTATTTCGTCCTTTGTGGCCCCTTCTAGTGAAATAAGTACAGCCACTCGCATCCTGAGTTTCCCTCTCATGATTCTGGCCTCGATGTTCGGCTTGATCGGTATCATGTACGGCTTGTTATTTATCTTAATTCACTTATGTAAATTAGAGTGCTTCGGTTCAGCCTATTTTGCGCCGGTAATGCCGCTTCGAATCAAAGATTTGAAAGATGCATTAGCACGTTTTCCAATCTGGAGCTTAAATCAGCGTCCTCATGACCCGCATCCGAGAAAATTAACTCAAGAAAAGAATTCAAGGAGGTGGGAACATGATGATCCCGGAAAAGAGTAGAATTACACAGGGACAATTTATGTTTTTTGTCATTCAATCTCAAGTGGGGGTTGGAATCTTATCGCTTCCTCATAAAATGCAGGCTATAGCCAAGGGAGGAGGATGGATATCAACATTAATCGCCGGATTAGCCGTACAAGTGATTATTTTGATTCTATGGGCGCTATGCAGGCGTTATCCATCCGATACGATCTACGGTTTTTTACCCAAAATCGCCGGCAATATTTTGGGGAATCTGCTTGGCCTTGTTTATATCGGCTACTTTCTATTATCCGGGGGAATGGTCTTAGCCTTATTTGCCGATGTCGTGGGAAAGTGGGTGCTCCAAAGCACCCCTAGATGGGCGTTATTAATTCTCACTCTTCTCACCTGTATGTATTTGGTTAAAGAAAACCTTAGAGTGATTGCCAGACTGTTTGTCATCTCTTCGTTAACGATCATTGTCATGGTGTTACTATCCATGTTCGGTTATTCCAATGTGAACTTCAGCTATATATTTCCTATTACTGAAGCTGGATGGGGAAAAATCATCGCAGCTGCGAATGAAGCATTATTTCCTATGGTTGGATATGAAGTGATATTGGTGATTTATCCATTCGTTGAAGGGAAGAGCGGCGGGAAATTAAAAGCAGCTTCTTTAGGGAATATGGTAATTACACTTTTTTACACATTTGAGGTGTTTACAAGTTTAATTATATTCAGCCCTGCGGTTATGCCCTCCGTTCAAGAACCTTTACTGTATATGCTGAGAGGTTTTTCTTTCCAGATCATTCAGCGGATCGATTTAATTTTTTTATCTTTATGGATTTTTGTTGTCAGCACTGCCATTGTCTCTTGGTTATTCATGGCAACAATAGGTTTGGGCAACCTATTTCACCGGGGAGAACATAAAAAGGCAGTCCCCTATGCCGCAATCATTCTATTTATCCTGGCTATGATTGCTCAAAATCCTTCGATCACCGACTTTTACGATCGCATGAATAAGATTTCTCACTATACGCTTGTAGTTGGGCTTCCTTTGATTTTGCTTATCTTCTCTTATCTTAATAGAAGAAGGATGGTGTAAACCGGATGAAACGGGTAAAAAGGATCTGCTCTTCAAGCGCGGTTATTTGTGTTCTTTTATTGATGATTGGATGTTGGGATCAAGATCTTTTACAGAGTGCCCGTTTGCTTTATGCAGAAGGGTTCGATCTCGAGCAGAATGGAGAGCTTCAAGCCACCTTTGTTATACGGGACGTTCCCGCTAGCGAACAACAGAGCCCTAAAAACGATATTATTTTCACGGTCGGCAATACGGCAAGGGAAGTCCAAGATAAAGCGGATGATATGATGTCCCGGCATCTTCGTAATTACAGAAATCGCGTAATTCTCATTGGAGAAGAACAGGCCAAACAAGATATTTATCCGATACTCGATTTTTTTTACCGCGACCCTAAGAGTGCTTTAAATGCGAGGTTCGGGGTGGCGCAAGGAAAAGCGGCGGACATACTTTCTCTTAAAAAGGTAGGGAATATCTTAATAGGAGAAGAAATTGAAGAACTAATCAAGAGCAAAGAAGAAACGACATCCATTCCTAAAGTGAGCATTGAAACGATTTACTCTGTCATGATGGACCCAGGAGAGGATTTTGTTCTTCCATTTCTCACGGAAAAAGGGAAACGAGTCGACGTTTCGCGAATTGCTATGTTTCATAATCAGCAATTTACAGGGACACTAAGCCCTGATGAATCTAGCATGTATTTATTTATGAAGGGCAATAAGGGGAAGATAGCGAGATTCACCAGAGAACTAAGTACTCATAAGGGGCATCAAAGCGGTCATGACTTTATAACCTTTAATGTAGAAAAATCAAAGCGAAAAATGAAGGTACTGACTCAATCGGGCGATAAAATCATGGTTACGCTGGAATTAAAATGGAAAGTAAGTATCGATGAATATCCGAAAGATCACTTAAATGATAAAAAAATGGTCTCACAACTAGAGCAGTTTCTTTCTAAAGAGATGACCCATCTGGCAGAAGAAACGCTTGAGAAACTGCAAAAAGCCCGCTGCGACGGATTAGGTATCGGCCGACAACTATTGGCGTTCCATCCCGATATTTGGAAGAAGCAAAAGGAAGACTGGGGGAGCAACTACCAAAAAGTGAATTTTGTTACTGAGGTTCAGGTAGAAATCACAAAGAAAGGGATTATTAGTTAACCTAGACATCCGCCTGCTTGTTCCACATGTCTCAGTTCTCCGAGAATCTGATTCCGGGAAGATTCAGCTGACAGCTCCCTCTGGCCGAAATTCCCTCCGCTGCTTTCGAAACGATTCCATCTCTCTCATATAGTCGGGATCTCTGCTGAAGTTCATCGTTTCTTCCGGATTGCGGCTAAGATCAAACAGCACTTCCGGCATGTCGGGACCATAATATTGATACTTCAAATTATCTTGTTTAATCATAATGTGATGCGGGCCAAACTGGGAGATTGTTCTATTGTCCCAAGCGTGCTGGCTGCCCTTAAGCAGCGGCACCATGCTGCGGCTATCAAGTCCTGAAGGGACGGGGATATCACTGAGCTCGCACATCGTTGCAAACAGGTCACACAGGTTCACATTCTCCGCGACTATACGACCTCCGTCAAAACCTTTGGGAAAGCGGATGATGAACGGCACTCGCACGCTGCCTTCGAAAAACTTTTGCTTCTCCCAGACATCGTGCTCACCAAGCATCTCCCCATGATCGCTCGTATAAATAATGATCCAATCGTCCAGATTTTGTCCGGCAGTCTCCAATGCCTGCATGACAGTGCCGAAATGGTCATCGACCTTTTCAATCATGGCATAGTAAGCAGCGACCGCACGGCGAATTTCCCGCTCCGATGCATCCACGCCCGGACGCACTTGAAGCCCGCTAAGAGACGGATGGTCGAACACTTCCTGATCTGCGAAGGGCTTCACCCGATTCAAGTAATAACGAAATTTATCGCCGTCGGCGATGTACGGATAGTGGGGCTGAAGAAGGCTTACCTTTAGCAGCAAGGGGCGATCCAACGATTCACGGTCGTAATACGGGCTAAGAAAGTACTCGTCAATGAAATTAGTCGCTCCAAGAACCGTATACGCATCCATAACCGTATGGGGCGCCCTTCCGATTCCCGCCCGTTTGACTTCCTTGGGCTGGTCCCATTTGAACTCCTTTATGCTTCTTGCTGCCCTGCCGCATTCTTCCTCATCCCGCCCCTCGACGAACGTAAGATCGACTTGCATTTCATTGCCGATCCGCTGC
The DNA here is from genome assembly GCF_013141715.1 of Paenibacillus phytorum. Lineage (GTDB taxonomy): Bacteria > Bacillota > Bacilli > Paenibacillales > NBRC-103111 > Paenibacillus_E > Paenibacillus_E phytorum. The sequence goes on along the minus strand of NZ_WHOA01000184.1, from coordinate 15,689 downwards.
ATCCAACCTTGCATCTGGTCGACGCCCATATGATGCAGCTTTCCGCAGGCAACCGTCGCGTAACCATACTGCGCGAAACGGCGGGCAAAGGTCATATAGCCAGGCGCCAGATCTTGACCATAAGACATACATCCCGTCGTCTCCGGCAGCTGACCGGACATGATGCTTTGCCGTGCTGGGATACAGATCGGCGAAGGGGTATAAGCGTTCGAGAAGACGACGCCAGTTTCCGCAATCCAGTCCAAATGCGGTGTGCGCACAACAGGGTTGCCGGCAAATCCAGCCGTATCAGCACGGTGCTCGTCACTCATAAGAAACAGTATATTAGGTCTTTTGCCAATCATCATTTATAGCCCCCCATTAATTTCCAGTTCCCGCTGCCTTTGCGATTCATCCTTTACAAATACGCAAAGTCCATACAGCTGCACTAACGGCTTGTTTCGCCTTTAGAATAATTCTATACAAACAATCGCCCCAGGCGGCCTGCAGCCTCTCATCTGTTAGTTTGATTGCCTCGCTTGCAGCCAGCAGATTGCTTCCGTCATAGTGAATATATACTTTCTCGCCGCCGGGGTTCTGTAACAAAATGCTCCCATTGCTGTTAATCAGAGGCATACAAGGAGTCATCAAGTGGACTATAATATCATCGGTTGCCTGAATAAGTTCAAAATCGTCAACGATCTCGATATACGATTCTTGGCCGCGATAAAGGCTATAAGTTCGTTTCCACGAATCGATACCTGCTGTTTCCGGATAGGCACTAGTGAGATTCATCGATATTTGCGCCGCTTCATGATGGACCTGATAATGCACTTCACTTGCTTTATACGCAATGTCGGCCTTCTGCTGAATTCCATTTACCAAAGGTACATTGTGGTACGCTGACTGCATCGTCCAGATGTCGTACCGCTCCGTGCTAAACGTCTTGGCGGTATACGTTCCGACACCGACATCAATAAGAAATGGTTTCCCGTCCGAATATACAAGGAAATGACCGATATCATTATGATTATGGCTCTCATCGTTATGGCCCCCTTTAACGGCCAAATACAAACCATGGCTGGAGCCTTCTTGCTCCCTAGCAGTCATAACTTCGATACTGTTCATCCAAACATCATGGACATATGGAGGTGTTTTTTTATTTTCCGTAATTTGCTCATCAAGAAAAAGGGTAGGAATCACGCGATGAAGCGTCAGCCATCTTGAGAGTGGCGGTTTGTTCGTTTGATAGGCGGATGACGCTAATCTCATCAGATTCCGATCCCCGATACGAGAGCCATATCGGTATGCAGTTGTGGCCTCGATTTCAAATTTCCCGCTGCTATCGGCAAAATTGGCAAAATAATTATCGGCAATGTGAACTCGGTATAAATATCGTCCGATTTCTTGAATCAATGGCTCATCATACAAGTTAATTTTGCCTAGGGAAGCTTGGTAAAGCTGTTCCAAACAGTCAAACAACGCTCCTCCGGCACGATCCCAATAAACCGGACCTTCATCGCATCCACCGTCTGTACTGCAATCGCCTATATACCTATCCAAAGTACGCATGATCTTTTCTATTGCCAGGTATCGCCGCTCATCATTTTTCTCCATTAATAGAAAAGCAGAAATACAATTAGAGTTGATCCACGGGTTCCAGTTGTTCATTTTACGGTTCGTTTCCAGCCCCATCCACCACAAATCGCTGCGTTCCAGATACGGATCGAAAATCCGGCGCTTCATTTCCAGTCGAATTCGACCGCAAATGTTTGGACTAACTGCATCCAGAGGCTTTTGCAAAAGGTAATGTGTGGTTGCCATCAGACTTGCCGTCTCCCCGGCAAACAGATCGATGTATTGATCCGAAATATTAGGTATACAGTCAGATGAGCTTGCTTTGGAAATAACCATATGAGGTGGAGTTACCCATGAGGTTTCTTCACAAATGGTCCAGATCCCATTCATGATCTGATCGATAAAGCGGCCTGCCCCCTCCATACATTCTGCAAGGACTAAGGAAGCCAATGCAATTCTGCGTTCCTCGAATTTACTCTGAAATCGCATTACATTTCCATTTCTTGAATATTCCATGTAATCAACTGCCGTAAGTGCAGGACATGAAAAGCTAAGGTAAGCTTCTCCTTTGGAAATCCAGAAGTTTCGAATCGTATCAGGAATCGATTCCCAAATTGCCCTATCATGGGCTTTTGGATATGGATTATAGTTTTCATACGTGGTTATTACCCTGGAAATATCATTCGCATAGCGCTCCGTTAGCATATTCATCGCCTCTCCTTTGATCAAAAAAATACAGCAGGTACGGATATCGCCGTACCCGCCGTATAGCCAGACTTACAAGCAAGTCAGTTTGAAAACCGTTGCTTATTTACCGCCATTCTTAGCTTTATAAGCGTCGTTCACTTCTTTCTCCAGCTTCTGGAAGGAGGCGTCACCAAGCATGGATTTGACGAACTTATCCCAGTCTTCCAAGCTGTTTTTACCTACAAGAGTATTGATTTCGTTATCGTAAATTTTCTTAATGTAGTCAGCGCCTTTCTCCACGTTTGTCGGTACATTAATACCGAAAGACGGGTCCGGAACAGAAGACTTGTTGATGGAATCGACGAGATCATGGTTGTATTTAATGACTTCTGGCGGCATGTCTCCATTTTCAGCTCTGCTGTATTTGTTAAAGTAACCAGGAATCCATTGACCAGGGTTTGGATACTGATTGGCTTTACCGGCATCTGTTTGAACAACGATAGTCGGATTGCTCGTATCCGTATAATCTTTGTCCTTAACACCAAATTGAATCTGTTTCCAGCCTTCCAATGTGTTGCCATAATCCATGAGCTCCAAAATTTTCTTCACTTTGTCCTCAGGAACCTTCTTGCTGATCATCAATTGACCGAAGGAACCTGTACTTTGCTCATAGTAATGTTTGCCATCCGGAGCCGCGGGAAGTTCATAAGCGACTGCATCCGCTTTCGGATTCACCTTTTGCAGCTCTTTGATAACGTTCGGGCTATTATAGATGTCGACGATATTACCGATGTACATGCCGATTTTGCCTTGAATAAACATATCTTTTAACTGCTGAGCCTTCATCACCGGATAATCCGGAACGATTAATCCTTCTTTGTATGCTTTGCTCCAGTAAGTAAGCGCCGTTTTCATTTGCGGAGTCGAGAAAGCAGGAATCAACTTACCCGAGCCGTCTTTGGCCCATCCTTGCGCAATGGCATTCGTGGTAGCTGTAGAGGAACCAAACATAGAGAACAGGTACCCCTGAACGCCTGGCGTCGCATAGGAGGCAAAGCCGTAAGTATCCGGTTTTCCATTACCATCCGGATCGTTTTTCGTAAACGCCTCCATAACTTTATACAAATCTTCGGTCGTCTTAGGCGGCTGCAGACCTAATTTGTCAAGCCAGTCCTTACGAACAATAAGCGATTCATGACCATCGAGCGGTCTAACCCGAGGTACCCCCAACGTTTTACCGTTAAACGAAAGTGCGCTATAGATGTTAGGATCAATCTTGGATAAGTTCGGATAGTTCTTGATATATGGCGTTAAATCCCAGAACGCGCCTTGACTCAGCGCTTGCGCCCAATTTTGCTTCGTAATGTCCCATACAACTGTCAAATCCGGCAAGTCGTTCGAAGCCAGCATGACGTTAACTTTATCATCATAATTATTCGAAGGAACATAAGTAGTATTGATTTTAACATTGAGCTTCTGATTGACTTGTTGAAGGGATTCCAAATCATTCTTAGGTGCATCATTGTAAGTAGGTGCGATAATCGTGATTTCCGTAGGTCCTTTGGTATCTGCTGTCTTTGTAGACGCCGACGGTTGAGTGTCGCCTGATTTAGCGGTATTGCCGCTGCCGCACGCAGTCGCGATAAGCATAAGAGCCGCTGTTGCCGTAAGTCCTGTCATTTTCAAATACTTTTTCATTGGTTGTTGCCTCCTCTATTTTTCTTTTGGATGTTGCTGCCCGCCTTTGAGAATATGTTTAGCTTTATGACCATTTCTAAGTACGGCATCCCCCCTTTCAAGAAATATTTTCTTAACCCTTCACCGAGCCAAGCGTTAAGCCTTTGACAAAATATTTTTGAAGGAACGGATACACCATAACGATCGGAACTGCTGCAAGCACGACAGCCGCCATTTTCACCGTTTCCGCCGGTATGACAGACGCTGAGGCCTCGGAAACATCGGCAGGAGATGAGCTTGCGGCCAGCATTTGCTGCAATATCACTTGCAGCGGGCGCAGCGTGTCCTTATTGATGTACAGTACTCCGTTGAAATAAGTGTTCCAATAACCAACACCGTAAAATAAACTGAATGCGGCGATAACCGGAAGCGAAATCGGGAGAATAATCCGGAAAAAGATGCCGATATCCGAGCAGCCGTCCATTCTTCCTGACTCCTCCAGCTCTGCGGGCACGTCTTGGAAGAAGCTTTTCATGAGCAGCACGTAAAAAGCAGTCGCTAATCCCGGCAGCACCAGCGCCCAGAAACTGTTCAATAGACCTAGACTTTGAATCAACAAATAGTTAGGTATAATACCCGGATTAAACAACATGGTGAACAAAATCGCTGTCAGAATGAAATTGCGGCCTTTCAATCTTTTGCGCGATAATCCGTATGCCAATCCTGAAGTCACCAAGAGCGCACAGACCGTACCAACGATCGTCAGTATCGTTGTGATGAAGAAAGAATTGATAAATTGGCCCGACGACATGATGTAACGGTACGACGCTAAACTCCATGTCTTCGGGAACAGCATCACCGGGGTCGACATAAACTCATGCGGATCTGTGAAGGACACGATCGTGATGTAGATGAACGGCAATACGGTAGAGAGTGAAAACAGAAACAGTACTGTATAGATAAAGACATCTAACCATTTGGAAGAACGATCCATGCTAATACACTCCTTCCTCGCCCATTTTCTTTGCTATGCGGTTGGCCGTAACGACTAAAATGAAGCCGACAATCGACTTGAACATGCCTGCAGCCACTGCAAAGCTGAATCTCCCTTGCTGAACACCGACGCGGTATGCATACGTATCGAACACGTCGCCAATACTTTCTACAGGAGCGCTGATCATCAAATAGACCTGCTCGAAACCGACATCCATAACCGAGCCTAATCGCAGAATGAGCAGCACGACGATGGTGGACTTAATCCCCGGCAACGTGATGTACAGCAGTTGTTTCCATCGGCTTGCTCCGTCGATCTGAGCCGCTTCGTATTGCTCAGGATTGATGCTGGTCAGCGCCGCCAGGAAAATGATCGTCCCATATCCGGCATCCTTCCAAATACTTTGCGACGTCAATAAGAGCCAGAACAACTTCGCATTCGTCAGAAAATCAATCTTCGCCCCTCCCGCGTCAGCAATCAGTCCGTTAACGACCCCTGAGGACTTGCTTAGCAAAATGAAGGAAATACCTGCAATGACGACCCATGACACAAAGTGAGGCAAATAGATCGCCGTTTGCACAAATTTCTTAAACCTTAATCGACGTACTTCGTTAAGCATCAATGCCAAGACGATCGGAGCCGGGAAAAAGAATAGTATGTTAAGGAAACTAATCGCGAGCGTATTCCGCAGCAGCTTAAAGAAATCAGGATTCATCAAGAAATCGCTGAAATATTTGAACCCCACCCATTCGCTCTTCCAGAACCCGAGGAACGGAGAGTAGTTTTGGAACGCTAATGACAACCCCCACATCGGTCCGTATTTAAAGATGAGAAAAAAGAGTAAGCCTGGCGTCATTAATAAATATAAATACTTGTCTCGTTTCAGGGCAACACTCCAGCCCCTTAACCATAATGTCATCATTCGTCACCTCTCGTAGCTGCAAGCGCAGATTTCATACTTGCAATATACGCTTCAAGCTTTGTAGCCTACAAGACGCAATTGTTGCACAGAGTCGCAGACCCGTCGACCAAGGCTTTTCTGGGTCATGTCGCATTCCTTGCGACAGCGGGATCGCCTGAAACAAAAGATACGACTTTCGACAGGATTCGATTTGGAACAACAAAAATAATGCTTGCAGGACTTCATCCCGCAAGCATACTTATGTTTTGACTGACTCCCTATACTGTCCGGGAGTCGTCCCGACCTGTTTTTTGAAAACGCGCATAAAATTTTGACGCTGATACCCGACAAGAACCGATATCTCGCCGATCGGCAAATCGGTTTCCGCTAAGAAATGCTTCGCCTGCTCAATACGATATTCAGTCAGATAATCAATGAAGCCGGTCTGCATGAGTTTCTTGAACCATTTGCTAAGCTGAAACGTACTGACACCACTATGATCAGCACATTCTTCGAGGGAGATATCCCGATGATAATTGTCGTGAATGAAGCTCACGGCCGTTCTCACCATTCGTTCATACTCCCCATATCGATTTCCCTGAACGCCTGCAATAATAGGAGAAATCAGCGCAGTTGCAAACCATGAGTTAATATCCTCGATGCTTTTCAGTTTGCGCAAATACGTATAAGGATCGTACTGTTCGAACAGCTGCTTCGACTCCACTTTCAGGCTGTGGGCTGTTCTCAATGTAGCGGCAAGCAGCTGATTGTAGTATAGAAGCACGCCTTCTGGTGATCTCGCTTGCCTTCTAACCGCTTCCATGAAGTCGTTCAACATGCGTTCCGCTTCTTCTTGGTTGCCAAGCTTCAGCGAATTCTCGAAATGATGCTCCAGTTCCACAGGGTAACTGTCCTCGCTGACGAGGCTGCCTACCTCCTGCAGCACTTTATTTCTACCCGTAATGATGCGCGATTCCAGGGCGAACATCGCTTGTCGGTACAAGCGCGGTACTTCCTTCGTCTCATAACCGATCTCACTAAGCCCGACAGTCACCGGTAGGTGAAAATAATTCGATATCGTATCCCGCATCTTTTCAGCGAAAGCGAAGAACTCGGGTTCCTCCTTGTCCGCTTCCGGCGTTTCCGGCACACTCCATAACCATGAGACTAGACTGTCATTAAATACGTTGACCGTGACACCTCGCCAGCCGTTCAAAGGGATAAGCTCGTCAATAATATTTTTCATAGAGAAGAGCATGAGCTCTTTGTCACTGTCACGGAATTTACCCTCATGGGCTGCATCCATATCGAACGCAATCGAAAGGACAGCGAACTCCGCTTGATCCGGAAGCTGATACCGCTTCAATAGTTCGCCTAACTGCTTGTTGGTATAATGTGCAAATTGACCTTGCAGCAGCTGCAGGACGAAAGTCTCGCGAATGATCGGCAACTGATGCGAGAGCTCTGTTCTTAGTTGAGATGCCGTATCTTTGAGTTCCAACCAATTTCGATGGACGAAACCCATCTCATCGGAATCAATCTCCGTACCGGAATCACTTCTGATGCTAGCCAGCAATCGTTCCACAGGCTGGTAAATTTTTCGACTGCCGAAGAATGAACCGCTGACGCTAACAAGGATGAAAAAGAAGACGATGCCCATCGTCATGAACGCAATGCCTCTAGACTTGGCGTTCAATTCTTTCACTGGAATCACATCGATATATCTCCAATGACTGTAATTTGAAGCGATGCTTGTAACGAGATAGGCGGTTCCATTCCAATTAAAATTATACTTGGACTTCCCTTCACCTGCCTGCAAAATGCTCTCATAGAAATTGCTTGGCTGAAGCTCGTCCGATGTTGTAGTAACTAACTTCCCCGAATCGGTGACAACGAACAAGAATTGCCCTTTATAGACAGTCGAATCGCCGATGATTTCACGGAATTGTCTCGAATCTACTGACGCGATGACCAGTCCAATCGGATCATTGCTGCCGAGCGGAAACTTGTTAACCAGTGTAACGCCACTGTCTGTATCGGTATTGCGGGTCACTGGAAATGTCTCATTCAACCATCGAATCCGATAATTATCTTTCAACTCATGATCGAATTTATCCCGAACGGAACTGTTTAAACCATCCGGTCGGATAGTACCGTTCGTCGGAGAGACATACGCGATATCCCGGATATAGAGCGCGAGTTCGCGCAAATCCTTGTTCGTATTTTGAAAAGCCCCGAGTATCTTATAAACTTTACCAAAGAAGTCAATCTGATCAACTTTCAAATCCACGTTGTAATCCGTGAGAAAATAAGGCGAGTTCAATATTTGCAACAGATTGATCTGAATCGTCTGCAGTTTTTTATCCACATTATCGGAAGCGGTCTTTAAAATCTGGTAATTAGCTTTGTTAACTTCGGTTTCTACGACGGACGAAGCATATAGGTAGCTACCCAGTCCAGTGATGACTGTAGGCACAATCGAAATAAAAAGCGAGACGATGATCATTTTCCTCAGCATCGACTTCTTACTTTTGGAAAATAATCCCAAAATTTTCATTTGAACGACTCACCTCTCTATGATGTAACGATGTCCAAGTATTTGTAGTGTAACCGATGCCTTTTGTCGCAAGCAAGGCACAATTTTTGCAGGTGCATATAATGGTTGCTTTCAAGGAAGCAATATGGAAGAAATAGGGAATAAAAACGCGATCAAGAGCAATGGCTCCTGATCGCGTTCTTAATGGTATTATTTGGACCAAGCAGCAATTATGGCATTGGCATCTGTTGTTAAAACTTGCTTCGCATAGGCTGAAATTTCACCCTGCTTTGCTTTCTCGATTTGCTTTAACACATCCTGCATATGCTTAATTGCCTGATCATTATGCCCCTTGCTTAATTGGTCAAGTGACTGAGTAAATTTGTTTGTTATTTGCGTCCCGAGCGGTCCATTTATTTCACCGGATGCCATAAACTTAGCGATAAGCTGCTGCATAGCACTTGCGCTAGTCGTGACATTCACGGTAATCTTGGTTATCTTCACATTCCCAGCCAGGTCCGTCACAATAGCTTGAATAACATGGTTCCCTAATTGACCTTCCCAATTCACAATATTCTGTGTCGCTGAGCTCACTACTCCATCGATAGTAACCGATTGTGTGGCCACACCGGACAATTGATCTTCCGATTGGATATTTAGCGTTAGCAATTGGTTGTCTTGGAATGTTGCCCCATTCACTAATGGGCTGCCATTTGCAGTAAGCACTGTTGTTGGTACAGTTCGATCGACATTCACGGTTATCGTTTGGGGAACTTCTACATTCCCAGCGTGATCCGTTGATCGATACTGCAGCTGATAAATTCCTTCACTGAGTAAGACCGGAGCCGTATAAGGTACGAATCCATTGGTCGATTGCTGGCCGTAAACGCTCTGCACTACGGTCAATGAATATTCGGTAGACACCAGACCGGAATTATCGTCTTGAGATTTAAGCGTTACGGTAACATCGGAAGTAAACCAGCCACCAGAGCCTTTCACTCCATCTAAAGCGGCTTCGGTTGTCGGAGGTATGCCATCTGGTGACTCGCGGATCACGGTCAGCGTATACGTTTTCATCGTCATATCCTGTGCCGTCACGACAATGTTGATCGTATTGCTGCCTACATTCAGGCTGATCGGTCCGCTTGCTTGCCCGCTCGCTACCTGCTGACCAGCCACTGTCAATGTCGCATTGGTATCGTAAACCGACGCTGTTACTGTAATGCTGCTCATATCAGTGGCCACATTCACAGTGTAAGAAGTCGTCCCCGATGCAAAGGCAGGATTCAACTGACCGCTCGACAGACTCAGCCCTTTCAGATCTGCGTTGTTAGACGGTAGGCTGATCGTGGGCGAAAGTGTCATATCAAGGATTGTTACATCTCCCATCGGCACAATAACATTTGAGCGTGATGCGTCCATGAATCCCTCTTTACTTACCGTTAAGGTATAGCCAGAGCCAGACGGTATATCGGTTATGGAATAGGTTCCGTCCATTGCCGTATAGACTGAACTATATACTGAACTGGTAACAGATGCAGTCACAGCTGCGCCGGCAACTGGCATATTATTACTGTCTACTACCTTGCCTTTAAGGCTTCCAGGTGCAGTATATTCGATCACTGGCCAGTATTGGGACAAGCTATTCTCTTTCGTCGCAAACTGACTGTCTGAAGATCCGCCTTTCAGGAGAGCATTCGATAGTTTGATGGAGATGTTTTTATCTTGGCCGGCAACTGCACTTTTCGCAAGATTCGTCACATCAATGACAAGCGCAGTGTTAAGTACAGGCATAATCGGACTTGCATTCAATTTGGTCCCTATTACGGCAGGCTTGTTGTTCCAAGTAATCGTAGACTCGCTCCAATTATTCTGAACTTGCTCAACATTAATCCCTGGCGATACTGAGCCAGCCGTCGTCGGATACAGTTTAATCTTTGCACTGGTCACATTAGCCGGTATACTATCCAAGTTAAACTTGTAGAATGCTTCGCGGTTATAACCTAGTGCATCCCACTTTACCGATGTGGTTTGCTCTGTACCAAAGTTCGTATTCGCCGACCCTCCGTCACGCACATAGGAATCCGCTTTTGCAACGATTGAAATCGCATTCAGTGAAGTTGCGCTCACAGGTGCGCTCCAATCCGTTGTCTCTGTAGCGTTCTTGGTTCTTACCCTGTAGGTATGAGTAGAATTTAGCGCCAGCCCGGAATGCATGTAAGGGTACATAACTTGTGAAACTACTTGGCCATCCACCTCCAAGTCATATCCGGTTGCTAAATCCGTCTCATTCCAGCTTACGCTAATCTGGGACGGGCTTAAAGGAGTTGCTTTCAATCCCGTTGGTACGGCCAGAGGAGGCTGTGTGGTTACAACGTCAATCGCAAAGTCATCGATGACAAAGTCGATCATCCCTCCCCCGTTCTTAATAAACGAGATGTAGCTATCGTCATAATTTCCAGTCACAAAAGTCTTAGTAAATGTTGAATATTCGGTATTGCTGGTCGATGAAGGAAGCGCTACGTTAGACAAAGTAGTTGAACCGTTATTCCCCATAATAGCAACAGAATATGCACCATTGTATTGTGAACCAAGCAAATAGTTAAAGCTAAGTTTGTACATCGTATTTGGTTGCAGCTTCACGTTGTACGGTACAGTCCTCATGTATTCGCCTGTTTCAGTGGAAGTGGTCTGACGCATCTTCAATGAATAATTGCCATGGATCGTATCGGTCGTAAAACCACTATGAAACTCTGATCTGTGGATACGTCCGACCATCTTGCTCTGTACAAAAGGTCCAATGCCTTCGTCATTGCTCTCAAAGTCTTCGAAGAAATAGTGACTTCCAAATGGCGTCGTATTCATTTCTACAATACGTACGTCATCTAGGTACATGTAAGATTGAGGCGTCCCTGCATTTGCAGTGAAGTAAATGTTTGCACTCGTTGAATTAGCCGGCACTGTAAATTCAAGCTTAATTCGCTGCATTTTATTCCGATTGAACCTTAACGTATTATAGATCTGGTTTGTAAATTCCGATTTTTCCATCGTGTTCGTTATTTCAGATCCACCATAGTTTTTGACACCGATCGTTCCAGTCCTTCCATTAACCTCCATCCAAGCAGAAAGCTGATAGGTCTTGCCCGGGGTCAGCCCTGTTAGGGTCTGGCTCAATGTCCCATCCGCGCCGTTGTTTCCGCCCACTTTCAAATAAGTTTCGCCAACGTTGCTGTTTTCAATAATCATATGGCTTGCGCTACCGTTAGTAGACGCTGTAGTCCATGCAGAGGTTGCGGGAGATAAGTCGTGGCTGTCGAAACCAGGATCCTTCACAAATCCGCCTTCTCCCCATATCATGACTGGGTTTGTTTGCTCACCTTTGTAGACGACATAAGGCGTATTCGCTGCCGCGTCAATCGTTACCTGACCGTTCGTTACACTCAGGTCCTTCACAAAAGTTTTACCGGTATCGGATAACTGGTACAACTTCACTGTACTCATCCCGGCCCAACTGTTTGGAAGATCCCAAGTAGTGGTTCCTCCGAACGTGTTATAGTGATAGATCTTCGTCTCATTCTGAGGATCCCAAGGAATAAACACTTTGGCGCTAACGTTTTCGATGTTATAGCTTGAAGTATCATAATTATTCTGATATACGGCGAGCTTTTTGTTGTCCTTGTATAACTCAACTACCGGATTAGGATCAGATGTCGTTTGTTTTACATAAACATTGTTATTGAAATCGATCCTATTGTTCGTCCATTTCATAATGTCAAAGTTTTGCATGTACTTCATCAACAGATTGTTGGTATAAAATATTTTCATTTGGCCCGTCAAGGTCGTATTGTTCCCCTGATCGTCGTTGCCGTCATCCCCGTAGCCCATGGAGCCCGCATGTCTTGATTTCAAAAGCATGTGGTTGAAGCCGTAGGAATCTGCAACGCCGTTCTTAAGGAATCTTACCACCTGACTCTTCATCTGCGGCACATGGTTCCATACTGCATAATCTTCCAGCGAGCCTTGGAACTCCGTACCTACAATCCAACCATTCTTGTTTAATTCTGTTCCGAGCTTCCATTCTGGGTAACCTTGGAAATAATAAACATCCACATAAACCCACTTCAAGCCAGGAACATTTTGTTTAAGTTCGGAGAGCCTGTCAGCCAAGCCGTGAGGTCCAAAGTTGGTAGCATCCTTATACTGGTCAATTAGGTACGACTGGTCGAGCGAATTCCACCCGGGCTCATGCGGCTGTCTGAGAAGCCCTTCACTGTAGTAGCTTGCTTCCGGATAAGCCTCGGTAGCATTGATATGCACGCCTACGTTCGTGTTATATTTTGCTGCCTCATTAACAAAATAGTTAAGCTCGTTAAGTCCCCCTGCCCTCTTATTGATGTTGATTCCGTAGTCAGGGTGGTTAGAATCGTGTCCTTCGGCCTGATGCCCCTTATATTCCAAGAACTGCCCGAAGCCGTCGGTATTCAGGTATATCTTCTTAACCATATCCAGCGTTCTAAGGAACGGCCACTGCGCAAGGCTAGCGCGGGTATATGCGATATGGGCGAAGCTCTTCTTAATTGTGTCAGCACCGTATGGAATTTTCATGATCTGTCTGTATGCAATTCCGCCATCCTGCCAGTCAACAGTTCCGTCATTGTTGGCATCAGGTGTAATGGCGATCTTGGCGTATGGAAGTTCCATAATCTCCGTTGCCACTTCCCTATACGTCCAAGCATTGTTCCATGCGCCCATTCTCTTATAACCGGTCTTATTCACCGTCTGGTAATAGTATCTAGCTTCATTCTTAACGCCCAAAATCTTGTTTCCAGTAGTCGGCGTCAGATTAATGCTGTTATTATACATCGTTGCTGCAAGCTTATCGGTACTCAAGAAGAGATACGATTTGGCCACCGGGTTTGCGTCAACTGCCTTCGTAACCAATACGTTGTGTTCTTCCACGGAATTGTCATCGTAATTGACAGAGCCTTTGACATCAACCCCTGTTTCTTTGGCACCTGGTTGATTATCCCGAATGGAGATCAAATTTTGATTCGAAATTTCAAAGGTCATCACTTTCGTCGCGCCGCTTTCGGTAATATCGCTTACCTTGAATTCGACTACGTTGTCGGTAACCTTGAAATACGTAGTCATTATTACTCCTATACTTGAAATGTTCAGTGTATAGGTAATCGTATCCCCTGTTATAACACTAGTTACAGCTGGTGTGTAAGTCGTACCGTTGATTTTAACCTGACTTAGCGTGTCTTCATTTCCGTAAAATACGGCGTTTTGAGACGCTCCCTCTCCCAACCATTGGTATTGAATAATTCTAGGGAAAGAATCATCCACTGTCACGCTCAGTTTAGTAGATTGAATCGTGTTCTGACCTGCCGCCAGAGCGTTGGCCTCGCCAAAAAATGATTGATTGCCAAATGAGAGAAACGGTGCCAAGAAAAACAAAAGCGCCAGCGTGATTTTTAAATTTCTTCTTAAACTCTTCTGAATAAATTTACTCATGTTTGACACAATCAAATACCTCCTTCAACTCCTCCATATCTTTAAAGCGCTTTCAAACCTCCCACTTCTTCGTTAAAATCCTCATCTCTCACCACCTCATGTTGCTTGTTCAAAGCTTCTAACTTACTCAATTTACGATTAATAAACGGTCGCCTACAAGGCGCAATTGTTGCACGGCTTCTTCCTTGTGTTGAATTGAATTATTGTGTGCTATTGTCGCAATTTTTGCATACAGCCGGAGAAATCAATCAGAAATGCGACTACAATCATTCCATTTGCGAACGATACCTAATAGCGGTTCTTCCATCTCCGAATACAAAAATAGGGCAGAAGTATGGAACTTCCATACTTCTGCCCTTTCCGATAATTCTCCAATCGCTTGTTCACATTTGAATCAGGGTGTCTGCATATATAGCTTCAATGGTCACACTTTTTGGATCCTAAAGCTCCAAAACCGCTAATAGTCAATTTCACATTGTAATCGATTGGAATCTCACTAAATGTTTGATCCCAATCATTTTTCACCTTTTCCCAGACTCTGGATACACAATTCGCAAGCGGTTTCCAAAGCCGGCGACATCCCTACGGTTGGCCCAAATTATATTTTACTCTTTTCTATCTTGAGCTGCACCTTATCCACTACGTCATCGGCTTCCGTGCCGAGGATGTATCAACGTAATCTCATTCCCCTCTTTGTCCGTTCCGATGGGATCATGCAAGGACACATCTTTACGCGTTTTCTTCAGTGATGAGAGAAGTACTGGAGATCCCCATCAAAAAAATCTCGCCTTAATATAATATGAACTCTCGAATATCAATCCGGAAATATGATCCGCATAACGATCCATTAGCATATTAATTACATCTCCTTTTATATTCACATTTGAAAAACGGCGGGTACGGACAGCGCCGCACCCACCACTACCTTTATATCTATCGGGTTATTACTGCTTGGACAACAAATATTGAGCATCCCGTAGCAAGTAGCTTGTGGCCTGGCTTGAAATATGCTTGCCGCTCTGTGCATTTACTTCGCTAACAAAATCTGCCAGATTGTTCTCGGCCAATTTATGCTGCAAGCTATTTGCAATTCCCGCGTTATTGATCCACCCATTATTCGCAAAGCTTGTTACTAATGCCTTCAAGGAATCGATGCTTGTCGTGGTCTGAAATAAAATCGTTTGGCTGCTTGTATTCCCCGCCAGATCGCTCGCCGTTACGATCAAAGTATGCGGACCCAAAGGTAGCGTGTAAAGAGGAATCGGTTTCCCTTGCTGCAGCTCTTTCGTATCCATCGTCATAGTTGTCTTGCCGTTGTCGCTCCCGGAAAGATTATCGCTTAGTGTAATGACGGGTATAATACTCTCGGCGTCGCTAAATGTACCGTACACGAATCCGGTGACAGTGATTGTCGGAGCTGTGGCGTCCAGGTTAAAGCCGATCGTTTTGGGCTTTTCTACGTTACCGCTATTGTCCGTCGAACGGTAGCTGATCGTATACTTTCCGTCTTGTCCAAACGTTAGCGGCGCTGTATAAGACTGCCAAGTGGTTCCTCCGTCCAGGCTATACTCCGTACCGGACACACCGGACAAAGTATCATCGCCATTCAACGTCAGGGTCACCGGATGCAAGTACCAACCTTTCAGCCCATCCGGCTGAGACGGGGTTATCGCTGTTTTTGTCTCTGGAGCCGTATTGTCAATGCTGACGGTAACTGTATGCGCTTGTTCCACGTTGCCTGCTTTGTCTACACTCCAATATACAAGCTTATGCACGCCTTCTTCCGACAATACGACGGTCGTTCCTGTTTGCTCAGCGCC
>NZ_WHOA01000183.1 GCF_013141715.1 Paenibacillus phytorum | reverse complement strand
GCAAGCCCCTTAACTATCGTTCCTCGTTAGCGTAATAAAGCACTCGCTTTGTATTACAATAAATTTTGCAATATCGTCTCTAATTGCATCCCCCTCGATCCCTTCAGCAGGATTACATCGTCTTGCTTTAACATGTTCCTTAATTTGTTAGTTAACTCTTCTTTGTCCAAAAATGCCTGGACACTACTGTTGTGAAAACTTTTTTCTGCTTCTAAAGCGATATACTTACCGAGAGTACCGACCGTATAAATAAAATCAACTTTAGTCGGATTAATATTCCTCCCTATGTCCCGATGAAATTCTTGCTCTTGTTCACCTAGCTCAAGCATGTCTCCTAGAACTAAAAATTTTCTTGAGTAACCTGTTAATTCTTCAAAGGTTTTTATTGCAGCGGTCATGGAATTGGGGCTTGCATTCCATGCATCATTTATTATGGTGAATCCCGAGGTTGAGACTACTTTCTCCATTCTCATACCAGTAATTTTCAAATTTCTAAAACCAGCATCCACTTCGGCAGGACCTATACCAAATATTGACGCGACAGCAATTGTCGCTAGAGCATTTGAAACATTATGTGTACCAAGAAGAGGTATGTAAAACTTATCTTCACCGACTGTAAAAAATGACCCTTCTGAGTTTGTTTGAGTGGTTCCGACATAATAGTCATTTGTATTGACTTCACCAAAGCAAATAGCAGAGAGCGGTTTCTTGGCTCTAATTTTATTAAGACCATTGGTTAACAGCGGTTCATCACCGTTGTAGATTAGAACACCATTATCTTTCAAGCCATTTACAATCTCCAATTTCGCGGCAGCAATTTCTTCCCTTGATCCAAGACTCAATAAGTGAGACACACCAATCATTGTTATGACAGCAACGTCTGGCTGCGCTATACGGGAGAGTCGATCGATTTGACCACTCTCACTCATCCCCATTTCAATCACAGCAACTTCTGAGTTCTTATCTATCTCTAGAATGGTCAACGGAACTCCAATTTGGCTGTTTAAATTCCCTACCGTTTTATGAACTCGGTATTTTGTCTGCACCACAGAATTTATCATATCTTTTGTGGTTGTCTTACCATTGCTACCAGTAACACCAATTACTTTTATTGGTAATTCCCTTCGATAATTAGCTGCCAGAGTTTGAAGTGCTTTCAAGCAATCATCAACAAAAATTAGCGGTAAATGAACAGGAGGATTGGGATGATCCTTTTGCCATAAAGAGGCTATCGCTCCTTTGGATATTGCTTCTTCCACGTAATCGTGACCGTCCAATTGTCTTATGATTGGGATAAATAAATTATGCGTCTTTACTGTTCTAGAATCAATGGAAACCCCTTGAATCACCAGGTCATCATATACATTAAATAGTCCATATCCTTCGGTCATCGTTTCAATAACTTTTAGTTTATGGCAAATCATAGTACCACCGCCAGTCAAATTTATATTAACCGAATTATTAATATCCCTTACAATAAGGATATTCCTTCCAAGGTAGTACTAAACAAATAAATTTTATTATTTTTAAGTATGCTGCCCGTTAGGGTAGTAGCTTTTTATGTTGTATCTCTTGTTCTTCAACATAATTGCGATACTTTTTTCCGCTGTAATAATCTACAATGTCTTGGTTAATTTCTGGGTAAAGTTGAATCGAATGCAACTCTGAAATAGGTATCCATTTAACATCTGTTTGTTTAGTGTCTGGCTTTTGTGGAAGTTCAGGATATGACCCTGATTTTAATTCACAATTAAATGTAATCCCCACAGAATGCGTGTCGCCATAAATATAATTGCTTTTTGTTGGTTGATATTCGTAAACAAAGGCAACAGGTCCAACTTCCACTTCGACACATGCCTCTTCTTTTGCTTCCCTTTTCACTGCTTCAACAAAGGTTTCACCAGGCTCAACACCACCTGCGGGAAGATTGTAATGGACGCCGTCACCATTATCATTCTCAAATTCGATAAGTAAAATGGCTCCATCCTTTATAATCAATGCACACGCACGAAGTCGTATTTTTTCCACCCTGTTCACATCCGTTTTCATTTTATACCAACGTGGAATATTGTACCATTCAATTGACATTTAGGAGATTCATTACATTAATCTGCCCGTTACTTCAACGGACAACGGCAGCCGATCGTGTGCCGGCTGCCGTCATATCGCGATTGAACTATTGGTTGCAATAGGTAAGCATTTGAAGTAATCTCCAGCTTTTCCCCTGCTCCACACGGAGCGTGCTAGTTTCCCAGCACTCCGCGTTCCCTCTAACTGACTGTACTAGATCATAAGTTCCTCGTTACTCTAGGATATGGACCGTTTAGTCATCC
>NZ_WHOA01000182.1 GCF_013141715.1 Paenibacillus phytorum | reverse complement strand
AATGTACAACATTTGGGACCTAATTCAGCTCATTTTCCAATAAATGGACCAAATTGTTGTACGAAATACAACTTCAGCTAGCAAAATAGCCATTAGAGGCGGAATTTGTTGTACGAAATGCAACAATCGCAACCAAGCCACGGAAAACCATCTAAATTTACAAAGTAGTTAAACAATTTAAAACCGAGATTGGGAGTACCCTTCGCATCTATCCATGTCTTTACGCCGAAACGCTTGCAGAAGAAGCCTGGTAGCTAACCTCCGCCTTCACTTTACGCTCTTCTAATTGGGCTAGAATCGCATAGAACATGATCATGCCAACGAAGCCGCTAAGCGCGATAAGAGATGCCATCATCCATGAGGAGATCAATCCGCCAAGCATGACACCGAAACCACCTAAGAGCATGGCTCCTTTATACACCATTCCGAATAGTGCCATATAAGAGCTTCTTGCATGATCAGGTGCAATGTTACCAAGGTAGGCTTGTTTAATCGGTACATACATGAGTTCTCCAACCGTAGCAATGAACATCGAGACAAGCAGCAGCCATGGTTGATTGCTATAAGCCAAATAGCTGTACCCCAATATGTAACAAGTGTACCCAATGAACAGTACTTTGCTATCCGAGAACCTTCGCATCATAACCCCCATGAGGACGGAGAGTACAACGACAAGCACCGTATTTTCGGTACGGATGAAGCCTAACATTTTCAATCCGTCAATACGCCAAGATTGTTCATTCCATGGGAAGAATGGGATATTCACCATCTCCCTTTCCAGCCTTACACCCACGTAATTACCTAGATGAAACTCAACAGATACTAGCAGCAGTGAAGCCAGTGTGAAAATCATGAAGGTCTTATCACGCAGCACCATCCGATAATTGGCCCACATCGACGGACTTCCTTTGCGATTGCCACTACTCTCTCTAGCAGCTTGCGGTTGATACACTTCATCAATAAAGAAATAAGTCACGATCAGAGTGACCAAGCCAATGACGGACAAGCCAATGAACAGCTCAAACAAGTAAGATTTGAATAAGAAAGCTCCCGCAAGTCCTGCAATTGCAAAAGACAAATTGTTCATCCAGTACATGACGGCGTACATAAATTTACGTACATCCGGAGCTGTTACATCCAGCAGCATGGCCTCATTAGCAGGACCATGAATTCCCCAGAACATACTAACAAATATCATCAGAACAAAGGTCATTCCCGGAGATTCAAGCCAGGGCGAATTAGCCAGCGCCATTCCAACGAAGCAGAGCATCCAACCTAATTCTGCAGTGAGCATCAGCTTTTTGCGCCCAATTCGATCTGCATAGTAGCCGCCTATTATCCCCGCGATGACACCAGCAAGAATACCAAGAATTACGACTAGACCAGCACTTGTATCTCCTAATTTTCCGGAAAAATAAATCGACATGAAGGGAAGCACCATATTATTAGCGGTTCCGGATAAGAAGGAAAGCCCGATTCTTAGTTTGACATTACGATGAAAATCACGAAATCTCACGATATACCTCCGCGTATGCAAGCTGCTTTTGACAACGTTTTATTTTACCTTTGTTCAATAAATAGCGAAAAAAAATTACTTCTTTTCATTACTGCGCAAAAACATGCCCACGCCAACTAACAGTAAACAACCGGCTAACAATTGAATCGTTGTGATCGTTTCCCCAAGCAAGAAGTACGCTAATAGAGTGGCACCGAGCGGTTCCCCTAAGACGGTCATTGACACGGAAGAAGCCTTCATATATTTAAGCAGCCAATTAAATACATAATGACCAAATACCGTAGGAACAATCGCCAAAAGCAAGAATATCCCCCACTCTTTCGCTGGGTAAGCGGTGAATGATACCCCTGTGAACACATTGGTGACAGCAAGTACCAGCCCTGCAAACAAGAACACGAAGAAACTATAAACAAAAGCTGATATATGCTCTCTCAAACTTTTGCCTAAGAGCATATGTAAGGCTACAGCTAGCGTACCTACCAGAGATAACAAATCCCCTTTAAGCGCTTTACCGGAAAATTGAAAATCTCCCCATCCGATACAAACGGCACCCACAATAGCTATACACATGGCAATCAAGGCCGCCCGACTAGTCCGATGTCCATAAAGAAGAAACGCACCAAGCAGCACAAAAATGGGCTCTAACGTTAGAATAGCCGTCGAACTCGCTACTGTCGTAAAATGAAGGGAATCCATCCAAAATAAGAAATGCAAACCAAGCGATATACCGGATATGGCTGTTCTGAGCCAATCTCTTAGTCGAATTCTAGCAATCTCTTTCCTATAATTCCACAGAAAAGGCAGCATCAAGGCATTCGTCATGAGAAGACGGTACATCGCGATGACAGCTGCTGGCGCATCTGACCACCGAACAAAAATCGCTGAGAAGGAAATGGCAATAATGCCGATCAAAAGAAAAATGGAGATAGGTATTTTGGTTTTATTCATAGCATTCATGATGTGAAACTCCTTGAGATGTTATATCTTACAGTTGCCAAATAAGTATATAGGAGGAAGAAGGGCTTGCCAATCTTTTTTAAACTTTGTTCAATTATTTGTAAAATATATACAACATATAAAACGTATAAAAACCCTTAGATCACCTAAATGAATATAGGCAGTAACCAAGGGTTTCTATTTGCGTTAGGTTATAGGATTAATCTAAAACAGCTGTGATATGTTTGTTTGTAACGGACCAGTGAGATGTATTCCAGATGGATTCTTTATCTTTAAAATAAAGGATTTGCGGGGACGCGTGTTTGATTCCTAAATCCTCCGCAATTTGATTCGACACCGGACGTGATTCGATAACTTTCACTAAGAAATAATCCACATCCGCATTTGGTTTACCGGATAGGTATTCCTCATATTCATCAAGCGCGCTTGAACTTACCGGACATGTTGTGCTGTGCTTAAGAACGACAGCCGGTTTCTCGGAGGAGCGATTCAATACTTCCTGCCACTCTTCTACTGTAGTTAATTCTTTCCATGCTGACATATCAACATCTCCCTTCCTATCTAATTAATAATGATTATAAAGTAAGCTACAATCATATGCAAATCACACAACTCGCAACCCCATCTATCTTACTGGTATAATGAAATTGTAAATATTCCTAGGGAAGAACAGGAGGAACATATGCAATCACCACCCCCGATCTCAAGACGCTCTTTTCTCAAGAAAGGTACTGTGCTTGCAGGCTCTTTCATCGCTTCCGGAGGTTTACTTGGCAGTTATGCTAGTTTCTTGGAACCCAAATGGGTCGAGATTACGAGAATAACTCTCCCTTTTGAGCGACTCCCCAATGCCTTCCATGGTATTAAACTCTTACAATTCAGTGATATCCATATTGGTCATCACTTTGATCTTCAGGACTTAGAACGTGTCGTGAAACTCATTCAGAAAGAAAAAGCGGATCTACTTACTTTTACCGGCGATTTATTTGACGCAGATATTAGTGAAGATCCAGATTTAACCAGTCAATTACTGGGCAGCCTAGAAGCACCTTTGGGAAAATGGGCAGTACTTGGCAATCATGATAAGTGGATTGGGTATAACTACACGCTCCCGATCCTACATAACGGAGGCTTCCAATCTCTCGTTAACGCTTTTCAGACGATCACTTATAAAGGACAAACCATTCAGATCGCAGGCGTGGAAGATATGCTGACGGGTAAACCGGATATAACGAAAACCTTGCGCGGAGCAAATGCCCAAATATTTACCTTGCTGCTATCTCATTGCCCTGATTTCGCGGATAAGGTAACTGAAAACGCCATCGATTTGCAATTATCCGGCCATACACATGGCGGTCAGATACGGTTACCGGGAGTCGGAGCTGTCATCACGCCACCGCGCGGTAGAAATTATGTCATAGGGCTTAGTGAAGTGCCAAATTCTAAAATGCTTGTTTACACCAATCGCGGCATTGGAACAACGACACTCCCCTTTCGTCTGATGTGCAGGCCGGAGATCACCGTAATTACTTTGGAAAAGCGAAAACCCTGAGCGCCAAAAGCGTCTCAGGGTTTTATATTTACTATCTAACGTGTAAAAATTGGCGGAACAAGAAGACAGCCTTTAATTTTAATAGATCGTTTACTTTTTTGAAATCAACCTGTAAGAGATCGCTAATCTTCTCCAAGCGGTAAGTTACGGTATTCCTATGAATAAATAATTGCTTTGCCGCCTCGCTTACTTGACCATCATTACGAATGAACACCTCTAAAGTGCGAATCATTTCTTGTGAGTACTCGGCATCTTTTTCGAGTAAAGGGCGTAGAATTTTGGCACAGTAATCTTCCATCATAGTGGAAGACACGTTTTGGAAGAGATGCGCGAATTCGATGGTTTCATAATGAAGCACACGATCCGGCAGTCCAAGCTTGGACGCCATACGCTGCGTCTCCAAACATTCCATATAGGCTTCCCTTAATGCTGTTGGCTTTAATTTCATAGAGCTTGTATAGAAAGCCATTTCACCGGCTTCTTCGATACATCCTGAATCGCCTGCATATTTGGTCAGAAGCTGTGACAGTTCTTCCTCTGGAAAACCGTCTACTTGATTCGTTGAATAGACCGAGAACATCATATCCTTGAACACAAAATGGTGCCCGGTCAAACTGCTTGATTTCGGATGCGATTCCATATATTGTTTTAGGTTTTTAAGCATTCCTTGGGGCTGCTCCTCCACCAGTTTTTCCGGCTTATTTTTGCTAATCACACATTGATAAGCTCCGGTAAAGATCGATAAACCTCTAGCTTCCGCTTGTTCAATGAACTCCTCTAGAGATGTTCCTTTTTCTAAGTAGCGCAAGAGATTGTTTTGTAAATCGCGTTGAGCGGATGCTTCAACATGCGAGCGGAATGTATAACACATATGGAAGGTCAGGATATCTGCTGCTTGCTGGAATAAGCCTTCCTCCACGTTTGCGAGCAGAACCGCATCCGGTATAATCAACAAATGTCCAAGAGGCTCATCGTCTTGCTGATGCAGCCCTACACGATAAGCGCGCTCTTTACCTGCGTATACCCATCCTGATTTCCGTTTCCACGGCCAATTCTGGGATAGTTGATCGGGACTCCATGCGCTTGTGTTATATAAAATTTGTCCTCTAGCCCCCACTACCGCCATAGGATAACCAAGAATATCACTTATTAATTGGAACATGGAAAGCATATTATCCTGTTTCAATCCGAATTGCATCAGCTTCTTCTGTTTCTCAAGAACAGATTGCAGCAGCTGCGTATTGCGGCGATATTCTGCGTTAAACAGTGCATTCATTTGATCAGAGAACGTAAATTGAAAGGGCATCTCGATAATCGGAAAATGCAGCCGATCTGCTTCATCTGCAACAATCTGCGGCAGCTCCGACCAAAAACGCCCCAGCTTGATCCCTAACCCTGCAGCTCCACGATCATTTAATTTACGAAGTAAATTAACCGTTTCTTGCGGACTATCCTTCATCGCGAAAGCAGTGGTGAAGAGCATCTCACCTGATTTCGTCCAATCCGCGATATCAGGAGCGTCCATCACATTGACTGATTTGACGATGCGGGAATCACCTTGCTTGCCTGCTACTAGCTTCGCTTCCGTTAAAGGATATATGGATAATGCCTCACGAATGGTAAGATGCATTGTGCTTCCCCCTTAGTGCCTTTTAAATGATTATAGGATGACATTGCCATTTCAGTCAATGGATCTATGTTAACTTAAATGACATTAAAGTGAATTTTATGAACGTTTTATGACTTACACCTATTTTTATGTAAGATTATATAACATAAAAGGCGGAATCTAACGCTCACAACAAAGAGAGACATGCTTAGCACATGCCCCCCAATTTAATGAATAAACCCTCAAATCACTCGAAACGTTCCCGTTCCCATCGTACCCAAATTACCTTCACGGTCAACAACACGACCTTGCGTAGTTATCATTTTACGGGATTGATGAACCAGCTCAGCCGTCACCAACAAGCGGCCCTCATAAAGCGGAGCTACGAAATGAACATTTAAATTCGTCGTAACAACCTTATCCTCCGGTCTGGCCATCATCACAACAATCCCCATCGCATTGTCCAGTAAGGAAGATAGTACACCGCCATGCACGATCCCTATCGGGTTCAAGTGATGCGTTTTTGCTTCCAAAGCAATCGTGATGATGTTGTCCTGCATACTCACAAATTCACAGCCTAGAAAGCCCCAAAACGTAGGCTCCGCTGATGCTGCTAATTGCTGCAGTCTCTTATTTATTCGTTCGTTAGCATCATCCATAGGATTCCCTCCACTCTTCTTGTAAAGGGCTTCCCCCTAATTGTTAAACAGGAAGAGGCTATCAAACCGTCTTCTCTTCCTCTAGTAATTGCCTGCGCAGCACCTTTCCAATCATCGTCTTCGGCAGAGACTGGCGGAATTCGACTTTCCGAGGCACTTTGTAGGCAGCCAAACGCTCACGGCACCACAATTCTAGTTCCTTTTCCGTTAGCGTCATTCCCGGTCTCAGCACTACAAATGCTTTCACCGTTTCTCCCCGATATTCATCCGGTACGCCTGCAACAGCAGCCTCCAGAATGGCCGGGTGCTCGAAGAGAACCTCCTCAATGTCACGCGGATAAATATTGTAGCCTCCGGCTATGATTAAATCTTTCTTGCGATCAACAATCGAGAAGAACCCATCCTCGTCCATACGCCCCATGTCGCCCGTATATAACCAACCATTTCTGATGGTCATAGCCGTTTCGTGCTCGCGCAGCCAATACCCTTTCATCACTTGAGGTCCTTTAATGATCATTTCGCCAATTTCCCCAATCGGCAGCTCTTGACCTGAATCCGAATCAACAACTTTGGTAACTGTATCTGGAAAAGGGATACCAATGGAGCCTATTTTCCGAAAACCCCAAATAGGATTCGCATGCGTAACAGGGGATGCTTCAGTTAACCCATAGCCTTCGATTAATCTACCGCCTGTCAAAGCCTCGAAGCGCTCTTGTACCTCTAACGGGAGAGGCGCTGAACCGCTTACACAAACATTAATAGAGGAAATATCCACTTCCTTCACGCGCTTATGATTGATTAAGGCAATGTACATGGTTGGCGCACCTGGGAAAATCGTTGGCTTCAGCTTATGAATCGTGTCTAAAATCAGGTTGATATCAAACTTTGGAATGAGGATTAGCATCCCCGCCCTATACATGGATTGATTCAGCAAGACAGTCAAGCCAAAGACATGGAAGCAAGGGATAGCCCCCAAGAATCTTTCTTCACCTAACCGAATACGATAGCACCAATGACTTGTTTGGTACGTATTAGCAATCAAATTAGTGTGCGTCAGCATGACACCTTTGGATACCCCCGTCGTCCCTCCCGTGTATTGAAGAAGGGCAATATCCTCGTCTGCCTCCACATCTACACAAATCGGGGCGCGAGAAGCTGCTCGGAGCAGATATTTATAAGAATAGACACCATCCCCGTAAGTGACAGCAAGGTTTGCACCATCTTTTTTCATTTTAATCGGATATAAGACGTTTTTAGGAAAGGGCAAATAGTCCTTAATTGAAGTCACAATAACATGTTGAATCGGTGTTTTCCCTTTCGCTTTTTGCACACGATCAAACAGCAAATCCAACGTTACAATGACGGTTGCTCCGGAATCCGAGAGCTGGTGAACCAGCTCTCGCTCCACGTAGAGCGGATTCGTCATGACGACGATCCCGCCCATCATCAGGGTCCCGAAGTAGGCAATGATGGCCGAAGGACAATTCGGCAGCATAATCGACACCCGATCCCCCGGGCTAACGCCTAGCTCTTTTAATGCATTGGCAAAACGATAGGACGCTTCCAATACCTCCCGATAACGCAGCGTTTTCCCTAAGAAATACAAGGCCGGTCGGTCCGGAAACTTATGCGCGGAATCTACCAACAAACGTGCAAGATTATGCTTCGGGTACTCGTAAGTCGACGCCACTTCAGACGGATAATGGCGCAGCCAAGGCTTTGCCTCATTCATACAAAACCATCCCCTTCAGGTTCTTGACATCGATGACTATACGATGAATTTCTCACCCTGAATAACACGTGCGGCGATGTCGCGCTTCAGACCTACCGTATTCACACTGCTGCGTCTGGACAACTTTTTCAAAATAGACAATTGAGTCCGAAGAACATCTCCTTCTTCCATCGTACTGAGCGCTTCCTTCGCATATGCCTCAATTTTGTCAAAGGCTTCATGAACAAAAACCGTCGTGATTTGGATCGCATTCTTTGCCTTCTCTTCCCCTGCTTTTTCAATCAGCTTTTGCGTACGAAGAAGACCGCTTTCAGCAGCGAAAATTTGGATCATAATGTCTGCTAAATTACTTAAAACTTCCTGATTTTTTTCAAGGGCCATGCCATACTTCTGTACCGCAAGCCCACCGACCATAAGGAATACCTTCTTCGCCATCGAAACCAGATGCACCTCTTCGGCTAATGTGCCTTCAAACGTTTGCCCTGGAACAATAGAGAGCAGTTCAGCTTGCAGAGCTTGTGCTTTTTGCAGCAAAGGCAGTTCGCCCTTCATTGCTTTCTTCACTAATGTACCTGGAATGAGCAGGCGATTGATTTCATTCGTCCCTTCAAAAATTCGGTTAATGCGCGAATCCCGATAAATACGCTCCACTTTGTACTCTTGGATAAAACCGTAACCGCCATGAATTTGCAAGCCCTCATCCGCTACAAAATCCAAAACTTCAGACGCGAACACCTTATTAATGGAGCATTCCAGCGCGTATTCAGAAATCCCTTTCGATGAATGTTTACCGGCATCAGGGCTCGTATGATCAATGTCTTTGAGAATGGTATCGAACAAACCAGTCGTTCTATACACCATGCTCTCCAAAATATACGTTTGAATATTCATTTCCGCCAACTTTTTACCAATCAAAGGAAAACGTGAAATAGGCGTATTAAACTGTTGGCGAGTATTCGCATATTTCGAAGCTAATTCAATCGTCTCCTTGGAAGCACCCAGACAACCGGTAGCCAATTTGTAACGGCCAATATTCAGAATGTTAAAAGCAATCAGATGCCCCTTACCGATTTCACCCAATAAGTTCTCTACCGGCACACGGACATCTTCAAAATAAAGCGGACGCGTCGACGAACCTTTGATCCCCATCTTCTTCTCTTCCGGTCCCATCGTAAAGCCAGGATCACCTTTCTCCACGATAAAGGCCGTGAAATCAGTTCCATTGATTTTGGCATATACAATGAAAATATCAGCAAATCCGGCATTGGTGATATACAATTTGGATCCGTTTATTAGGTAATACTTTCCATCTTCAGACAAACGAGCTGTCGTTTTCGCCCCCAAAGCATCCGAGCCGGATGTTGGTTCCGTTAAACAGTAAGCCGCGATTTTCGCGCCTGTCGCAAGGTCGGGCAAATACTTCTTCTTCTGTTCCGTGGTACCAAAAAATACAATCGGCAGCGTGCCAATCCCGACATGCGCCCCAATGGACAAAGCAAAGGATGAAGCACGGGCGAGATTTTCACTAATCACAGTGGAACTTACTTTATCCAAACCTAGTCCGCCATAAATCTCAGGTACATCAGAGCCGAGTAATCCGAGATCACCCGCGCTGCGCATCAGCTTTACGGTTAAATCATAATCGAGCTTTTCCAAATGCTCATCATTCGGCATGACTTCCCCAGATACGAAATCACGCGTTGTTTCCGCAATCATGCGATGCTCTTCGGTAAAATCCTCCGGTGTCACAATATCATGAAAATCCGTATCCGAAATAACAAAACTACCGCCTACGACTTTCTCCGCCATGGTTCATCTCTCCTCTAAATTAATTGTACAAGGGTAAATATTAGGATTCACGAGAGCCTTTATTAACAGATATCACCGAAGTTGGTGACATTTCAGATAAAAGGAGTCCTAAGTAGAAGGCTCCGCATTTAACTGGAAATACCGGCGCTAAACATACACTATCCATCATAAAACAGATTTTAGCTGGAAAAACTACCGCAAAAACAAGCTGTTTTTGCGGTTTTCGAGAAATTGTCTGATATTACCAGGAATAATTCCAGTTAATTTCATAATTATGGAGGCAACACGCTAATTACAGGTAGTTTTTCCAGTTAATTAAAGGAATGGAGTTACATTTTCCTATACATATGATCAACTGTGTGAATCATTTCCCACTCTCAATCACGCGGGATGCACTTCAAATACTCCGGCAGCTCCCATCCCGCCGCCGATACACATGGACACTACACCATAGCCGCCGCCACGACGCTGCAGCTCATGAATTAAGCTCGTTGTCAGCTTCGCGCCCGTGCACCCGAGCGGATGTCCGAGGGCGATGGCGCCACCGTTTACATTCACCAAATCTTCATTCAAGCCTAGCTCGCGAATAATATGGACACATTGCGAAGCGAATGCTTCGTTGATTTCAAACAGATTCACTTGGTCTTGCGTGATGCCTGCCATCTGCAAAGCTTTCGGAATCGCCTTCACAGGCCCGACTCCCATAATTTCCGGCTCCACGCCAGACAGCGCGAAGGCCTTAAATGTCGCCAGCGGCTTCAGCCCGAGCGCTTCCGCGCGCTCGCGGCTCATCAGCACGGCCGCCGCTGCGCCGTCCGACGTCTGTGACGCGTTGCCCGCCGTCACAGAACCGCCCAAGCTGAACGCAGGCTTCAGCTTGGCAAGCCCTTCCACGGATGTATCGGGGCGAACGCCCTCATCCATGGCAAACTCGAACTTCCGCTCGAACGCTTTGCCGCGTTCGTCAACGCCCTTCACGCTCGTCTCTACCTTCACGATCTCGTCTACGAACTTGCCGGCTGCTATCGCTGCAGCCGCCTTCTGATGGCTCCGCGTTGCGAAGCCATCCTGCGCTTCGCGAGAGATGACGAAGCGCTGCGCGACTTCTTCGGCTGTGTGGCCCATGCCCATGTACACCTCGGGCATGCTCTCAACCAGCCCTGGATGCGGCGAGAGCTTGAAGCCCGTCATCGGGACGTGGCTCATGCTCTCAACGCCTCCGGCGATGATCACCTCCGCGTGGCCAAGCATAATGCGCTCCGCCGCATAAGCGATGGCTTGCAGCCCAGAGGAGCAAAAACGATTGACCGTGATCGCCGGCACGGTCACCGGGAAGCCCGCATACAACGACATCGTGCGGGCAAAGTTCAGCCCTTGCTCGCCTTCGGGCATCGCGCACCCGATGATGATGTCCTCGACATCTCCTTTGTCGAGTCCATGAGCGCGCCGTATAGCCTCTTCCAATACGGCTTTACCCAGATCCTCTGCTCTGGTTTGAGCGAAACTGCCTTTCTTCGCGCGACCGACTGCCGTGCGCGTTATCGATACAATGACTGCTTCTTTCATCGATTTCACCTCATTATGAGTAATAGGCATACACCATTCGGGGCTTTCTAATTAGAAAGGCAAGTTCTTCTCCCTTAGTTCCGCAGTGCTTTCCCTTTTGAAAGCATGTATTGCATGCGCTGCTGTGTTTTCAGCTCTCCACAAAGACTAAGGAAGGCTTCACGCTCTAGATCGAGCATATACTGCTCTGTGACTAATGTTCCTGCTGGCACATTACCTCCTGCAAGCACGTGCGCAAGCTTATTCGCGATCAATTGATCGTGCTCGCTGATATATCCGCCTTGGCGCATCGTATAGGCAGCAATTTGCATCACCGCTTTGCCGTTCTCGCCAACGACTCGGATTTTCTCTTGCACTGGAGGTGTGTATCCCGCTGCTTCCAAACGAAGAACCGCTTGCTTTGCTTCATAAATACGATGATCTGGATTCACAACGACCGTATCTCCAGCACGCATATAGCCAAGACGTTTCGTATCATGACCGCTCGTCGACACCTTTGCCATGGCCACCGTTTCAAAAATCGCATTGATCCACGGCTGAAGATCAACTTCCGGGTCGCGAACCTGTTGACTTGCTAAAAGTGCTAACTCCTTACATCCGCCCCCGGCAGGAATTAAGCCAACTCCCACCTCAACGAGTCCATAATACGTTTCCGCCGAGAAAATGATTTGGTCGGCCGGCATACAAGCCTCAACGCCACCACCAAGCGTCATCTTATGAGGCGCAGCAACAACTGGCTTTTCCAGCCTTTTGAGCTTCAGCATGGAGTTTTGGAATAAACGAATGATGCCGTCTACTTCATCCCACTCGCCATCCTGCGCTTCCATTAACAACAGCATCACGTTGGCACCGACACAGAAATTTTTGCCTTCGTTTGCGACAACCATCCCGCGATAATTGCTGCGTACTTCGTCCACGCTTTGCTGAATCATTGTGAGAATATCGGCCCCAATGGCATTGTTCGGCGAGTGAAACTCTAAGCAAGCAATCCCGTCACCAATGTCTATCAAGCTCGCGCCGCTATTAGAGCGGATGACTTTATTTTGCTGTTTTAAAGAGGCTAGCGAAATGAGTTCCGGTCTTGTTTCAACACCGCGAAACTCATTTTTCAGATAGTAAAAACTCTGGCCTCCCTTGTTCTCATAGAAGCTGTCGTGACCCGCGGCGATCCAAGCTTTTACCCACTCAGGCACCTTACTGCCTTCCGCTTCCATTCGTTCCACAGAACGTTTCAGCCCAATCGCATCCCACGTTTCGAAAGGACCGAGATCCCAGTTAAAGCCCCATTTGAGCGCATTATCAATCTCTACGATTGAATCTGAAATCTCATCTAATTTCTCTGCGGAGTAGAGGAGAACTGGCTTCAAAATGTTCCACGCCAGATCCGAATATCGATCTTTGGCGCCGAGTAAGGCCTTTAACTTCCCTACCGTACCTTTGGCCTGCTTCGAAGCTTCCAAAGAGCCTGAACTGATTTTGCGGTTTGCCGAATATTCCATGGTGTTTAAATCTAGGGATTGAATTTCTTTGCCAGCTTCGGACTTCACTTTTTTATAAAACCCTTGGCCCTGCTTCTCTCCGATCCAGCCTTTTTCTACCATCGTTTTTAAAATGGCCGGTGTATTGAAAACTTCCTTCTCCGCAGGGTCAGTCACAAGATCAAACACGTTATTAGCCACATGGACGAATGTATCCAGACCTACCAAGTCAAGCGTACGGAACGTCGCGCTCTTAGGGCGGCCCATTGCTGGACCCGTTACAGCGTCTACTTCTTCGACGGTATATCCATTTGCAAGCATTTCACGCAAAGTAACCAAAAGCCCATAAGTGCCAATTCGATTCCCGATAAAATTCGGCGTATCTTTCGCTTGAACAACACCTTTTCCAAGCTTCTTCTCACAAAAATCGGTCATAAAAGCAACAATTGCAGGGTCTGTCTGTTCATTTGGAATCACTTCCAATAATTTCATATAGCGAGGCGGATTAAAAAAATGAGTGCCAAGGAAATGCTTTTTAAACTCAGAGCTCGCGCTTTGGACCATGGCATTAATTGAAATGCCCGATGTATTCGAAGAAACAATGGTTCCTGGCTTCCAAACGGTTTCAATACGGCTAATGAGCTGCTGCTTCGCTTGCAAATTTTCCACAATAACTTCAATAATCCAATCCACGCTTCCAATTTTCGCTAAATCATCCTCCAGATTGCCTGGTGTAATACGTTCAGCGAAAACTTCACTATAAAGGGGAGCTGGGTTCGTCTTCTTGAGCTTATCCATCGCATTAAGAGCAAATCGATTCCGCACCTTAGGATGATCTAACGTAAGACCGGCAGCTACTTCTTGCGGCTGCAGCTGGTTAGGCACCATATCGAGCAGTAACACGGGAATGCCTACATTTGCCAAATGGGCAGCGATACCGGAGCCCATCACACCGGAGCCGATAACGGCCGCTGTACGAATCTTTGTCATATGGAAATTTCCTCCTACATGATTTTTTCAGTTTTCGCATCAACCTTGACAACCGCTCTCGACCATTAAGAACGAAGAAGTTGTTTCTAAGGCGTTCCAAACACAGACAAGGCAAGAATTTCAGCGATATCTCTCGCTTTAACCTGC
This sequence comes from Paenibacillus phytorum, assembly GCF_013141715.1. Taxonomy (GTDB): domain Bacteria; phylum Bacillota; class Bacilli; order Paenibacillales; family NBRC-103111; genus Paenibacillus_E; species Paenibacillus_E phytorum. Next base: position 69,244 of record NZ_WHOA01000182.1, on the reverse strand, counting down.
TCCTCGACCTCCTTAAGCTTCGTTCCATCCTCCACCATCGTTAAGCAATAAGGACAGGCAGAACTGATAACGGTGGGTTTCACACTTAAAAGCTGTTCAGTGCGTGCTACGTTTACGCGTGTACCTGCGGTTTCTTCCATCCACATCATGCCGCCTCCGGCTCCGCAGCACATACTGTTCTCGCGAGAACGGTCTTGCTCAACCAACTCAACCCCTGGAATTGCTCGCAGTACGTTACGCGGCTCCTCATACACTTCGTTGTAGCGGCCTAGATAACAAGAATCGTGGTACGTAATGCGCTCTCTAACTTCATGTTGCGGCTTAAGACGCCCCTCTTTCACCCACAGATCCAACAGCTCGGTGTGATGGAATACGTCTGCCGTAAGGCCAAATTCGGGATATTCATTTTTGAATGTATGATACGTATGCGGGCACGTCGTTACGATTTTCTGGACCTTATACTTTTGAAAAGTCGCAATATTGTCCGCACACAGCTGTTGGAATAGAAATTCATTACCCATCCGGCGAGGTGTATCACCTGAATTCTTCTCCTCATTGCCCAAAATAGCAAAGGAGACGCCGGCTTCCTTCATCAATTTCACAAAAGAATGCGTTATCTTGCGGCTGCGATTATCGTACGCTCCCATAGAACCCAAGAAAAACAAGTACTCGAATTCCGGATTTTCCTTCACCGTACGCACGCCGAGTTCATCATCTGGATCTACTTCTTTGACCCATTTCACCCGATCATTCCGGCTTATTCCCCAAGGGTTTCCTTGTCTCTCGATGTTTTGTAAAGCACGTTGACCATCGTGAGGCATGATGCCTTGCGTCAGTACAAGATGTCGGCGCAGATCGATAATCTTATCCACATGCTCATTTCCTACAGGACATTGATCCTCACAATTACGGCAGGTTGTACAAGCCCACAGCTCTTCTTCCGTTATAACGCCGCCAATGAGCTCAACTTCAAGCGGGTTATGGGTACTTGGACTAGCGAAAGCAAAAGCTGGTACCCATGGTGATTTGGAGGTGATGGCTGCGCCTTTTTCCGTCAAATGATCACGAAGCTTCGTTATCAAATGCATCGGCGACAGCATCTTGCCAGTTGTATTCGCGGGACAAACATTCGTGCAGCGACCGCATTCCACACAAGAGTAGAAATCAAGCATTTGCTTCTGTGTGAAATCCTCGATTTTGCCTACACCGAACGACTCCGCCTCTTCATCCTCCAAATCTAGAGAAGCCAATTTACCTGTAGGCTCTGTGCGGCGAAGCAAGATATTGATAGGTGCTGTAATAATGTGAAAATGCTTCGACTGCGGTACATAGATCAGAAATGAAAGTAGGATCAGCAAATGCATCCACCAGCTTATATAGAAACCAACCGTTGCCGCTGTATGCGACATACCGCTAAAAGCTGCTGCGAACAGAGATGAAATAGGTGCAAATGCGGATGTCTCCATCCCTTCCTTTACCCGTTCAAACCCACCGCTGACGACGACAGATAGCATCAAGAAAAAAATGAAGAATATAACGATACTAGGCTTCCAACCGCGTTTCAGCCGTTTTAACTTTTCTACATAACGTCGATACGTCGCATATCCCATGGCCAGAAGAATCAGCGCTACCGTCACTTCCTGCATCAAAGTGAAATAATCGTAACCTGGTATCGGTAACCCATGGCCAATTAATCCCTTCAGAATGAGATCTAGCGCTCCAAGCTGCAAAATAATGAATCCATAAAATATCACAATGTGCATGATGCCGCTCTTCTTATCCTTCAATAGTTTGGTCTGGCCAAATACCTGAATCGCAAACTCTTTCAGCCGCGCCTTCGCTTCCGTTTTCAAATTCACAGACTTGCCAAGTCTAATGTACAAATACCGGTGATACACAACACGGACAAACAAGTACACCGCAAACCCCGTAACCGCAAGAAATAAAAGAAACTGAATGAGTGAACCGGTCATTGAGGACCCTCCCTAGCGTTTTGCGTTAGCAAAACTTTCTTCGTGAGCTTGTTCTGCGTTTCGTAAGACTTCGTGAGATTACGTAAGATTTCGTAAGTATGAGCTTAGCAAGTCCCCCTACTAATCCATCCAAAATCCACGCAAACTCGATTGTTTTGAGTGATTACCAGATAATAAGAGCCTTTAGAGACTGCTATTTCCTCATTTTCATTGGATTATACGGAAATAGGAGCCTCTAGGGACTCTTATTCCACTTGAATCACACCATCTTGCTCGAAATTCGGATGAATAAGAGCCTTTGGAGACTGCTATTTCCTCATTTTCATTGGATTCTATGGATTTAAGAGTCTTTAGGGACTCTTATTACACATGAATCAAATCTTCTTGCTCGTAATCCAGATAAATAAGAACCATACCATCCACCTTATGAAATCTGGAGCCCCACCCATCTCGAAAAGTAATCGCTTACATTCGCGTATCGTAAAAAAGCAAGTTCCATTTGACCCTATTTCCAGAGTTGAAAACTGCTTCATTGTGAAGTGTAAGCCGGCAAACCTTCCTACTTGCTTTAATAAGCTGAATAAGTCATTGACAAGGCGTACTGCGTATTTTATGATGAAATTACGAAAATGAATGAGTATTCATTCACCGATATTTGTATTCTAACACCGAGGTGATCTCCTTGACAAGTGGCAAAAAACCAGACAAGTATTACGCAATACTCGAAGGCGCTCTGAAAGTGTTTGCTGAGCATGGCTTTCACAAATCCCAAGTATCCCGAATCGCCAAGGAAGCTGGCGTGGCCGATGGCACCATCTATCTTTATTTCAAGAAGAAGGAGGATATTTTGACCAGCCTGTTTCAGGAGAAATTAGGCGAGCTTGTAGAGAAGCTCAATAATGGGCTGAATGACCAAATGACAGCTAGAGAAGCGCTGCACAAAGTATGTGAGATTCATTTCAGTGTACTGGAAGGGAATATTCATCTTGCTTACCTAACCCAAATCGAGCTTAGACAGAGTGATCTTGAGCTTCGCAAAGAGATTGGCCTTGCACTAAAGAGATATATTATCCTCATTGAAAATATATTAGAAAAAGGGAAGAAAGACGGCAGTTTCCGTCCTGATTTTGAAGTGAAGCTTGTGAGGCTTCTCATTTTTGGCGGCATGGACGAAGTCGTTACTTCTTGGCTTATTTCTGGGCAGAAGTATTCTTTAACCGCTCAAGTTGAACCTACCATTGATTTTTTCATGAAAGGCATCGAGTCTTAAGGTCTGTATAACATGTATATTCAGGAAGGAGCTTGACTATGGACATTTTTGTATTGTTGAAGCAAACGTTTGATACGGAGGAAAAAATCGTCCTGCATAATGGGGCCGTTCAAGAGGATGGCGTGAAATTCGTCATCAATCCTTACGATGAATATGCGGTTGAGCAAGCGATTCAAATTCGTGATGAGCTGGGCGGCAAGGTCACCCTGCTCTCCGTTGGTCCCGAACGTACCGCTGAAGCTTTACGCACTGCATTGGCGATGGGGGCTGATGAAGCTGTGCTTATCTCCGATGAGCGCATTAAAGGGGATGAGTTCGAGGTGGCTGAAATTTTGGCCAACTATTTGCGTGGACAGTCCGTCGATCTCCTATTGGGCGGCAATTTCTCTGTCGACAATGGAGCTGGGCAAGTCGCTATCCGGCTCTCCTCCCTCCTAGGCTTACCCCATGTTGCCTCTATTACGAAGTTGGAAATTTCCGGAGGAAAAGCGATTGCCCACCGCGATGCAGAAGGCGACGTCGAAGTGATCGAGGTACCTCTCCCTGCTCTGTTCACAGCTCAGCAAGGTTTGAACGAGCCGCGCTATCCTTCACTACCTGGGATTATGAAAGCTAAGAAAAAACCATTCCAGCACTTATCGCTTGATGATATAGAGGGCGCTGATTCTGCTGTCGCCAAAACAGAGCGCACGGAATTGACCTTGCCCCCTGAGCGTAAGGCAGGCCGCATTCTAAAGGGCGACCTTCCACAGCAAGTTACCCAACTCGTGCAAGCATTACGCAGCGAATCCAAAGTGATCTAAATAAGGGGAGGTTACATTTATGAGCAAAACATATCTCGTTGTTGCAGAAGCACGCGGCGGCAAGCTGCGTCAAGTATCCTTTGAAGCATTACGCGCAGCGCAGCTTTCTGCTGCTGATGGCGATGCCATCGCCGCCGTATTGATTGGCGGCGCAGGAAGCAAAACGCTTGCTGGTGAGCTTGCAGCTTATGGCGCAGACACCATCTATGTTGTCGAAGACAACCAGCTGGAGAGCTACAGCTCGGAAGCCTACTTGAGCGCTTTGCTGGCTGTCACGGATACCGTCCAGCCAGGCGCGCTCTACTTCGGCCATACGGCAGCTGGCCGAGATCTCGCACCGCTGGCCGCGGCGAAGCTCGCAGCTGGCCAGCTCTCTGACGTAACGGCTATCTCGCGCAGCGGGGATAGCGTGCAGTTCACGCGACCGCTTTACGCTGGCAAAGCCGTCGAAAAGAAAGCGTTTACCGACCCGAATGGCACATGGGTCGTTACGATAAGACCGAACAACATCGCAGCCTCCGAACCTGACGCATCGCGTCAAGCTGAGGTCATCGATGTTGCTTACCCCGCTCCCTCCCTGCGCAGCATCATTAGGGAGGTCGTCAAGAAAACGTCCGGCACCATCGACTTGGCAGAAGCCAAGATCGTTGTCTCCGGCGGACGGGGCGTGCGCAGCGCCGATGGTTTTCAGCCGCTCGAAGAGCTGGCTGCCGTCTTGGGCGGCGCTGTTGGGGCTTCCCGCGGAGCCTGCGACGCGGGCTACTGCGAGTACGCGATGCAAATCGGCCAGACCGGCAAGGTCGTGACGCCGGAGATCTACATCGCGTGCGGCATTAGCGGCGCCATCCAGCATCTTGCCGGGATGAGCTCTTCGCGCGTCATCATCGCCATCAACAAGGATGCTGAGGCGCCGATCTTTAAAGTCGCCGACTACGGCATCGTCGGCGATCTGTTCGAGGTCGTACCACTGTTGACCGAAGAATTCCGCCGTTTACTCCAGTAACTGCAACGATAACAGCCTGATTACAGATCATTAAAGATCTGCAATCAGGCTGTTTTTTCCATTCTAGAATTTCCGCATCACCATTTCCAAAGGCCCTCGCTTAAATTTATATTTCCAGATTAGGGAAATTACAATTGCGAAAACGAAGTAGGCCACAGCATATAGCGTTGAGAAGATGACAGAACCATTTTCGAGAATACCGAATAATTGTAGAATACCAAGCCCCACAACGACATGCATGACATAGTGTGTCAACGTCATCTGCCCTGTCTCGATGAGCACCTTGACGATGCCACGAGCATATTTGCTTTCAACAAGATAAATACATAATAAGATAACTAGAATTGCTGAACTCGTTGCAGAGAACATGTAGAGCAGATTCGGCGGCATCGGCTTTGTTTGAAATAGATACTCGGCTATTTCCGTCCCGAGATAAGTGCCTCCTATTTTCAAAGCAGCTAAGGAAATCAATTCACTCCCCACCCAAGCAATCAACGAAATGAGAAGCCACTTTTCCCGAATCAATGTATCTGTAAAGTTTAGCCTACCGAACCACATTCCGACTAGAAAGAAACAAAACCAGGGTATCGCTGGATGAAAACCGTTGAACCATGTATTCCGTAAAAACCCATTCACTGTCCAGAAATCCAAATAAGTATGAAACGACGAGTCCCAGCCAACAGTGTAGTCATATTGCAATAGGAACCATTGTGCACTTAACCAAACAATAACAGCAGCACCAAGCAGTATTTTATCAGAAGCACGTATCAAAAAAGAGGCTATAAACAAAAACAAAGCATAATAATGCAAAATGTCAGCGCTCCATCCAAATAGGATCAATAGAAAACCTAAGAATATTAGGTATAACGATCTTTTCCAGACGATAACTCTTTGCTTGCGCAGTAGCCCCGTATCTCCTACTCTTGCCTTTCGTGTCATAATCGTAAAGCCGATCCCTGCTAACACAACGAAAACGGCAGATGCCCTTCCCTCGAATAAACTATTGAACCAAGATAACCACGCAGGGCCACTGCCCTCTGCCCCCATTGCGATTTTGTAATTGACAAACATCATACCCAGTATGGAAATTGCTCTTGCAAAATCAAGCCCTGTTATTCGTTCTCCACTCACTTATTTATCTCCCCATTCCACACTTGCTCCACACTGTATTGCCACAATCGGTCGTAATCAAAAGCAATTCCAAGCGTCATATAGTTGTCGATTTGGTCGATAACAAGTGTAAGCATCTCGGCTTTTACACCTAGATTTCCCCCACTCATTACGCCTAGATTCACCCCGTGCTTGAATAAGGCAGTAAAGCCTTGAACATACGTATCGATAACAGCTTTAACAGCCTCGAGAATCTTCTCATCTCTTGTACTTTGAATCATGAATTCTTTCATTAGCAATGAGTAATGCGGATCGTTACGCTGCTCATGAATCATTTTCAGGCCGCATGTAATGAAATACTCTTTGAAGTTTTCAGTCGTAAATTCCTTTATCGGGAAAAAGGTATCAAACCGAATCTCCTTACACACCTCTTGGAGCAGCGCATGAAATAATGCCTCTTTCGAAGAAAAGTGGTAATACAATGCTGGTTTTGTTATGCCAACTTCCTTCGCAATCATGGATAAGCTAGTCTTCTCAAACCCATTTCGGGCAAATAGACGATAGGCTTCATTTAGAATTAGTTCGTAGGTCTGCATCGTTTTTTTCTCCTTTTTTTACTTACCGTTAGGTAAAATAATAACCATATTCTTCTAATTAATCAAGTTATTTTTGTATCATAGTAAAAAAAACTACGACAGCAAGATTAACTAGCTATTTAAAAGGTTCCATTTGTGCTCTAAGTCGTCGAAGGCCTTTCCAAAACCCTCTGGAAAAGTTGAGCAAATTGTTAACCATGAGTTCGTCACTCTGAAGCATCTAGGATTGTTTCACCCGTTCCAGTAGCATTGAAGTCTAACGATAAGAAAATAGCTACAGTGGTTTGATTTATCGCAATTTTCCAAACTAAAACTTCCCAAGATTCACACGATAAAAAGCCACGTCTACATGAGGATGGCTTGTTGTTAGATATATAGTATTAAAATGACTAACAAAGTATCTTACTTGGATTCTTATGTATGCGATTGCATGTTCTCGATCCATAATTTCTCAATTGATTACTTTTTCATTGTTCAACTTGTCAACATCCATCAACGGTAATCAAATTGCCCGCCTTGAAGAAGAAATCGCATAACAAGCCTAATGGACTACATAAAATCCTCCGGTGCGTGAATTTCACCGGAGGGCTTTTTGCTCTACTGTATTTCATACAGTAAAAGTGAGACTTTAGGCGCTAAGTCTCCGATGAGGAAAAATGTGATTTCATTGTACGTCTTCCGGTGGTTTTCCAGGCCATCACTCTTCTTCCTCCGTCCGAATCAGCTCGTAAATCGCTTGCGTACAAATTTCGCCGTGCAGCATCATATCTTCGATTATGACGAATTCATCGGGCTGATGCGCCTTCGTGTCTGTTCCGCGGAAACCGGCGCCGAAGGCCACACCCCTGTTCTGTAACTTCCGGGCGTAGGTGCCGCCGCCGATCGAGAGCAGCTCCGCCTTCTCGCCCATGATCGCTTCATATGCACGGCTCAGCTTGCGAATCAGGGCGTGATCAGGAGGTACGAAAAGCGGCGCCATATAGGCTGCCACCTCCACCTCCACTCCATAGCCCGCTGCCTTCTGGCGCAGCTTCGCGAGTACGGTCTTCCCGTCTGCTGTAACCGGATACCGCACGTTCAATATCGCTTCCGCCATCTCCTCATCCAGACGAATCTGGGCTAGATTAACGGTAAGCCGGCCATGCACAGGATCGTTGCAAGCTAGCCCCAGTGATTCGCCAAACGCTTCGAAACCGATGGCTGTGCGGATGAACCTCCAGAATTCGTCTTCCGGCACGATTCCGCCGATCGTATGCAGAAACGCTGCCATATGGGAAATCGCGTTGATGCCCGACGGTGGGTAGGAGCCATGGCCGCTTTTTCCCACTGCCGTTATTTCAACTCGTCTCTCTTTCGTGAGGATTGCATCAATATGCGGATTCTCCTCTGCAAGGAGGACGATCCGCTCCAGCTCCTCGGGTTTCGCATCTGCCGTTTCTATTATGGTGCGGCAGTGCTCAGGCACGACGTTCGGCGCTACACCTCCCGCCATCTCCAGAATTCGACGGTCCCTCTCAGCGACGGTGTGCAGTCTCTTCAAGCGGAACACATAGTATCCTTTCTCCGCATGAATAATGGGATATGCGGCGTCAGGTGTGAATGCATAATCGGGAACGGGCTCCCTGGCAAAGTAATGGTCCATATCCGTCATCCCGTTCTCTTCGTTCGTACCGAATATGATGCGAATCCGTTTCTTAGGATTTACCCCCAGATCCTTAATCGCTTTAAGCGCATACAAAGCAACAACAGCCGGTCCCTTATCGTCGGAAGCGCCTCTGCCATAAATGCGGCCATTATGGATTTCCGCACTCAAAGGATCATAGGTCCAGCCGATCCCTTCAGGCACGGTATCGAGATGGACAAGCACTGCGACCAGCTCCTCCCCATCGCCGTATTCGACATGACCCGCATAACCGTCCACATTAACGGTACGGAAGCCCATAGACGCTCCCAAATCAAGCATGTAATGCAGCGCTTGGGCTATCTCTTCTCCGAACGGCCTCCCCGGCATGCTTTCGGAAGCTACGCTTCGGATCCGGATGAGTGCTTGAATATGCTCGACAATTTCCGGCTGGTAGCTCCGAATCGCACTCCCAATAGTCACTGGTCTTCCCCTTCGCAGGCATAAGCCTGGAACCGGATAGTCACGTCGGTCGGTGTTACGTAATTCATCGTAACGTTGAGCGCATCACGGTTCACTTTCTCGTTGCGCATGGAGACGTCTTTGTGCTCCTTCGCTCCGGAAGACACCCGGATGCAGTCCCCCTCGAGGGAAAATACGGCATCCCCATTTACCAGCTGTTTCATATGCGGGGCCACCTGCTCCAGTCCGTCGCCCGACAATTCACCTAATGAATCGAACATGCAGACAGCTTGCAGATAGATGCCAGGAATCGTTTTCGACCGGATGCTTACTTCCACGCCGTCAGTTAGCAGCTGGAAATCCAAGGCCAGCTGCAGATGCTGGATGTTCGTTTTCTCTCGAAGATGATTAGGCATATTCACATAAATGCCGTTCTTATCGGCGAAGTGTTCTTTGGGAAGGGGTTGAAAGTAACAGCCCTCAAGCTCGATGTCCATGCTGTAACGCTCCATACCCGTCTTCTTGATCGAAGGAAACGCAACCGCACCTATGCCGAACCACCCAGCTGCCAGCTTCAAACCGAACATACGCGCTTTACCATACTGGATGTACATCAATTCCGGTTGGGCCGCCATCAACGTTACGCTCAGTTTCCCCTTGCGATGGCGCAGAACGGATGCGCCGTGCGGATGCTGCACCAGCTTGCCGAGATAAGGGATATTGCGGGGAACCAGCGCTTCGTTTCCCTCCCCAAGCAGGATGGTATAGTTCTCCGATAATGCCGGCACGTTATCTGGCAGACACATAGCCTCCGGGTACAGCATCCAATGAATAAGCGCGCTTGCACCTTTCGGAGACGTCTCTTCCGTTATTTGTGCCATGGATAGGAACACAGGATTTTTGTCGAGCGATGCCATCAAGTGATAAATCACATAATACCAATCGTTCATCATCATCGTCTGGCCAAGGTCCTGGCGACCGGAATACTCCGTCGCGACAGATTGATCCGGATGCAGCATATATTGCATCATGCCCAGGTTTTTGCGTATTACCTCGAATGCAGGTTCGTGCCCAAAGATAACCCCTACATCATACAGATGGATCGCACATGCACCGTTATAAATCGCGTTGCTGCGCTCCGTCCATTCCCCATATTCGGTCATATCAAAGCCTTCGTCCAGAAATTGAAAAGCTCTCTCCCTATAAGCTTCATCTCCGAAAATTTCATACATTTTTGCCAATGCGCCAGCCATGACCCAGCGGTGGTTTGGTGTATGAATGCCTCCAGTCAACAAGCAAGGACGGGCTCTTACCATGAACGTAAACAACCCGTCCTGGATCCCGCGAATTTGCTCGAGTCCCGAACGTGCGGCTACCTGATAGACGAGCGATACCAGGTGGATCTTAAATGCAGTGTCCGGCGGTGAGTCGATATTACAGTTAACGAGCGAAATACACCCGCTTTCCAGCTGTGTCAGAAGGAAATCATCAACCGCCTCCCGCATCAGTTCATTGAAACTGGCATCCAAGTAATATCGGGATGCCGGCTGACAATATAGCGGCACGGTCATCGCAAGAGTGCCAATACCTAGCGGATCAGGTTCACGACCCTCTGCCAAATCAGTTCTGCGCTTCACGAGAAATTGCTCCAACCGTCCATCCTGCAGGTGGATAAGTTCTTTCAATGGGTCGCGAAGGGGTGTATTCATCAGCTTCATCTCCAGTGATTTATTGTCCGGCAAGGACATGTGTCAAAAAAATACATAAGCAAATACAAAAGAGCGAACCACAGATCGTTCGCTCCTTGTGCAGTCGGTTTACAACCTATTACTTTTTCATCGTTTTATAAGCGTCGCTAATCTCTTTGTCGTAATCTTTTCCTCCGGCTCTTTCCCATCCGGCAACCATCTCGCTATACGTCTTCTCGAAGTCCGTAGAAATAATAACTTTGGAGATTCCTTCATAAAGGTGCTTCTCGATTGCCGCTACGGTCTTCTGGGCTACTGGCCGAGGTGAGTCGATTACGGTGTTCGGTTTACCGAATTTCTTGAAAATATCATAGAACGTAAGATAAGAATTGGCGTACTCTTCACGCTGCTTATCGTCCGGATACGTAGCCGCAACAGACTTAATCAGTTGTTCTTTGTTGTATGGCGCTACCCCTTGCTGAACAATGGCAAGGTCTCCCGAGGCGGATACCCATGTGCTCTTCTTATTCGTTTCGGGATCAATCTGGACTCGAACGCCGCCGTCATTTTTCCAGTTCACACCCTCAATTCCGCTTTGTACGGTCGCAAGATTTTTCGGTTCAACCATCCAGTTCAAATATTTCATGACGACATCCGGGTTTTTGCTGGATTTCGGAACGGCGACGAACATGGCGTAATCTCCCACTACCGTCATAACCTGCGATCCATCCGCACGCTTGAATGGTTCTACCGGTACCCAGTTTGCTGTCGGGACGGATTTGCGTGTATTCGCAGTCATGGTCCAAGGCGCGTCGTTGGAATCGACGAAACCGGCAACACCGCTGTTAACTTGCTGCGTAAATTGCTGAGAACTCACGTCGGTGACGAATTCCTTGGAGATCAAGCCCTCTTTGTACAATTTGTTCATCCGTTGGTAGTAAGCTTTGCCTTCAGGCGTAGCAACTGCGGATGTGAAGACACCATTCTTATAGTTGCCGTCCGGCGCATAGAATTGGTTGCTGGGACCGTCCATATTGACGCCGAAACCGAACATGGGGCCGAAGAAAAATGCTTTCATGGATTGGTTGATCGCAGGGATCGCCCATGGGATGACTTTGTCTTTGCCTACGTTGCCTGGGTCTTTCTCTTTAAAGGCTTTCAGCACCTGATACAGCTCTTCGTTCGTCGTCGGAATTTTCATGCCTAGCGCATCAAGCCAGTCTTTACGAATCTTCATGTTGGGGCCAGCGTATGTGTTCGCCTTAAGGGCAGGAATCGCATACCTCTTGCCTTTGTACATGCCCACTTGGTCAAGCGCCTTTTTGTTATTCTTAATCAAGTCTGGATACTTGGCGAGATAGGAATCAAGCTCCCACAATCCGCCTTGTTCAGCATATTTGAAGATCGTATCCATCGAGTAGGTCAAAATGACATCCGGCGCTTCTCCGGAAGCCATCCAAACATTTAGCTTCTCCGACTCCTGCGCTCTAGGCAGGGAGACGAATTCCACATCGAGACCGATTTTCTTCGTTTCGTCGATCACGTATTTAATGATCGGGTTATTGCCCAAATTTTGACCCTCCGGCGCATTGGCGCGGTCCCACAATGATACGCGGATTTTGGCCGGTTTTTCAGGTTCTTTGCTTGGAGACGGTGAGTTACTGCCGCTAGGTGACGTTGTTGCAGCGCTTCCCCCCTCATTCTTGGAACAAGCAACCAAGAAACCTGAAAGCATGAGTACGATAGCCATGCTTCCTAAAACCCCTTTTTTAAACACCTTTGCCATACTGCTTCCTCCCTAGTGTTTATTACAGGAATATACGCTCTAATGGGATTTCGCCCATATCCTGTAGGTAATTCATGACTCTTAAGCGCTTTCATTGAAATATAGATCCTTTCATTCATTGTTTCTATTCTATAATTTTGACATTTTGATAGTTTTTTTGTTATCTAACCGTACTCTTTATCCTTTAACAGACCCTAAGAACGATCCCTTTACGAAATACTTTTGCAGGAACGGGTATACGATTAGAATCGGAACCGTGGCGAAAACAATCGTGGCCGCTTTCAGGGACTCCTCAATGATGTGGAGATTATCCAAAGATTGCATAGTCTCCAACGACGTATCCATTTGTGCAAGCAGCAAAATGTTCCTCAACTTCACCTGCAGCGTGTAGAGAGCCGAATCATCGATGAACAGTACCGCTGTAAAATACGAGTTCCAGTGGCCGACTGCATAAAACAGACTTATCGTTGCCAAAACTGCACCCGACAGGGGAAGCACGATCTGCACCAAATAACGCAAATTGCCGCAGCCATCCATAACGGCCGCCTCGCGCAGCTCATCAGGGAGATCCTGAAAAAATGTTTTCATGATAATAACGTTAAAAGCACTAATCAAACCGGGAATCATTAACGCCCATAAGCTATTCAGCATTCCTAGCGACTTAATCAACAAGTAACCTGGAATCAAACCGCCGCTGAAAACCATGGTCACAATCATGAAATTCATGAAATATTTGCGTCCCTTTAGATCCTTTCTGGAAAGTGGATAGGCCGTTGTAATCGTGAACAGCATATTAAGCGCAGTACCGACTACCGTAATATAAACGGTTACCCCTAACGACCTGATGATATTGGAATCCGTTATTACCGCTTTCATCGCATCAAGCTGAAACTCTACAGGCCAAAGCACAACTTTACCCGTCTGTATAGCATGACTGCTGCTGAAGGCATTAGCTAACGTATTGAGGAAGGGAAAGACACATATGAAGGTGAATACGATGAGCAGGGTATAATTCATGATGTTAAAGCTTACGTCCCAGCCGGAATACTTGCCGAATAAGCTGCGTTTATATCCTTGTTTGCGCGCAGTAGCCGCCATATCTCTACTCTCCTATTCGTTCGAATTTTACCAAAGTCCTTCCTTGCCAAATCGCTTGGCAAAATAGTTCGCGCCAAGCACAAGAATAAGGTTAATGAAGGATTGCGACATCCCGATTGCAGTCGTAATTCCGAATTGCCCCTGCTTAATCCCCGCGGAGTAAACGTATGTGCTGATTACATCCGAAATATTCGTAACGACAGGGTTCTGCAAGGCGAATGGATGCTCGACACCAATGGATACCATATGACCGATGTTAAGAATCAACAGCACGATGATAGTTGGCATAATGCCCGGCAGCGTAATATGCACGATCTTCTTCCATCTACCCGCGCCGTCCATGACAGCAGCTTCATACAAAGAGGGATCGATCGTAGTCATGGCCGCCAGGTAAATAATCGTTCCCCAGCCCGCTCCCGCCCATACGCTGGACAGCGTATACGTGATGACCCACCACGTTTCTTCGATCATGAAATAGATCTCTTTCATCCCCATGAATCTCATTAGATCATTAACGATCCCATATTTCGGGGAAAGCAGGTTATAGATAATCCCGCCCATAATGACCCAAGACATAAAGTGAGGCAGATACAGAAGCGACTGCGAAATTTTCTTGAAATATTTAGCTCTGATTTCATTCAGCATAAGCGCCAGAATAATCGGAGCCGGAAAACCCACGATCAGACCTAGAACATTAAGCAGAAGCGTATTGCGGACGATCCTATAAAAATCCTGAATCTGCAGCATATCCTTGAAATGCTGAAGCCCTACCCAATCGGAATCGAAGACGCCTTTGAAAATGTTATAATCCTTAAAGGCAATGACAAGACCGAACATAGGGATATAACAAAATACAAAAAAGAATATGACGCCTGGGGCAAGAAGTAAGTACAAATCGTAATTTTTGAACAGCTCTTTCGTAAAAGCGCTTCTTGGTTTACTGTCCGTCTGTGCAATTACAGGAAGTTTTTGAGATTGTGCTTCCATACTCTCGCTCCTTTTCTACAAATGCTATTCCAACACGCGAAAGCGCTTTCCATAATACTACTAGCCAATAAAAGGGACAGCAAAGCCGTTTCTTCTAGGCATATCGCAAGTATACTCGCTTGTGAAAACGGTTTACATATTAGGATTTTTACCTTTTATTAGTTTTCTTTACCTCTAGTAGAATATCTCTTACTTTCTGTTAATCGATCAGCAATTCATACATGCCCTGTAAACAGATTTCGGCATGCTGCATCATATCGTCGATAAAGATGAACTCGTCGGCCTGATGCACGCGAGTATCGACACCGCCAGGCAGTCCCGCACCGAAAGCGACACCATTGTTGCGCAGCTTACGGGCATATGTACCGGCACCCATGCGCAGCATCGCAGCTTCCTCGCCGGTGATTTTCTTATAGGCGCGACTTAACCGAACAATGACCGGATGGGTCTCTGGCACATACACGGGAAGTAGATGCCGTGACTGTTCGGTTTCGATTCCATTCATGCGCGCAAGATGGTCGAGCGTAGATAATATGCCAGCCCCGTCATAGCTTATTGGATAACGGATATTGCATAGTGCTTCCGCACGCTTCCGATCACAGGAAATGGTACGCAAATAAACGACCAACCCGCCCGATACGCTATCACTGCAGGCGATACCGAGCGACTGTCCGTCTGTCTCCGCACTGATCTTGCTATGTAGGAAGCGCAGGAAGTTGTCCCAATTGGTATCTAGTCCTTGCGCAATTAGGAAAGCAACCATATTAGCGATTGCATTTCGCGATCCCGTCATACTGCCTTCCACAAGCTCGCTGCCGGCTGTTAACTCCAGCACTCTGTCGGCAACGAATGCTGCCGACAGATTCGCCTGGAGATTGACCGAATGGCGGAGGTTCTCCACCTGGCCGTCGGTCAGAAACGCCAGAGAGAGCGACGCCGTGCAGGTCTCCGGAATCAGCGTAAGCATACTGCCGCCTTTCAGAGACAAAAGAGGGAGCAGCGGCTTGGCTGAAGCAGCCTCCTGCTTACTCGAGAACACCACGTTCATGTTGCCCATCTCCACATTAAAAATCGGGTAGCCCGCGTCGGGCGCAAACGCCATATCCGGAAGCTGTTCCCTCTCGAAATAATAGTCGAGGTCTTTCATTCCACTCTCTTCGTTCGTGCCAAAGATCAAGCGGAGACGGCGATTGCCGGTAATGCCCAGATCCATCAGCGTTTTCAGCGCATACAGAGCGACCACAGCAGGTCCTTTATTATCGGATGCTCCTCTTCCGATGATCTTGCCATTCTCGATGAGGCCGCCAAACGGGGGGGACGTCCATCCCTCCCCTTCTTCTACTGTATCCAGATGGACAAGCACAGCGGCTAGCTCGTCGCCTTGACCGTATTCGACATGGCCTACATAGCCGTCCACATTTGTCACTTCGAATCCTAATGATTCAGCCAAACCGAGCATATACTGCAAAGCGCGGTCGACTCCAGCCCCGAACGGTTTTCCCGGCTCCGGGGCGGCCATGATGCTTCTTATTTGTACGAGCTCCGAAATGCCAGCCGCAATCGCATTCTGATATTTGCGAATTTCGTTTCCAATGACCATGTGCATGCATCCCGCCTTTTCGTTCGTCAATTATGAAGCCAAAAAGCGATACTGCGCCTCAAGCAATCCATGGTAAATGCCCTGGTTAGCCAGCAGTTCTTCATGGGTACCTTGCTCCAGTCAGTCGACATGATGCAGGCTTTCCACCAGCATTAGCAGCGTCATGGATTGCCCGTAGGGCATCGGACACACCGCAATTTCACGATAAAACTGCAGCGTGCGTCCCATGCGCGTTCCGTAAGATACCCCGTGAACGGCTCCCTTCTCGTCAATCTTATTAATGACCGCTTGCAGCGCCTTCAACCCGACTTCTTTGTAGACTTCGCTGATATAACCTTTGCGAACAGCTTTCAGAATGCCGTATGCGAAACCCGCAGTAGCCGATGTTTCCTCGTACGATGTCGCATCGTTCAGTAATGTCGTCCACATTCCGCTCGGTCTTTGCAGCTCAGTCAGCTTCTGAATCTGACGTTCCAGAGAAGAAAGCAAGAACACTTCCACGCCCAGCGGTATCTTGACGATATCTAGGTAGTCGACCAGCCCTGCCGTGTACCACGCATTACCTCGGCCCCAGAGTGCTTCCGCGAAATTATGGCCCTCCACGAAGGTCCAGCCATGGAAAAACAGTCCTGTTTTCTTATCGGTCAAATACTTTAGATGGACGAGGAACTGACGGATGCTTTCTTGTACGTAGTGATCCTTTTCCAGCAAAATGCCCATCCGGCCCATGAACAACACCGTCATATAGAGCGTGTCGTCCCATAACTCGCCTTCGTTCGCATTGTCAATGGTCTCGTGCGTGATCCCGAACTCAGGCGTGCGCGGCATCTCATCGGCCGCATAGCTGGCCCATTCTTCGCAAATCCGCAGATACTCGGGATTAAGCGTTTCTTCGTAAATGTAGCTGAGCGTAAGCAGCGGACACATCGTGTTGACGTTCTTCGGTGGGAGCCCCTCACGAATCCGGCTGTCGAACCAATTGGTCAAATACGTGAAAATATCGCGGTTTCTGGTTTCTTTGTAGTACAAGTATAGAGAGAATAATCCGACTCCTTGGGACCAGTCCCATTTGTCCATCGTAATGATGCTTATCGGCGTGTCTTCCTGGATCGTTACCTCCAGATTTTTCATGCCGCTGATGACTTTCTGAATCATGCTCTCTATATCTTGCCTCTGCAATTGCGCTAGAGTCATGGTAAGCACCTCCCCATACGCACTATAAAGTGCTTGTAACAACAATGTAACGCACGCTCAAACCAGTTTACATACGAGATTCTTACGCTTTTATTAGTTTTCTTTACTTCTGTTCTTATACTCCTTTGGCGACTGGCCTTCAAGTCTCTTGAAAACCTGATAGAAATAGGCATATTCCTTATACCCTACCATTTCGCCGACTTCGTTTACCTTATTCTTGGGATCCATGAGCAGACGCTTAGCGGCCTCGATTCGGGCCTTAGACACAAGATCCACGAAATTAATACCGGTTTCCGTACGAAGCAGCCTGCTTAGGTAGCTCGGGCTTAGGCCAAAATGATCGGCAGTTGACGTCAAGTTGATCGTGTCGGCTATATGGCTGTTGATATGATCGATGACCTTCTTCACAACGAGGCAGTACACCTTTTCCCCAGCTTCAAGCTTCTTCTTGATATTCCCAATAAACGATGTGAGGTAGGAAGAAGCCTCCTTCATACTCGTCAGCCGGTATACATCCTCGAGAATTTGATCGACGCTTTTACCGAGACCGAACTCATCGCCGGTTACACGGAAATAGTAGCGGGCCACCGCAAGACATACTTCCGAGAGCAAGCCCTTCACTACGAGAATATTCCCTTCGCTATAGGCAGTAATTTGTTTCAGAAACCGCTCCAAATGGGTAATCATATCTTCGCTCGACTTGTTCTCCAGCATTTGGTTGAACTGCTCCAAATCCTGGATGATCGAGAATTTCCCCAGTTCCTTCTCTTGCTTGCTATGATCCGGGAATAACACGCTTTCCTCCGCTCTGAAAAAGCTTGAATCCATAATCTGGGAAGCTTCCCGGAAAGCTTCCGGCAGCTCAAGAAGCGATTTGTACACGGAACTGACCGCGATGCAGCAGAATACTTGGTCCCTCACGCTAGCCTCATCGATGAACTCGCTGCAGAAGCTCTGCAGCTTCATCCTGATCTCCCGCTGCGGAAGTGCCTTTGGGAAAAGGCATACAAATAAAAGGTCGTTATTACGCAGGGATTCAATTAGATAGAAATCGCGCTTGGCAGCCAGCTCGTGCGCTTGTTCTGAAAGGCGGAGCTGTATCAGCTGCTTGAGCTTGGCGGCGTTCGTTGAACCGGATTGGCCCGGCTTCTCTGTAGTACGGACGATTTGCAAAACGTACCGGCTAAACTGGATCTCAAGGTTCTTCACTTGCTCCTGCATATTGTCTGTTCCTGTGATCAAATCACCGATCAGCTTGCTTCTAAGCGAGGGAATTGAACGGGTATGCTGTTTCTCCAGCTCGATGAAAGCAGAGGCGATCTTGACCGTGTTCTCGCGCTCCTTGCGCTTGTTATCGAGCTCTGATACTGCGCTCCCTATCACTCTACTTAGCTCTTCGTAATTGATTGGTTTGACGATAAAATCGTATACACCGAGCCGGACGGCCTGCTTGGCATATTCAAAATCCTGGTAGCCGGTAACCAGGATTGTTTTGGACATAGGAAAGTCCAAGCTTATCTGTTCGGCTAAATCGAGCCCGCTAAAGCCGGGCATTTTGATATCCGTAACGAGAATATCCGGCTGCAGCTCCATGATCAAACGCTTGCCTTCAATTCCGTCCTCCGCTTGACCGACCACTGCGCAATTCAGCTTCTCCCAGGCGATCATCTGTACAATCGCTTGCCGGATCAGCGGTTTATCGTCTATAACCACCACTTTGTATGTCATCCGGAGCCCTCCTCGGTTATGATCGGAAGACGAATCCGAATCGTCGTCCCCTGATCCATTTCGCTCATAATGCTTAAACCATATTCTTCTCCGTATAAGATTTGAATCCGTTTGTGCACGCTGATGACCCCGACATTCGTATGCTTATCCTTCTGTTTCAGCTTCGAGTGCTCCGGAGGGTTGAGCAATTGTTTCTTCGTTTCTTCATCTATGCCTACTCCATTATCGGACACTTCGAGATACAGAACGCCTTCTTTGGTCCAACAGCCGATACTGACAATCCCTTTTCCCGGTTTCTCTTCAATTCCATGCTTGATCGAGTTTTCTACGAGCGGCTGCAGGATGAATTTAGGAACCACGAAGGACATCAGGCCCGTGTCGAAATAATAATTGACCTCAATTCTATTGCCATAAATTATTTTATGAATAGTCAAATAACTCCTAATGTAGTCCACTTCTTCCTGCAGGTAGATGATATCACCCTTCTTGCTAATGCTCTCTCGAAGCAGCTTGCCGAGCAGGTAGATCATTTCACTGACTTGTTCGTCGCCTCGCAGCTTGGCTAAGCTATGAATCGACTCCAGTGTATTGTAGAGAAAATGGGGATCAATCTGGGCCTGCAGCGCTTTATATTCGAATTGCAATGTGCGGTATTCAGCTTTTTGCTTAAGCAGCTTCTCCGTGTAGATGGTGTGGATCAGCTCGCCGATCTTCTCGGCCATCGAATTGAATTTCTCCGCAAGCAGTCCCACCTCGTCTCTGCTTCTGGGTACAATCGCCTTATGGGTGAAGTCCATGGAGAAATGGGTCATGCTCTGGAGCAGCAGCCGGACGTTTCCTGTAATGTTTCTGGAAATGATCACCGCTAGGATGAACGCAATGAATAGCGAGACCAGTATGGTGCTGATTGTCCACACCTTGATGACTTCAGTGCCGCGCGTTAATTCGTTGACCGCGATGACCTGGACAATCATCCACTTGTCATAGGGTGTTGTAATAATGGTAGAAATGTACGTTTGCCCTTCAAACTGAAAACCCTGATTGAGGCTGGGCTTGTGATCGTACATCTTGTTTTCGATGAAGTAGCGGGACGGCTCGGAAACATGCCTGTCGAACAGCAGCGCTTCGAATACCTCATTCAAAATGACGATGTTCCCTTTCGTAAGTTCGTCCACGTTCGTGTAGATGCCGCTGATCAGACTGCTGTCCACACCGACGATAATGATGCCCACATAACGGCTGGACGCGACGTCATACACCGCTTTTTCCATAAAGATAACATTGCTGTTTCCCGGAATCCAAGAAGCACGACCCCGCTTATCCTTAATCATCTCGACGTCCACATTCATCAAGTTTTTATTGTAGTTTTGGGTTGCGGTGCGTTCGAACCCGAACTGATTGCCCTCGGCATCGATTACCATGACCGACAAATAATCATCTTTGGAGAACAGTAAATCTTTCATAAATTCACTGATCGCCCTATTCTTGATGTACAAATCAGGTTCGCTGCTGCTTTCAGGAATGCCCAACGTCGTATTGAGCGCGGAATTACGGAACTGCTGGAATACTTGCTCCTCGATATCCTTGGTGCGTTTCTCAAGGTTTATCCCGATTTGTTCGATTAAATATTCGGAAAAAATGGCTGTATTCTGTTTGATTACGCTTACAGAAACATAGTAATTAACGGAGCTGATCATTAGCACGGTTAGCAAGATCATAACGGTAAAGGACAGCAGAAACTTCGTACGCAGCTTCAAATTCAGAAATATGGAAATCACCTTAGACAACCGCTTCACCCGCATCCTGATGGAATGGCAAGTGCGTGAAGCAAAAAGGAAATCCGTTCGCTCACGCACCTATTGTTAGCATTATAAACCTTTCCACCGTAATCGGCTATTGACTGCCGACCTCACGTCAGAATCGCACTTTAAATATAAGGCAAGACAAGAAAGCTTTCTTGGTCAATCTGCCAAAAAAATAAGGGATTTCCCTTACAGATCAATTGGAATAAACCTCCATCCCCACCTTCATCATTTGAAGTGGTTTTGGAGGTTTATCCAATCTTACTTTGGGACCGGTTCGTTCACTACTCCCCTTTTGGGGGCCCACAGTATACGCTACCAAAAAAGGAACTAGTACTTGTCGTATTTGAGATCCATTGTCGCAAATCCACAAAACTCTGGGAAGCTATGCAGCACTTTGTTAATCTCATCCTGGCTGTAGCCCATTTTACGAAGATGCATCTGCTTGACGGTTTCAGCGGCATTCTGGGCGGATACGAAATCCTCCATATGCTCGAATAGCTTCGCGCCCCATTTCTGGCCGAATCCAACATGGAGACGCTCGTCGGCAATATCGTATTCGGATTGGATTGACGACAAGGGATCGCCATGCTTCATGAACGCTCCAATCGATTTGCGCTTCTTTATGAAGGAACAGGGCTCCATAACCATCGTCAGGCTGGAATAGAACTCCGGAAACACCTGCTTCATCGTTTCCGGCGTCGGCGCCGTGGACGGGTGCCAGGCGAAATCCTCCGTGCGATAGCCCATCTGCTTCAACCGGCGAACGCCCATTTGGCTGTGACGGACTTCATCCCACGTGTGCCGTGCTACATCGAGGTAGAAGTCTACTGGCATTTTCTGCACGCCGTAGTACAGATAGGTCAGGCTTTCCACAGCCGACATTTCGCTGGCATTGATGAAGATCATATGTTTCACGCTATCGTAAGTCGGAGATTTCGGATCGAACATGGCGCTTTTATATTTCGTCAGATCGACATGCGGATACTTCGGATCGTTAGCAGGCTTCAGCGGAATCGGACCTGCCGGCTCGGAGACCGGATGGTCGGGCCAATCGATCTTTTTCTTCGACGACGAATTTTCAAGCATCTTCCACACTTGATGGATATAGACTAACCAACTGTGATACGCATCGCGTTTCTCTTGGTCTTCAACATAGGCAAACTTCACGTAAGGAATGCCCCAGGAAAGCATTTGCTCCTTATCGAGCTCGATATATCGCAGCTTATCGAACGTCGGTCCGTCGAGAATCGGGTCAAGCGTTTCATGAAAAGCGGTATACTGCTCATAAAGCTTTGTGACGATGAACTTATAGCCCGCTGCGAATTCAATCAGCCCTCCCGCTTGCGTAATACGCTGACAAGCTTCTTGGAGACCACTCGGCGTCCAAGCTTTATCGTTGATATCCGCTCCAGGCAGCTCGCTGATCCGTTCGCGCAGTTGTACCATGTGCTGGGTGTGCAGGTACGACAATCGCACCAGTTCCCCTTTCAGATCCCAATCCGGTACAGACGAGACCCATCCCATCGTCATTCGCGACAGCTCAAACTCTAACCAGAAGCATTGCTTAAGCAGCTTCGCGGTATCGACCGGCCGCAGCAGCGAACCTCTGTAGGAAGATGCAGCTTCAAGGAAGCTGTAATCCGTTACGTCCACTTCAATTCTCTTCGCCATCTATTGATTACCTCCCATAAGAAGAAACGGTTTCAAAATTCTTCTGCTTTCAATTATAAGGAAACGCTTTCGCGAATTCTTTTTGCATTGTCTTGAAGTAGTGGGGTATTCTCTGCTTTTCACTCTATCGTGTAAACGGCACGGTACTCCGCTCCACGGCCTTTCCTTCTTACCAAAACACCGGATCGTTTATTCGCTGTCGTATCTTCGTAGCCCTCGAATAAATAAATTTCCGTTCCCATGAACCCTTCCATCCGAAGAATCAACGTTCGTTCCGGCAAAACCCAGCGTATCAACCAACTGTTGTTAGTCGTGAATACTCTTAGATTCATGAGGTGCTGGTAGCCGAACTCGCTCCCGAGGGGCACACACGGCTGCGTCTCAAAATCAGTCTCCATCTGCCCGTGGCAATGAAAAAGCCAATCTGTCAGATGTTCGTCTTCGCTGATCACCTGAAACGTATCCGAGATGCATCCTTCCTGAAGATGAATATCGCGCATATAATCAACGCCAGGATATACTTCCTTGGCCTTGGCGCGAATCCGGTTCCGCTCCGGTTCGAATCGTTCTACGATTCCACGCTCAGAACAAATCTGATCGACGGCATCGACGATGACCGTATTATGGGCGATTGTCTTCCGCTGCCACTCCAAAAACAAGAACGAGCCATAACCGTTCGAAGAGATATCGTGAGACCATAAGCAATCCGCGTCGAACAGCTCGATATTCATTAAATCAGGGTGCGCATGGCTCCGCGTATTCAGGCCGTACTTCATAAACAGTGCAGTCTTTCCTGCGCGTAACGAGCAAATATTCGAAGCCGGATAATTTTTCGTCCCGCGCTGCATCTCTTCCCCGGCGTATTCCCCTTTGCCGAACAAGAGCCGCTGAACCCACCCTTCAGGCGAATTTTCAATCATACCGCCATAGGCCATCGTTGGACTGTAGTACTCCTCGTATGATCTGGAAAGCGCATACTCGAAGGCCGGATCTGGAAACAAACGATTCGCATACTCGTACTGTCCCGCATAGTGGGTCAGCGCGATATTCGGCCAGCCGTCATTCGGATTGGGGAAAATTCCGTTATCAAACACAAGTTCCGCTGGGAACACATACATCCGTTTAACGATTTCTTCCATGCCACCGCATTCTACATCATAGATACGGGCGAACAATAGGAAATACGTGAACGGTTCTACGCAATAGAAGTGATAGTGAAATGAACCTTCGTACCAGAATCCTTCCGCTGTCACGCCTTCCTGCAATTGCCGCAGCAGGCCGAACGGACCATTCAGGGCCCGCTCTACGTAGCTGCTCTCCCCGAAGAACATCCCCGCCATGCCGACTGCCGCCTTCATCCAACAGGGGATGTTGTGAATGCTGGTTGAGTGGCTGTCCAGCAGCTCTACCTGAGGGTCGAACAGTTTGCTTTTATAAAGCTGAAGCTCTTCGGTGCTAAACGTTTCCTTAATCATCTCCATTCCCTGCAGCAGCCAAATCATGCCGACCGCGTCGCAGAGATCGGTGCCGGCTATTTTGCCGACGTAGCCGGGTTTAACGTCTACCTGAAGCTGCTCATAATGATCGCTGTAAAAAGAAAGCACCTTGCGGATGAATGCCGGGTAACGATCATCGCCCGTGAGCCGATACAGCACCCCAGCGTAAAAAACATGCTTGTGAGCTTCATCGCGGTACAAATAGTTCCATGCCTGATCGAAACGGGCACCCTTGTTCCGGTGCCCGCAGCTTCGGCAGTTATTCTCTTGGGGTGTTTCCCTCTCGAAATCGATCCTGCTCCCGCAAGCTTCGCAGAAATAGTTGTGCCCCCATCCGGCAACTCTCCCAGGATCATCTGCGTAATGATTGATCCACCACTCCGTGGTCTCAAGCAGAGTGTCATAGACGTGCTTCGCCCACGCTTCCGTCCGAATCTTCTCTTGAATAGGCTGCCAGTCCTGTACATAGCTCACATTAACACCCGTCCCTTTCATTCTTAGTGCACGGTCTCCCTTAAACGACTATCGTGTCATTTCGATCAGTGCGCGGTCCAGATCATCGATAATCGAAACAGCACTCTCCAGACCGACCGAAATGCGCATCAGACCGATCGGAATTCCCGATAGGAGGGATGTTTCCTCGTTCACCCATAAACCGGGTGAATTGATAAGACTCTCGAAGCCGCCCCAGCTAGGTCCTTCTTCGAAATAGCGCAAGCTTTTCATCATCTTCATAATCTGCTGTTTGTCGCCCTTAGGCACGA
Source organism: Paenibacillus phytorum (assembly GCF_013141715.1). Classification (GTDB taxonomy): domain Bacteria; phylum Bacillota; class Bacilli; order Paenibacillales; family NBRC-103111; genus Paenibacillus_E; species Paenibacillus_E phytorum. The sequence goes on along the minus strand of NZ_WHOA01000182.1, from coordinate 44,589 downwards.
AGCTCAGCAATCCGGAGTAACCGGACATCTGCCTGCAGCCAAGCTCATATTGCGGATGGCTGGGTAGACCCGGATAGTAGACGGCGGATACTTGGGAATGCTCTTCCAGGAAAGCTGCAACCTTCAAACCATTCTCCTGATGCTGCTTCATCCTAACCGGGAGGGTGCGCAGGCTTCGGATGAGCAGCCAGGATTGATGCGGATCCATAACAGCCCCGAACAAGCTTCTTTCGTTATTTGTGATCGATTCTAGAACCTGCTTGCTCCCTATGATGACGCCGCCCAGAATATCACTGTGTCCGCCCAAATACTTAGATGCCGAGTGGACCACGAGATCAATGCCATATTGAAGGGGATTCTGATAGAGCGGCGTCGCCCAGGTATTGTCGATAATCGTCGCAATCCCATGCGATTTTGCCAAAGCGGAGATCGCTTTCAGATCCTGAAGCGAGAAAATGTTCGATAGAGGGCTTTCCAAATAAATAACCTTCGTATTAGGGCGGATCGCCTGTTCGAATTCCTCAATGCTTTCGCCTGAAACGAGCGTCACCTCACAGCCGAACTTCTTCATATAGGTTTCCAGAAATGCTTTCGCCGGCACATAGGCCGCGCGCGGACAAATAACATGGCTATCTTTCTCCAGATAGTATGTCAAGGCGGCGCTGATAGCGGCCATTCCCGAAGAGAAACAACGCGCTTCCTCCCCGCCCTCGAGCGCAGCGATCTTCATCTCGGCAATCTCCGTCGTCGGGTTAGCGACGCGCGTATACGTATACCCGTGATTGACCGTTTTCCTTGTAAACAGCGAGTTTTGAAAAATGGGGGGCACAATCGCACCCAAATAACGGTCATAATCGTCGCCCAGATGAGCAAGAATGTCTTCCTTACTCTTTAAAGAATCCTTGTCCAAACCTTCTCCCCCTCTTTATGAACCGTTGATACTCTCAAATCTAAACCACAGGGAGTAGCTGTACATATAACAGGCTGCGCTCCCTGACGCCGTATTTGTTACATATGGGCTAATAGCGGGAACATCCGACCTGCCAACGGCTGGTTTTCCTGCAGGTTCAAATCCATCGTTATCGCATGCTTTTTCCCGTTAAAGGTCGTTCCGTCAGGCATGTAAATAATCGCTAGCGCCCGCCTCGGTTTATCGGTTACATTAGAGTGCGCATAGTGAAAGGTAAGCCCATTATGGAACGTACAGCTTCCTGCTTTCAGCGGCACCTTCACCGGCTTCGCATTCTCATAATCGGTCCCCTTAACGAACTCGAATAAATCCTGCGGATTCGCCAAGTCTATATGGTTCAGCTTGCCGGCGTTTTGCGATTTCGGTACGAACATCATGCAGCCGTTCTTCTCATCTACGTCATCGAGCGCGATCCAAATCGACATAGCGCCCTGCTCATTCATCGGCCAGTAGGGGAAATCCTGGTGCCACGGGGTCGGCTTGGAATCGCCTGGCATTTTCCACAGCGCATGATCGTGAAAAAGACGAATACCGCTAGCACCAGTAAGCTCAAGTGCCATTTGTGCAAAACGCGGGTTGAACGAATACTTGTGCATGCCGCCATGATCCCGCCATACGTTAACACGCTGGTTAAGCACGCGGTAGTAGCTGCCGCCTTTTTTATCCGTTTGCAATGACATCGACGCGGATTCCTCGACCATCACTTCTTCCATATATTGACGAAGCTCGATTAATTCTTGCTCAGTCAGTACATTATCCACTTGTACGAATCCGTTCTCCTGATAAAATGTACGGTGCTCCGAGGTTAATAGCGATTGAATGGCATTGGTCATGACAGCCAGCTCCTTTTGTACTTTCTGTACTTTGGTATCACTATATCACGCGTAAAAGGGAGCAGACTTGGTGAATCCGTCAGAGTTTCAAGGTGATTTACCAGCTTTTCTTCTTCCTGGAAATACTCTATGATAAAAGGAATTGAAGCACTTATCATCCTTCCCGGAGGTCTTGCCCGATGACCCGATTTCAGAATGAAAGCTACTTGGAAGCCCACGATTTCCCCTTTCATCTCGAGCAGTACACGTCCAAAAGAAAAGAATCGGTTTTGCCGCATTCGCATGAATTTATCGAGTTTGTGTATGTGGTGGAAGGATCGGGGCGCCATATCTATTCCGGAACGGAATACAGAATCCAAGAAGGCGATGTCTTCGTCATCGAGCCAGATGTAGAGCATGCCTATATAATTGACGAGCACCTCATCGTTTACAACATCCTGTTTGCTCCTTCGATCCTGAGTCACGAACTGCAATCGTTATCCAACGTAACGTCGTTCGTCGACTTTTTCTACGTGGAGCCTTTTCTGCGGCAGTCGGTCCACTTCCAATCCCATCTCAGACTGAATCCGCACCAAAGGATCGAGATGAAGCAGCTGCTTGACCGCATCCTCAGCGAATACACGGAGAAGAAGCTCGGTTATCGCCTGCTCGTGAAGACCCGGCTAATCGAAATGTTCGTATTCCTCAGTCGCTGCTACGATCAGATGCTGCACAAACCGATGACGGCGCTAGCCTCCGAGCATAAAGTAATCGAGCGCGTAGCCGAGTTTATCGAGCTGCATCACGCGAATCCGCTGTCGCTTGCCCAAGTCAGCCAGATGTGCGCCATGAGCCAGTCCGCCTTCACATCCAGGTTTAAGATGTACATGGGCAAAACCTTCATCGAATTCCGCAACGAAATTCGCATACGCATGGCCAAAGAGCTGATGCTTTCTACAAACAGCAACATTTTGCAGATTGCCCAGGAGGTCGGTTTCGACGACTTGAGCTTTTTCAATAAACTTTTCAAACAGATGACCGGGCTCTCGCCCGGGAAATTCCGCAAAAGCCAGAAGGAGATTTAACATTAGCAACGCTTACGCCATCAGCCCCCCGTGGCACTGATGGCTCGAGCGCGAACGAGCTCCCCTCCCTGTTAGCCATCCATGCCACAGGCTGCCACAGGCCACACCTAACCGGAGCTATCCAATCACATGAATCTGAATGTCCCAATCCTCCGACCGCTCCGGTGCAGCCTCGACTTGGATGTCTCGCGGAACAGATACGCGCATCACTCGTTTATCCTCTTTCTTCGACCACGATACATCGATACGTCCGTAAGCAGTCGGAACGATCCCATCCGCCCAAAGCAGCTCCGTAACAGGGGGGGCGATTCGAATTTTGCGGTAGCCCTCCTCCAACTTTTCAACGCCCAACAGCTGATTGCCAAGAACAAAAGCCGGCGCAGCAGACCATGCGTGCGCATGGCTCCTCGGGAATACATGAAACGTTTCCCAAGTGGTGGTAGCGCCGTATCGGATCATCTTGCCCCAGTCCGTCCTGATCTGCGCCAGCGTGCGATCGAGTTCGCCGAAGCGCTGCCACACCTCGAACAGATAGAATGAGAAAAAAGGCGAGCCAATCTTAATCCAATCCTCCGGCGGGTTTAGCAGCTTGGGATTGATAACGGCTGCCTGTCGCTCTCCAAGGCAGTCGGCCAGATACAGCAGCACATGCGTCTGGAGACTTCGCGTTGTCGAAGGCTTGCCGTTACGGTGGATACCGTCTAGGTAATCTTGAGCATCTTCATCCCACAAATGCTCCTGAATCGCCAGCTTCAACTGCTCCGCGTGATTGAGCAGAGTTTCCGCCTCGCTATGCAATCCGAGCGATTCCGCCATCTTCGCTGCGATCCGGTGGCACTGGGCCAGCTGCGCCTGCTGCGCTGTGACTACGCCGACATTGGGAATATCGATTGGCGCCCAATCGAGCATATTCCAAGAGCTGGTATCAAACAGGCCGTCTTTGTTGAGAAAGCCCCTATACGCATCGAGCGTTTCCCGGATTTCCGGATAGATCGCCTCGACGAACGTGCTATCGCCGCTGTAATCGACATATTCCTTGCAGGCGATAATCCAGCTGAAAGTCCACATCGGAATAGCCGCCTGCCAATCGGTTGGCAGTAAAGCAAGCAGCAGCGGACTTTGACTCCTCGACCGCGGTACCATTTCCAAGCAATGCCTGACGAGCTCATAGGAACCGAACAACTGATAGTTGACAAGCGCGCTCACCCGGCAGTCCCCTACCCAGAATACCTGCTCATAGGTGGGACAATCGACGAACGTATCCTCCATGCACATCTGCGACGTATGTCTGGAAATTTCCCAAATGTCATTCAGCAAGGGATCCGAACAGCGGAATAACGCCTTATCCGTAGCCGGGTAGCTGGACTGGTGCAGCTGGAGCCGGTGAATCCGAATCTGTGCATCAGCCTTACGCACCGTGACGATCAAATAACGGAAGCCCATCCGGGCGAAGCTCTTGAACACCTGCCTACCATCGCGGCATATGTACCGGAATGAATTATTGCAGCCGGATGTATATGCATTGACGCCGTTGACGCGGTTTTCGAAGCCGTATACATCGATCACCGTCCCTTGTTGGGCATCTACTTCTAGCTCGATTGTCCCTACGTAAATTTTCCCGAAATCCAAAACGATTTCTATATCCCCGTCTTCCACGGGAACGGGCAGCTCAGTCGGCAGCAGATGATCATGGAGCATCCGCTCCAGCCGGTTCGTAACGGGATAGTACTTGACTACTCGTTTACGCATCATCAACGAGTAGATCATTTTATTAACAAGCACATGCCTTGGATGTACGTCCTTGCACATGTCTTTGTACGCCTCTAATGCAGTCAATGTGGAGCAAGCCCCGATTTCCAGCAGCAGCGGATGCTCGTGATTCAAACCCGTGCTTTTCTCAACGCCCCCGTATACAGGCTGGAAGCCGTCGGCATACGACTCGATCGTCTCGAACGGGCCAATGGTAACGAATGAGGCATCTTGATTGCCCTCAAATGGATGAGCGAACCGCAGTTCCGTATCGAAATCGATTTCCATATGGGAGAACAAATCATTATGAACGCCGCAAATTTCCATCAAGAACAGATGCTCGCCGGCAGCCACCTGAATCTCATCATTATGAACATACCAGCGGTCATCGATCCTGAACCGTCCCTGAACGCCGTTCCACTTGGAATGTGCGAACGTTAAGCGGCCGCAGGCTTCAGCCCCAGCCACCAGCTTAACCGCCAAAAATCCGCTGAATATTTTCGCATTCGCATCGCGCGACTCGGGATACAGGTTCTCACGCATATTGACGGATATCACTTGGAGGATAGGTACAATCTCGCTAAGCGCGATGATCTGCTTCGGCCTGACGATCTCCGTGGACAACGGCTCGATACCTCGGGGATACAGCTCCCCCCAAGGTACACCTCCATAGGGAGCGACAACTTCACTACGCGCCCAGTTCCTGTCGTCGTAAGAAGGAAGCACCCATTGTTCACTCATCGCATTGGCATCGTATATTTCCATCCAACCAATATTCACATTACGCTTGACGACATCGGCATCGTATCCCTCATGTCTAAGGTAGAGCCATGTTTCATCCGTGCCTATCGCTTGAATACCGGCGGAGCCGTGCAGCGATAATTGAGCAATGAGGCCCGCTTCATTCTCAACATATTGATAATTGGAATGACCGTAGTGCCAGACCTTCACGGCAATCGCATTAGCGCCAGGCCGTAATAGGTGAGTAATATCAAACTCATCGTAATACCAGTGGTCTGCGGTCGAACGAATAGGACCTTCTCCAAGCTCCGTCCCATTTACCCACAGCCTGTACTTGGTATCCGCAGTGATGGACAGCATCGCTCGATTGGATAACGCAGCCGCCCATTCGAACGTTTTCCGAAAGCAGATGTGCTCATTAATCGGTCTCCGGTCTCCCGTCTTCCATATCCAATTAGCCTTTTCGAACATGAGGCTCTCCCCGCTTTCTGTAGCGTTATTCGTGTTCTTCGAATATTCGGGCTTCGATCAGTTCCGCCAGCTGGGCATGCAGCGCGCGGTCAGGGTGATTGATTCCGTTGGCCAGTGTGACGGGACGGGCCCGGACATCGTCAGCCTTCTCCTTTAGACGCTGCCGGAATCTGGCAAAAGCGCTCATAACGGATCCACCAGCGTGTCCGGATTATGATAATTGCGCGGCCAATTGAACGATTTCAGCTGCTCAAGCAGCTCAGCCGGCAACGGCTTCCCGTCCGAAACCTTGAGATTGGCTTCCAATTCCTTGGCGTTGCGCATACCCGGAATGACGCAGCTCACAGCTTCATCCGATAGACAGAAGCGGAGCGCAACTTCGGCAAGCGTCATAGTAGCATCGTATTCACGGATCGTCTGTTTGATCGCTTCCACCTTCTCAAGCGTCCGCACGAAACGATCGCCCTTGAAATAGCTCCGTCTAACATCGCCTGGCGCGAAAGTCTCGTAGGTTTCCGGCGTCCAGCTGCCGATCAGCGAGCCTTCATCAAATGGTACCCTGGCAAGCACAGCCAATCCGCTCTTCTTACACACCGGAAACAGTTCTTCCGCTGGCCGCTGTTCAAAAACATTATAAACAACCTGTTGGGCTTGGATCAGCCCAGCCTCAGCAAGTGCAATACCGTCCTGCGGACGATAATCGCGAATCGACACGCCGAACTCGCGGATTTTACCTTCCTTCTGCAGCTCCGTCAACGCCTCATGCCATTCTCGATCCTCCAACCCCTTCGGAAACCAGCCATGCAGCTGATACAAATCAATCGCTTCCACACCTAGCCTAGTCAAGCTGTCCTCGCACTGCTTGCGAATGTGAGCTTCGGGATAACGGCCTGTCATATCCGGATCAATCTCATTCGGATGAGGCCATTGAACAGGCTGAACCTTGGAAGCTATATAAATATGATCACGATTCCATTCCTTGAGCGCCATGCCGATGACTTCCTCGGAGTGGCCTTTCCCGTACATTTGAGCCGTATCTACCAGATTGATACCCCGGTCCCACGCTTCAAGCAAGGTTTTAACCGACTCGCAGTCGTCCACTTGTCCGAAAGCCCCGCCACCGCCAATCTGCCAGCCTCCGAAACCGATCTCCGAAACGTCCCATTCCGTATTGCCGAATTTCCGATATTTCATAAGAAGCACCATCCTCCCTCGAATCACCTTTAAGTATAAGGAATTTACGAAGAGGCTTTCTTGGTCGATCTGCCAGAAAAAACACGCCAAATTCGAACTTCACAGCCTATAGCGGATGATGTAGAATGTAGGAACTTGACCTATTGGCAGCTGATGGAATAGCAACCAACATGATGGCGTTTCCTTATCTGGACATTTCCACGTATCCCGCGTCCGAGTGCAAGAAGGGACGAAAAAGCATATGAAGGAGGATTCGATTTCTATGCGAGGAGAGAATTATGCAAGTTTTACAGAGGACGGGGCGTGGTGTTTCTTCGCCGACCCGCGGGCAGTCCGTTATGTCGGGCAGCAGGACCGTACATATGTCGGCTGGTTAACGAGACATGGCCACGTCATGATCGGTACGTACGATCATCGTGACGGGACCCTCGACTCCGTAACGATTAAGCCAAGTCTGCAACAGGACGACCATGCGAATCCTTCGCTCTATTTTCCTGCCGATGGACGCGCAATAATCTATTATTCAGCTCATAACGGGAAGACGATGTATTACCGCAAGATGGAAACTGCCGAGGATATCACATCCTTCAGCGCCGAACAGGAACTTCCGGAGAATACGAGCGGCATGCACGGTTATACGTACCCCAATCCGATCTATGTCGGCCAGGAACGGAAGCTGTATTTGTTCTGGCGGGGCGGCAATTTCAAACCGAACTTTAGTACCTGTCCAGATGAAGAAGGCGCATGGTCGGAGCCCCAAACCTTAATAATGGGAGATGGAGCCCGCCCATACGTCAAGTATGCGGGCAACGGGGAGGATACGATCTACTTTGCTTTTACCGACGGACACCCCAATATAGAGCCGCATAACTGTATATATTTCGCCTGCATCCAAGACGGTATCGTCTATCGTGCGGACAGATCAGCCATTAAGCCGGCCTCCGGCCTTCCCATGCTTCCCCGCGATGCCGATGTCGTGTTCGACGGGATCCTGCACGATGCGAAGGCCTGGATCTGGGATATTGCGGTGGACGCCAGCGGTCGTCCTGCCATCGTGTACGCCGTCTTCCACTCCGATACGGACCACCGCTATTGGTACAGCTATTGGAACGGCGATTCCTGGGAGAATCATGAAATGACAGCCGGCGGCTCCTGGTTCCCGCAAACCGTGCAAGACGCCGTGGAACGGGAGCCCTTCTACTCAGGCGGTCTTATACTGGATCATGCCGATCCAGCCAACGTCTACCTATCCCGTTCGGTGAACGGCATATTCGAGATTGAGCATTGGCATACGGCCGATCATGGGAAAACGTGGGAGTCCACTGCCGTAACCACCGGTTCTTCCCGCAACAACGTGAGGCCCGTCCTAGCTCGGAGCAGCGGGCAAGAAGACGCGCTCCTTCTCTGGATGCACGGGGATTATGTGCATTTCACCGGTTATGAGACGGCGTTGAAGATGAAGACGGTTATGGGGAAACAATAATGAAATAACAGCGTTTCATCCCCTTTTTCAGGCTGAATAGTAAAAAAAACGAAAATCTCTCTGAAATTGATCAGTGAGATTTCGTTTTCATGTACAATATTAGTAGAATCAATTATGTGAAGAGGTGCCCTATGACCACGTTTCCATCAGAAATCGTACGCCAATTTTTCGAAAAAGTTCGCTCCGGTATTGCGCCGGATACAGCTAATCTCTACATGGCCGAGCAGGTGCTTGCTCATCAAATGACCGCAGAAAACGAAACCACCGTTCGCCGAACACCTGCCAATTATGCTGATCACGTTAGGGAAATGATCGCAGCCTACGGTGATTTTCACCTGGAAGTACAAGAGCTTATTGCACAGGATGATCGTGTTTACGTTCGCTGGAAACAGACCGGCACTCACATTGGAGAAGTCGACGGCTTTCCGCCAACTGGTCAAACCATCATTGAGATCGCCAGCGCTGTGTATCGCATCGAAAACGAACGTATCGTCGAATACTGGATTCAAATCGATCGTGAAGGCATTCGCCTTCAGCTCCAAAGAAACGCTTAAGTCATACCTGTTTTCCCATAGCTTATTGGTTATGTGGTACGCGAACTGTGCTTATCGATGTTGATTTATTACCTGCATGGTCGATTATCGTATACGTAATCGTGTATATTCGCCCCGTTTCATTACCTAATCTTTCCGCCCGTAACTGAAATGAAGTAGCGGGCGTGCCTATAATAGCCTCAATGTCACCCTGACCACTATCCGGTTCATTACTTGTAATGGAGGTTAACACCAGAGAAGCAACACCTGATGCAGCATCACTCGCGTACACCGCAGCATGAACCGTCACCATCTCATGATTCGGCGGCCATATTGACGTTTTATCTAACTGAACAGTTAGTAATGGTGCTGTTTGGTCAATCTTAAACTCAATTGTTTTGACCTGTTCTACATTGCCTGCTTTATCCGTGCTTCGATATCCGATCTTATACGTCCCTTCTACAAAGGCAGGAATGGAACCGGTATAAGTTATCCATGCCCCGTTATTTACTTGATATTCTGTTTTGGCTACACCAGATAAATGGTCATACACGGCTATGCTTACCGTCACTTCTGATGTATACCATCCGTTGCTGCCGATTGGAGTCACCGTACTTACGGAGGCAGTGCTTATAGGAGCTTCCGTATCCCCCTTAAAATAAGCCCAATCCGTCTGGATTCCCACTAGCAGTGCAGGTGCACTGGAGTTTTCAATTAAACTTCCAGCTTGGGTGCCAATGGAAATTTGAGTTCCCTTAATTAGGTTTCCTGTAAAACCATTCAATTGACTTTTTTTCATAATCCCTTCCGTCAATACTCTTCCCGACTTGCCTGGTATAATCCGCTCTAGCGTGATGCCTACAAAGCTTCCAGGTGAATCAGCAGCGCTCATAAGTCGCAGCGTGTTATTGTCGGTATCAAAACGTACAGCGGCAAATCGGGGAATGCCAACCTGGGTATTATTTTGTAAAGTTAATTGCTTATCTGGTACCTGTGGATAGTATTCAGTGCCTGTGACGTTATACTCCGCCGCTCTCCCTGAAGCGCCCAAAACACCATTCATTTTTGCCAATATATACGTATTGGGCTGATTGGTATAATTTTCATTAAAAATGATCGTTTTGGATGTTCCATCTTCAAAGATCACTTGAAGTGTCTTATGAATGATGGTACAGTCCCCCAGCCTTCTTCCGAGCGTATTATTGACCTCAATGTTGGCATTCAGACCCACTTTGATGCCGGATACATCCCAATAGCCGTATAGATAACCGCTCAGGCCACCGCCTCCGTCTCGGGTTTCATACTGACCTAGAATAGCTGGTACTGCATCACCGCTGACCTTTACACTCGAAATACTGCTTGTGGATTTACTGAACAAGGCTAGCGCTCTTCCCCTATGCTCATCTGAATATCCAATAGGTGTACTGTTATTAAAGGTAACCTTATAATCCGCATGGTTGGCATATTGGTTCTCTGGTTTTTGCGTAATCCAAGGTGAATCGTCCTGAACCATGTAAGTCCCAATAATCTCCGTGTTGTTGAAAATAACCTCATCTTTGGTCCCACTGCCTAGCGATTGTATGATAATAGGCTTCAAAGTCTCCGTAGAAACAATTTTGCTGTCGTTGATGATACTGATCTGGGGTTTGGTGAAATCCTCCCGATTATGCACATACCAGCCATCAGCTTTTGAAACAAACGTGCTGCCATACACAATCTCCGTTACGCCGCTGGCGGATCCATAACCCCAAGCATGGGAACCAACCCCGCTGATCCCTCCCCATACCTTGGCTGGGTCTAAGTCTGCTGGTGGAGTAACCCCCGGATGTGCGGCCATCCAGTTTTGGCGATACACGACAGCTTCCAGATTGCCGTAATGCTCAATATGGGAATTTTTCACGATATGGATAGCATCCTTATTATTGCCATTGTCTTCGCTGTGAATCGGATATCTCATGTTTTTGGCGGTGACGGTGAGATTCTCCAGATTTGCTGTCCCCTTCAACCATACGGTCGATTGATTGGTAATTTCACTGTTCGTGGCCGAAGCGGCGTTCTCTCCTTTCAGGATAACTTGATCCCTATCAGTTCCTCGAAGCGTCGTATAGGGCTTTACCACCCAATTTTTCTCGGTGTACACTCCCGGATAGATCAGAATGACATACTGCTTGGCAGAGCTGCTTTCCTGAATGCTATCATTAGCCAATTTAGGAGAGATAAAATCGCCAGTTCCATCAGGCTTTACTGTCAAGGTGACCGTTTCGTAAACCCCTTCCCGAACTGTTACAGATGAAGTAGCCGTTTTACCCCCATCCACCGATGTAACCGTGATATGAGCGCTTCCCTCCTTTTTCCCGAAAACAGCTCCATTCACGTCCACGATTGCCACTTCTGGATTGTCAGAACTCCAAGTAACTGCCCTTTCTACCGCATTAAGAGGCTCAATGATAGCCATCAACTTCGCTGTCGTTCCAGGATTAATCTCCATAGCCGTTTTATTCAGACTGATTCCCGAGACTCTAGCAGGGATTGGATCATTAGCATAAGTCACCGGCCGAATCTCCACATCGTCCAGATAGTAGCTATCTGCCGCTGCCGGAAAATCCGTATAGATATACATGGTTAAATTGGTAATAGTGCCGGTTTCATTCAGCTTAAAATACCCTTCTGCCTTTTTCCAAGTGGAGGTGTCCATCGCAGGTCCCGTTACCATCACCACCTGTTTGGTCTCGCCGTTCACTTTGTACTGAAGACATATTCGAAGCTTTTCCCCCGCTGTGGAGCCGGGAGCCAGCTTCCCCCAAGCCGAGTAGTAGTATTCATTACCATTCTCTATGCCGGGGAAAAGAATTTTTCCATAAGCATACTCCTTGGTGACTTTAACTGACTGATGACCGGAATGGTACTCTGTGGCACTTAGCTCTGCAGCGATTCTTTCACCGGAGTATGATAGAGTATCCATTTCCATCCCTGGATCTGTTAAAATATTGTCTCCAACTATTTTGAATGGACCGGAAATATACAAGGTCTCATCAAACGCTTCCCAAGCAAAGTTATAACCAAATAGTTCCTTTAAAGCATCAGGTGACACTAACAGGTCATAGCTCGACGTCACAGGAACATGCTGCAGGGCTACGGCCGTATTTCCTTTATAAGCTGTAAGCTGTCCTGGCACGACCCGAATAACACTGCCATTCTTGATGGCTAGGATGTCTCCTGTTTCATCTCGTTCGGTCGTAATGCCGTCCTTCGCCAGAACTTCAGCCAGTGGCAGCATGACAGTGCCGTCGATCATTTCCAGCGGAGTCACGGTTTTCATCGGTTGCCCGTTCAAATACAATTTCACTCCCGCAATGGGAACCTTCACAAGTCCTATCCGGTCAATGCTGAAATCACCCGTAGTTGTAAGGGGATCGAATCGGATAGCTTGGATATTTCCCGTCCACTTCTTGTTGCTCCACATGGGAACATAATAGTCCGTGTAACCGCTATCATTTGGCCTTACAAATAAACCGATTCCTTTGGCTTCATTCCAAGTTCGATCCGTTTCCGTAATGAAATAAATCTGTCCGGCTGTATCGCTGGAACTATTTTTCATGCGGATATGGATATAGGGGTTTTCTTCTGCTGATATCCCTAAAGTAGTCGGTGAATGAAGGCCTGGATCACTTCCTGTTGATGTACCTGAATAGTGTCCTCCTGCTATACTTACAGGATAGACTTGCTTCGCTACAGTCCAGCCCTCGCTGTCCCCATCCGTGTTGAAATCCCATAACTTGCTGTATGTAATAGGACTAATATCTGTTATTGGAGGGACTTCCACTGTTTTTGGAGGAACAATCCGCCCTTCGGGATATAAGCCTCGGATTCTCTCTTTTTGCGCCTCTGTAGGAACAGTGTCCGAATGTTCTCCGCTTTCCGTAAACACATTACGAATCGCGTTCAGATACTTGAAACCGTTTAATCCGGCAGGCATGATAAAATGGCCTTCTCCATATTCATTCCAGTTGTCCAGAAGAACCATTTTCCGGCCCACGCTGTTTGCTGGCAAGGATGGCACAAAAGTGTCCTTCACCCATTGACCCGTTGACTGGAACTCCTCAGGCGTCGCATAATATCCGGCGGGGCCATCCCAGGCACGATCGTCCCTTCCCATGCTAACAACAGGAACCACATCCATGGAACCAGCATCTCTTTGCTGCTCCAGCTTTGTCTTTTGCAATTCTTCTTTCCCTGCAAAAGCTCCCCATGAGTAGGCAAACATGGCATCTAGTCCGGCGTCAGACTTCATTTCTTGTATCAAGGAGGCGTCAGCACTTGAATTGGATATCAGAATAATAACATCATCGAAGCCGGCATCCCTGGCTGCCTGTCTTAAGTATTCCACTTCAGCCTTCACACCTGCCGGAGTGCCTCCGAAATTCCGTTTCAAGCCGGAATAACTAAAAATCCCAATGACAGGCTTATTGTCAATGACCACATATCGTGGATCTTTAAAATAGTATTCCATCCAATACGGCACAACATTGTTTCTGAAATCCTGGCTTCCGCTAACTTTGGAGGATGAGGCCTCCCACATGATCATAAAATCGGCCTTGTCGCTGTACTTGGCATTGAAATAACCATCATGAAGCGCTGCTCCCAGTCGAGGCTCCTTTATCGGCTTTCCTTCTGTGCCTGTCGGTCTGTACCAACAATACATCTGGAAATCAATCCCATGCTCAGCCATCCATTTGATTTCCCAGTCAGCTACCTCTGGGTTACCTTCGTCATAATAACCAAGATAAGGCTTTCTTTCTGGATATGGATTGATCCGGTCCCATCCCAGGTGCTGCCCTTCTCTCCACAAGGAGCAAGCCTGAGCTCCTACCAATTCATCATCCGAGTTTGCAGGGACAGGTGCGGGCACATAATCCAGAGGCTCTGCCGCCTCGTGATACAAGAGGATATCATCCAGTGACATGCTTCCCCTATTTGAGCCTCCGATTGAAAAGTTAACACGGTTAACACCGCTGGGCGGGATGTCTATTTGTTCCACTTTCAACTTGCCGTTCAGGTAAAGATCTGCTTTACCGGTCACTGTATTCAGTTTGAGTTTTACATGATACCAGAGGTTTGGTATGTAGTCGTAGAAGGCCACATTTTGACCACTCGAGTTCTTATAAGCAAATTTCCCATCTGCTGTAAGCCATTGGAAGACTGTCGAATTTTCATTTTTTAGCGCAGCTGAAAAACCATCCATTTTAACGGGAATAAATACTTTGTATTCAAAAATCAAGCTTCCTTCCTGAGAAGGTACAGATTTCTCCATACTCATCTCGCCAGTTGCATTCGTCGCGTTCATCTTCAGACTAAACACATCCGGCGGCTTGGAATTATCCATCTTCTCCACAGCAATCACACCACCACTAGTCTGTGACTGCCAATCCTCAGGAAGGGGGCCTTGAACCGTGGATATAAATTTCTCATTAATGGCATACCCTTTGTGAATCTTTACCGGAGCAAAAAATAGGTCTCCCGTTGTTACATCACCCGTGATCACATGAAAGTTATCTACAAATGCCACATCGTTAGTAAAACTCTTCTCCGATGCTTTTACGATACCGTTTACATAAACCTGAACTTTTTTGGCATCCAGGTCGGCGATCACTTTAACTCCATATTCCGCATTAGCGTTGATCGTCTGGAGATTGTAACTAGCATCACTAGACTCCAGAACTAAATTACCATTCTTAACCTCAAGGCTGACCCCTTCAGTTACTCCGCTTCGAAGCTGCCACTTTACACCATTTACGACAGATGGCATCTTAAAGCGGTATTCCAGGGTAAGGATTCCGGCATTCTGAGATCGTATTTGTTTATTCATGGATACGGGAAGTACATCACTGGTATCACTGATTTTAAACCAATTGTTAAAACTGTAGGAGATCGATCCTCCAGCTCTTTTCACATCCCATCCGCTGGGCACGATGTCATTAGGTTCGTAGGAAGTGGCAAGATTAGAAAAATCTTCATCCAACAGGTACTCCGCTTTGTCCGGAGCAGCTGTCGTTTCTGCATAAACAGTGGAAGTTTCCCATGGATTTACGATGAAAGTGGACAACATGCATACCATCATAAGGATCGCAAACAGCCTGCGCCTTGTCTTCATATCACTTACCCCCTTCATGACTTAAGTTGTTTCGTGCGCCTCTTGGCAGAGCATTAACAAAGTAATTCCTTGACCCCATGGCATAATCGACTGCCGGGGAATAGCGTTATACTCCTGTATACTTCTTTGAATGCCCGTTCCTGCCGAAACACTCAGTACCGTCCCCTCTTCCGTAATATGCCGAAGTACAGCCTTATACCCTTTTTCCGCGCAGAGTAAGTATTTTTTATCCAAATAGCCCATACGAACGCTTTTAGATATGCCATATACAAAGCCCGCCGTAGCAGAAGTTTCCTCATAAGAGGAGGCATCATCTAGAATGGTAGACCACATGCCATTGTCCTTTTGAACAGCTGCCAGTGCCTCGACCTGCAATTGGATTCTATCAAAAAACCAACTCTTTTCCTTTTCATAACCCGTCAAGGTTGCGAATATTTCGGGTATGCTGATCGTTACCCAGCTGTTTCCTCTAGCCCAGAGACAGCCGCTGAGATGATGATTACTCGCCAGACTGTAGCCATGGTAGAGCAACCCATTTCCCCTGGTTTGAAGGGCTTCGATATGAAGCCTCGCCTGCAGCAGTCCTTCTTCGATATAAGCTGCTTTATTCAATATCTGACCCAACTCCGTTAAGAACACACCGGCCATAAATACGGTATCGACCCACATTTCACCGGCAAACTTATCGTTAATGACCGTATGCTCAAGAGCCCCATTAGATAAACGTGGAGCTTCCTTCATGAGCCAACTGGCAAATTTTTCGGCAAAATCAAGGTAATGAGGTTCTCCCGTTTCTCGATAGAGCAGCAAAACCGAGAGCAGCGGTGCGGTCGTATTGATGTTATACGAAATATTCTGGCTGTTCGCCATGTTAGAGTCGATAAACGTTTTGATGAAGTTATAGATCTCTTGGCTTCCGGTTGTCTCATACACTTTGCGCAATCCGTACAAAGCGACGCCTGCTCCCCAGTCCCAATCGCCTTTCTTGTCTACATTAAAATCCATCTGCATGGTTGTCCGTGCTACATTTTCCAGAATACCTTTCAAACTTCACACCTCCGGTTACTCTTGCTTGACTGTAATTTGGTTAAAATCGTAGGTTGCTTTTTTTTCGTTCGATCTTACTTCGATAATGCCACTATTAAAAGTTGAAAACATATAGGGACCGTTATACGTTGGATAAGGAAAGGCTATAGATTTTCCATGTAAGGTTCGCTTAGATTTGTCCATCGATAGTTCCCCCACCAAGGAGGAATGGTACGATAACTGCATATTTATAGGATCGAAAACAATACGGTTCTGTAAAATCGTCCTGCGAAACGTTGCAAAATCCGGGAAGCTCATGTCATCTCCCACTTCGCAAATGACCGCATTGCACCTTCCGTGACTTTTGACTTCTTTTCTGGCGTACTCACCTTCTTCCGTCCAGTCATACCCATTGTGGATAAATAAGGAGATATAAACCCCGGACTTTCGTAGAAAAAGGTAATTCCCCTCTTCCTTCACCTCATCAAAGGTATCCCTCGGAACATGGAGGTGAATCCAGTGCAGCGCTTGCCCCTGGGGGATCTGATACATGGCCATCACCACATTTTTCTCACCAAAAAAGTGCCCGCAACCACAACCCAAATCTCCCGTCCAGTAGCCATGCTCGCTTCCCTCCGTGCCATGATGCCCGGGATGATGACTGAATATTTTCAAAGTGGTGTCCTCCGCAAGACTCAGATCCCACTGGTGCTGCTGATGATGGGCATACCAGCCTGCTTCACTGCCTAGACGGTAAGAATCCTGAAAATTCACGGCACCTATGATATATCGAGGTGTGTAATACGTATATTTATTGATGCTTCCATCCTCCTGCGGCAGCCTTTTGTGAGGCGTTTCGCAAGTTATGCAGTGTAAATGCTTGCTTTCCTGATGTACATAGGGCTGCGTTCGCCCTAGTGCAATTTCATAAATCTGCTGATGGGGCCGATAGCCCGAACAAATGGCAGCAATGAGGCAGGGAGCCTGAATCTCCTCCCGAAAGCGATGCCCGAAATACAGATAGTATAAAGGAAATGTACCACTTCGGGCGTGATCCAAGGCAACAGGCGCATAGATGCGGCCATGGGCCCCTCCGTATAAACCGTCGAGGCTGTCGCATACCATGTCCAGCATCAGCAAATCCAGCATCATCCCTGCAAGCTTAACCAGTTCCGAATCGCAGGCAAAATCATAGAGACACAGCAGACACTCCATGACCTCCGGCAAATAGCTGGAAGAATCAAACTCTGCCCATCCCCGCTTAGCGCGAAAAACAAGGTATTCCCGGAGAAGGTTTCCTTCCTCCTCCAGAAATTCCCCTCCTTTCTTTCCATACGCCTCGAAGCACTCTTGGGGATACTTCTGTGCAGCCAGATACCGGGAGGTATGAAAAAGCAGCATATGATTCTCTGACTTGTATTTGCTTTCAAAATCATGATTCAAATAAAAATTTCGGATGGCGTTGGTCGTCTGCTCCCGCAAAAGTCCAGTAGACTCAAGCTGATAAAGGGCGCGCATAAGCTTTATAGCGGCAAAATCCGATTCTCCTTGCGGATCGCGGCCATAAGGATGGGGATGCTCAAACCACTCAGCAGATCTCACCAAACTCTGATTACTTTCCTCCACATACATGGCTTTACTCAGGTTCGCAATGGCCATACCTCCATATAGATCCTTGGACAAATCCTTCTGAATTTGCTTATCGAGCAAATAGGAGCTTCTTTCTTCGAGGCTAACTATCGCATTGCTTGCCAGAAACTCCGCATCGTCGGACAATTGAATGTAATCCATTTCCATCTCACCTTAATATTTTTTAGCTAGGAACTGGTAAATGTCCTTAGTCAAGAAAGCATTCTTTTTATTCTGCTCATACCACTTCGCGTACCAATCGAAAGTCTGATTTTGTCCAATCTTCTGCTTCAAACTCTTAAGGTCATTCATCGCTTGATCAACTGAATAGCCATTTCCACTAACTACTGTCTTGGCAATAAGATCTTTGCTTTGTTGGGTCCAATCGTTGTTGATCTTTAACAAATCAGCCGGAAGCGTAGGCATATGCTCACCATGCGTTAACGTGTAAAGAGGCACAGCGGGATTTTCGTACAGATCACGTGTTTCTTTTCTGATTCCAGCCCATTCCTCAGCATTTGGAATATTCTTGTCAAGAACTGGAACGTTGCATATCTCTTTGGAATCAATCGTTGTCGCTGACATATACATATCGGTGTTATAGCCTATTTCAATTTTACGTAAATCCGGATTAGTCGCTCTCGGACATCCGAGCTCATCATTTTTCCAATGTACGTTTTCCGTGCCGAATTTGAGCAATTTCCATGTTGTTTCAGCTAGCATGAAATCAATTTCTTTCACTGCAGAGACCGGATCCTTCGACCCCGCATAAACGACTGTTGTCATCTGAAGCGGATTTAACATTCTGATCGTGTATTGTCCAAACTCCGTCTTAGGCATCAGCATGGGGGATATCGTTGCCTCTTTATTTGTGCTGCGAAGCGTCGTTAATAAATCAACGTTCGCGTTGTCAGCCACATAGATGCCGAGCTTACCAGACAAAAAGTCTTTCTTCGCCTTCTCGCCGTTCTTGTCCGTCAAATAATCACGATCAACAACACCTTCGTCAAACAATCGTTTCTTGAAGGAAACGGCCGCTTTCATTCTCGCTTCCTCTTCGATCAGCTTGTCATCTTTAATAAACATCGTATTGCCATGCATAGCATCAATGGCTTCATCCCCTAAATAAGCGAGTGAATAGCCGTATGTGTCCTTCTTCCCATTGCCGTCCGGGTCTTGTTCGGTGAACGCTTTCGCTACTTTAAGCAGATCATCCGGCGTTTGTGGTATTGATAGCGAGAGCTTTTTTAGCCAGTCGGTGCGGATGAATACAGCTATTTGTACGGTGCTAGGAATAACTCGCCCGATTTCGTACAATTTACCATCAGGCTTTGTACCTATCTTGCGCATAATGGGATACTTTTCCAGCATCTTGCTGTAGTTCGGCGCATATTGTTTGACCAGATCATCCAGCGGCAGCAGCTGCTTTTGGGTATAGAGTTGATCTCGATAGCCCGTTTCAAATTCGTTGATCACGTCGGGAGCTTCTCCGGAAGCAAACAACGTATTAAATTTCTGCTTCGATTCAAACCTCGGAACGGCGACAAATTCGACATCTGCTGGCCCGTTTTCGTTAATCCATTTCGTCCAGCGATTATTCGTAATCGATCCTTCTGCCGCCGGCGTATTGCCACGGTCGTAGAGGGACATTTTGATCTTGCCCCGTTTCTCTGGTGCTGGTGACGATGATCCCTCTTTTGCTGGTGAGACTGAGGTTCCACTGCCCTCTTCTTTTGATTTGCTGCAAGCCGCAAGTACCGTCCCTGCTGCCAACAAAGTCACCACTGCCATTAACGTACTTTTCTTCATTATGTCTACCATTTCTTTCATCCCCTTTATTAATTATAGAACGCTTTTGAATCCATTCATCCTATCACCATTTTGCGATTTAACCTTTGATTGCGCCAAGCATCACTCCCTTTACAAAATACTTTTGCAGAATTGGATATACGATCAGCATCGGTAGTGTCATGATTACAATGCCTCCCGCTTTCACAGCCTCAGGAGACATATTCTCCAGGTCTTCCGGCTGCAAGGCGATAGTCTGAATCAGCATGCTCTGACTTTGCACCATTTGCTGAACGAATACGGTCAAATTCATCTTCTCCGCATCATTGATGAATATGAGGACACTTAGAAAGGAGTTCCAGTAACCAACAGCTAAAAATAGACAAACCGTCGCGATAACAGGTAATGATAAAGGCAGAAATATTTGTACAAGAAGCCGCCACTCCCCACAGCCGTCAATGCGTGCAGACTCCTCGATCTCTGCAGGAATACCTTCGAAATAGGTACGCATGAGCAGCAAATTATAGGCGCCGACCAACCCTGGGAGCCATAGGGACCAGTAGGTATTGATTAGCCCAAGACTTTTCATCAGAAGAAAGAAAGGAATCAGCCCACCGCTGAACATCATCGTAAACACCATGGCTAGGGTAATAAATTTGCGCCCATAGCAGTATTTACGGGACAACGCATAAGCGGCAAGAGTCGTGCAGAGCAGGCTTAACCCTGTTCCTACTATTGTAATGGACAAGCTGTTCAGAAAAGAGGGAATGACTCTTGAACCGATAAATAGGGTTTTATAAGCTTCCAAATTGAAATGAATCGGCCAAAGCCAGACGAACCCGGAATCGATGGCCGCTGAGTCGCTGAACGAAACGGCAATAATATTGACTAGCGGAATGAGGCAGCTGACGGCAGCCAGCAGCAGAATGATATGAACTGTAGCATTAAACCATTTTCCGGCGTAATTTTCTCTCACGTTCTCACTTCCTTTCAACTTCAATTACCATAGGCTCTGGTTGAATTTACGGGCAATACGGTTTGCAGTTAACACAAGCGTGAAGCCAACTAATGATTCGAATAACCCCATTGCAGCGGGAACTCCGAATTCGCCTCCTTGAATCCCCGTCTTGAACGTGTACGTGCTGATAACTTCCGAAATATCGGCGACTACCCGATTCTGCATCACATAGATGTGGTCGAAACCAACCTCCATGACGCGACCTACACCAAGTATCAGCATCAAAATGATCGTCGGTCGAATGCCCGGAAGCGACACATGCCACATCTGACGCCATTTGCCAGCGCCGTCCATTGCGGTCGACTCATATAAGCTCGGATCGATCGTCGTAAGCGCCGCTAAATAAATGATCGCCGAGAAACCGGCTTCCTTCCAAATGCCTGAACTCAAAAACACCGCAACCCATGAGAACGGTTGATAAAGGAAGGCATACCGCTCACCGCCAAGCTTCTCCAGTATGTCGTTCACCATCCCGGAATCCTGAGAAAACAAGGTGATAAAGATGCCGCCGACAATAACCCAGGAAAGGAAATGGGGCAAATACAACAGTGTTTGTACGATTTTCTTGAACCACATTTTCCGAACCTCATTCAGCAGCAGAGCAACTAATATGGGAAATGGAAACCCAATAAAGCTTAATAAGCTCAGCATGAACGTATTGCGAATTATCTTCCATCCTTGTGGATTGTTAAACAAATAATCAAAATGCTTTAATCCAACCCAAGGACTCCCCCAAACTCCATCCCAAAAGTTATAATCCTTGAATGCAAGGACGATCCCGCCCATCGGCGCATACTTGAATAGGAGAAAACAAATAATGGCTGGAGTCAGCATGATATACAGCGGAATATTTTGCTTCAGATACTTGCTTTCCCGCTTCTTCGTATCTCTGGATCGAACCGATTTTTCCACTTCCAAAGCTGTGTGCTGCGAAGATACTTGCATGTGACTTTACCTCCTATGTCGCCCTGCCGAGCGTGTACCGCATGGTTGTGATCGTTTCTATTCCGCTCACAACTCAACACTACACGGAAGTCCCTTAGCTCAGCAATTCACACATTTAGACGCGATGCACAACTTCAATAATCGGCAGCAGATAGGGGTTTAAAAGGTATGCAGCCACGCTTGGTGGCATCCCATGCACAGTTTTTACACAAGACTCCGTTTCCACAATTCCTTTGGATAATGAGGATAAACGGCTTATCGGCCTTCAATAAACAAAAAACGACCCATTCAGGGACTTTGTTGATCTTTCCCTGAATCGATCGTTTTCGATACTTCCTGATTATGATTATTGGAATTCCTTGCGGTAATCACCAGGTGTCCGGCCCACGAGTTTCTTGAATACACGGATAAACGAAAAGGTATGTGTATACCCGACCTTCACTGCGATTTCCTGGATCGCAACGGGTGTTGTGACCAGCAAATATTTGGCCTGTTCGATTCGTAGACCAGCCAAATAATCAATGAATTTCTCACCGAATTCTTCTTTAAACAAGCGGCTTAAATAATTGGGAGTCAACTTAAATTTCTCACTCAGCATGACGAGCGAGAAATCCGGATTGTTATACTCGTTTTCGATATACACTTTCACTTGGTCGATCAGATCGTGCTGGCTTCGCTGTTCGCGAAGGGTATCCAACCTCCGGGAGGCATCCTCCAGAATATCATGCAGTTCTTTCTCCAATTCATCTACCGTGTCGAAGGCCACAATCCATTCGTTGATTGGATTCATGGCATATTCTCGCCAACACTCCAGATATTCTGCGGACAACCCCGACATTTCCTTATAGAAGTGAAATAATAAATAATTCATTAGATTAACAACTTGTTCCCGTGAAAAAAGCTGTATGCGAATTTCCGCAAACAGGGCGCTATAATGGCGTTCCCATTCCGCTTCGCCGATCCTATAGAAATGGACCAATTCACGAACATAAGGTAGAGATCGGAATATTTCTTCACCCGATTTGTTATTAATATCCTTGAATTCAATGAGGCTGCTGACTCCAAACGTAGTCTTATAGCTGAGTGCTTCTATAGCTTCTTCATAAGAACTAGATACCTTATGAATACCCGACACTTTCGTTCCAAGTCCACAGGTGACCGTAATCGATACATTTTTGTAGATCCAATCCACCGTTTTGCGCATGATCTCTCGGAACGGATCACCTACAGCAGTCTCATTCGGCAGTTGACAGACGACGCATAACCGATGTTTTTCGATCCACTCTGGACAGATTAGGATGCCCGCATTCTGATTCAGTTCTTGAACGACGTTATCAATGATGAATTTAATCAAATATTGATCCTTATTATTGTAAGTGGAGGTAAAATTCGAATACTTGTCAATCTCGAGAATGGCCACTATATATTGATCGTACGTCTCTTGAAATCCGAAACGCGATAACTCCTTTTCCCATCCCTCTTCTAGCTGAAGCTGCGTCCCAGACAGCAATTCTTCGAACAAATATCGCCGACGGTAGCTGAAATTCTCGTCGTTCTCTAGCCGATACTTGCCGAATTGTTCGAGCAGATGATCAAGCAGATTGTCAATAATTTTGAATTCATCGTGCTTGACTTGTCCTAGTATATGCGGTCTCTGCAGCGGGACAGATGAGAGCCGCTCCAGAAGTGACTGAATGGGCTTGTAGTTCTGCCGACTCGCGTATACGATCCAGAGTGCTCCTCCAAGTACCGTGATGATGCCAATCACTAGCCAAAATGCATTGAGGTTCGACAGAAAGCGAAAAAAGACGCCGTCAATAAATCCGCTGCGAATCGTCCAACCTGTGTACTCCGATTTCATAACGGTAAAATCTTCCCGTTCTTGGCTAGCTTTACCGTCGATCGTGTCTTCACCGATGATATAATCACCATTGGCATCAAGTAGGTGAAGATAACTGAATTTAGAACTGGACACATTGTTGACGAGCTTAGCGATCGTATGTAATTTAATATTCGCAACAAGAACACCATCCGTTCCCAGCGGCAATGGCATTCGCATGACCAGAGATACTACGGACGTTGTCGCTCCGGCATTGTCGATATACTGGCGACTTATACTCCAGCGATTAGCAGGGGGAGCGGTAATTAGCGTATTCAAATATTTGCTGTTGGAAAATTGATCGAGCCCCATCATCGACGTGTCACTTAGGACGATTTGGTCTCGGGTGCGATACAAATACACCGAGTCGATCTCACTGAAGCTGTCTCGCAGCAGAATCAATTTCTTATATACGTCGCGATCGTTAAGATAGCGGTTCTGAGATAACGGAGATATACTATAAAAATCGATGACAGATTGGTCATCGAGAAATGTCTGCACGATATATTGTTCGACCGTACGCAGCTTGGAATCGATATATTGCATGGTGTTTTCTGCGTAGATCTCGTTCGCCTTCAGCGCCTGCTGCTTGGACAACTCACTCATGGTGACGAAAAAAATCCATAGCAATACGATAATAACAAGAATGAAAACGGGCAGATAGGCAAATACAAGGCGATTTCTCCAATTCTTCCTCATGTTAACATCCCCTTTATTCGTCCAAAGTACAACGTTACGGTTAGACAAGTCAATACTCAATTAGGAGAATCATGCACATTTAGAAGAATGCAGGCTGTGAATGAACAAAGAAAACCCCTTCCAACCAATCAGGCAGGAGGGGGAATAGCAGCCTTCTATCTTTGATTCACTTCGTTATTTTAACCCCTAGATGCAACCTGCTCATTCAGCCATGCTGCAATGTCATCCATGACTTCATCCCGATTCACTTCATTTAACATTTCATGTCTGCCGCGGGGATAAAGCTTGCTGCTAACGTTTTTAAGCCCAAGTTCCTCATACATGCTAAGCAACCTGCGTACCCCTTTACCTCCACCAACCGGATCATCTTCACCTGCGAATACGTATAAAGGCAAATCTTTACGGATTTGGTGGACATGCTTAGCTTGATGAATCTCCTTAAGTCCTCTAAAGAAATCTCTGAAATAGCCCGATGTAAACGTAACGCCGCAATAAGGATCTTCTACATACTTATCAACTTCGCCTGCATCATTACTTAACCAATCGAATGGCGTTCGATTCGGTGCGAATCTTTTATTAAAAGCTCCAAATGAAAGAGACGTAACAAGCTTACTCCGATGATGATCTCCACGAATAGCTGCTTCTGCTGTAGCAATAGCAATGCCGGCATGCAAGGCTGCACCCTCTTTTCCATTTGAGCCTGACAGAATGATGCCTTGAACGTTGTCGGGATGTTCATTTATATACGACACCATATAGTGCTGCGTTAAGAACGAGCCCATACTATGTCCCATCAGAAATAAAGGAATCTTCTTTGGATACCTTTTACGGATCTCACTAGTGATCTGCCCCATATTTTCAACCATACCATGAAAGCAATCTTTGCCAAATTTACCTACGGCTTCAGGTGTTCCTGCAGTTCGTCCATGCCCCAAATGATCGTTCGCATAGACAGCATAACCTTGGCTCGTTAATAATGCAGCTAACCTCTCGTACCTAACGGACGTCTCGGACATGCCATGTGCGATTTGCACAATCGCTTTTATTTCACTGGTCTCATCAGGCAGCCATTCATATACATAGTTATTAATCTGCTGAGAGTCTTTCCATATAAAATGCTGCTTCTGCATAAGATCCCTCCATTAACTTTCCATTTCACTCCAATTATAAAGCTTCTGCTTCATGAAAACAGCCCCCTTTCCGAAGAAAAAAAGCCCAGGGACGCTTTCCCTCGGGCTTTCGCTTTGTCCGGTGCTTCCGGTACATGAGTAAAATTACCATCATTCCCCAAACTTATCTATTGTTTTTTTATTTAATATAAAATTAGTTGAGGTCGATTCATAAAAAGAAAATCCATACATATTGGAGGTCATCTTGTTGCCTTTACCATCCAACGATCTGACGACCTGATTCCCATTATCATCTCCATTATAAATTAAACCACTTAGAACTCCTGCAAAACAAAGAAACATGATTGCTAAAGCAATAAGATCATTTTTCAATGTCATTACCCCTGTACAATTCTACATCGGCTGCAGTATTTGCTTTTTTATGCCGTTACCTTGACATGTAAAGTTATGAATAGTTAGTTGTCCCCCCATTATGCAGTATTTTTTATATAAAAAATGTAGAAATGTGGCGCGAATAAATATAAATTTTTCTATATACGCTGCAAGGTAAACTATCGACCATATCCTTTGTAAGCTTCTCGTGATAACCAAAAAAATGAAAACAGCCCCTTTCCGAAGAAAGAGGGCTTGTAGACCACTTTTATACTTAACCGCTCTAATGCTAGCCTTTACTCGTTTGTTTGACTGATTTTACTGCTTGCAATTGGGATTGCGGTTGAGATGACGCGTCGAATCGTTTTCTCTCTGTTTTATCGATTTGAGCAATTTTACCGTCGTGAACGACGATTTGAACGGAACCGTATTCCAACCCGTTTAACATTTGTTTAATTCTATCCACCCAAACATCGTCTAACTCTAGTGGTTTCGCCATTCTATTGCCTCCGCTTCCATTAAATTGTCCAATCGTTCCAATCTTTTTTCTGCTTTTGAATAAAGGCTAACCAGTTCCCTGTTTTCTCAAAAAGTTCTTTCGCAGAACCTGTTGTTGAATAAGTATGATCTGCTTGATAGACAAGCTCGAGTTCGCATTGGCCCTCTGATCGCATCCAGAACATCTTCTGGTATAATGGCGCATAATCGACTGGTATGATATCGTCCGCAGTACCGTGAATAACGAGGACATCGCCGTTAAATTTACGCAGTTGTTCAAACGGCTGATGCTGGGATAAAGAATCAAAAAATTTACTTGTCAATACATAACCATGATGATCGATCGCTCCACCTAACGGAAGTTTCTCGTATTCAGATTTGCTTACAATTCTTACAATATCATTGTGTGGATGAGCGACAGCTGACCATAGCACGAGTGTTTTCACGCGATTATCTCTCGCTGCCGTTAGAACTGCAGCCGCACCGCCTAAGCTATGACCCACCAAGATCACACGACTGAGATCTACACAATCAATCGTTGATGCATAATCAATAACACTTCGCGTTTGTTCAATCAGAACATCCAGCCCGCCAGCACCATAGTCGCCAGTACTCTCACCGCAACCACCGTAATCGAAACGGAGAACTAGGTATCCTTGCGAGCTAAACTCACGAGCTGCTTTCACAAATAGCCGATCCACCCCTATCCGACTGCCAATAAATCCATGACAGATGATAATAAGCGGCCAACGTTGACAATCAACTTGCGCGGCTCCTGATTGATTTGTCGGGTAATGTAACGTTGCGGCCAATTCGACGCCGTCGCTTTGAATTGTGATAGCATGCTCCATGATGTTAACTCCCTTTCGCGTTCGCATATAATTCCGATAAGTTTAGTATGAATTAGATATAAACCAATATTAGCATCACCTACTAGAGGTGTCAATCCTATTTTTAACATATTTTCGGCAATTATTATTTGCCTTAATTAGATGTTTTTCACTTTATTATGTGGATAGAAAAGACTCCCACCTTACTCTAGTGAGAGTCTTTCCATATTTACCTTTCATTAACCGCGCTTCACTCGTTGTCTGACGATGAATTGCTTATACTGATAATAAATCGCACATCCGATGCAATAGCCCAACAAGGCTGCACCTGCAGCTAAGAGTAAAAAGCCAGTGAAGATATACCCCACCATACTCCAACCGATGGTAAAAGAAGTAAGTGATAATGTAAGAAATAATACAGCCAAAGAATTGTTAAACCTTGTCAACTCTGCGGCTTGTGTTTCAGTACCGCTTCGAGATAGAAACGGTTCAGACACCACCACGAACAGATTCCATTTCCCACCACCTACAAAGTCAAGCAACTGAATCACCCAAAGCAAGCCAACTAGCCAAGTCCATTGAAACGCAAATGCCAGTAGGACAAAGACAACAATACCCGTTTGATTGGCCTTTACATAGGAAATTGGAACTTCTTTCACCCTCATCCCCCCTTGGTCAATCCTATTTCACTAACCAGTCCGTTATAACAAAATCTTTCTTCGCTAATCCTTGCTCCACAAGAAATTTCTTCGTTTCTTCTATTAGTTTTAACCCATCCGGTGTGCTTGATTCAACGGGCCACTGCTCGATCTTGAAGGAAGCTTTCACAACGTCCACTGGATAGCCGGATGCTTCCGCATAGAATTTGAAAAACTCTTCACTGTTCTCACGAATTTCCTTCACTGCTTTCGTGCGAAGATCGTTCCAAAGTTTAGGAAATTGAGGATTCTTAGCCAAATAATCTTCCGTAACTACGGTTAGACTTGAGCCTTGTAGAACCGGATGTTTGGCCGCTTCATCAATGGAAACATATCCCTTTTTCAGAAGTAAAGGACCGAAACCAGTCGGATAGGCGTATGCTGCAATGTCACCGCGGGATAGCGCAGCTTCGCCATCAGCAGGTAATAAATGCAGGATCTTTACGTCTTTATCAAGCCCTTGCTCCTTAAGCAAGCTAGTTAGATATCGGCTCATATAGGAGCCTTGAGAAGTGGCGACCTTTTTACCTTTCAGATCTGAAAGTGTCTTCGGACCGTCCGCTTTAGCTATCAACCATGCATTCATCTTGAATTGCGTTTGGTTAATTAAACGCGTCTTCAGACCAGCTGCTTTCCCATTAATAGCAGGTGTGTCGCCGTAAATCCCAACATCCAACGTTCCCGCGGTAATCGCCTCGTTCAAGTTAGGACCATTCGGGAAGTTGAAATATTTGAACTCCTTAACGCCGTATTTCTTGAATTCACTTTCCAAGTAACCTTTGGATTGCGCCCAGCCTTCCGGTCCTGTAATAGTCTTATTATTATTCGCCGAAATAAAACCAATACGAAGTGTTTCAGGCAATGTTATTTTTGCATCAGATGCTGCAGGCGTTGTTGCTGGAGCCGTTGTTTTCGTCGATTTTGCCCCGCAAGCCGCTAAGAATACTGTAAATAAAGTTAAAATAAGAGCCATACTGAGCAATTTCAATGATCTCTGTGTCATATGTTTTTGACCCCCTGATAGTCATGTGGAATGATAATGAGCGAATTAATGTGATGCACGCATACGTTGGAAAATGATATATGAACCGTCTGAGGAGGCTGTCGATTCTCTGCCTTTCCCCCAGCCTATGTTCTCTTTATAGCTTCCTAATAAACCTTCTTGAACTAACTCCCCTTCGTTGACTGCAATCGTTTGTTCCGCTACCGGAGAAACGTAAAGAGCATCCGTTGGGCAGTACAACTCACACATGAAGCAGCTTTGGCAGTCCGATTGTCTGGCGATAACCGGAATATCTCCCGCTACGGATTCGAACACATTCGTTGGGCATACGGATACACACTGATTGCAGCTAATGCAGCGATCCTTACTAAGCAGTTCAATCATTACACAACAGCCTCCTTTTTGACGATTGAAAAGGATGGGTCAATCAAAGGCTTTGCCCATGTTGTATCCAAACCACCACTAATGATGCGATATTGCTGGTCTTGATCAACTCGCGGGAAATCCTCCCGGCGATGCATACCACGTGTTTCCTTTCGTTCCAAACCACTGGTGTACATCCATCTAGCTGTTGCCGTCATAGCAGCTGCTTCACGAACACGAACAACATTCCCATCACTAGCTTGAATGCCTTGCTTCAGCTCATGCCAGAGATGATTCAAGCGCCCCAGCGAATCTTGTAAGCCTTCTCCTGTGCGAAACCAATTGCGATCATACGGGAATACTTCAGCTTGAACCACTTTGATAATTTCTTGCGTATCAGGAGCGTCGGATCTTGTCGTTGCTTGCTTAGGTACACCAGTTGCCTCAGACAATCCTTTTGCTTTCCTATTTGAAGCTCCAGCGCCCAGTTTCAGCGCATATTTAGCCGATGCCTCACCAGAGAAATACCCTGAGGACATAGCCCAAGCTGCGTTGTGACTTCCACCGCCGGTAAATCCACCGCAGATTAACTCTCTTGTCGCTGCATCTCCTGCTGCATAAAGACCAGGCACTTCCGTCGCACACGTTTCGTCAATGATATGGATACCGCCAGTTCCCCTTACAGTGCCTTCAAACCGCAAAGTGACAGGAAACTTTTGTGTGAAAGGATCAATGCCCAGGCGATCAAACGATAGAAAAAAGTTAGGCTGCGCCTGACGCATCGCTTTTTTGACGATATCATCAGCCTTATCGATTCTAGCGAAAACTTGCTGCGTCAGCAGCGTTCGAGCAATCACTGAACGCCCCTTTTGCGAGCCAGCGCCTTCTATTACGCTGCCATCTTCATAATAAAATGTTGCCCATGTGTAGAAGGCAGACTTCGTTACGGGAGAAAAGGCCGGCGCTAATGAATAAGCGGTGGAGAATTCCATTCCCGATAAGTTAGCTCCCGCTTCAGCCGCGAGCAAGTACCCATCACCTGTCAAGACATTCGTCCCCAGAGCCTTACTAAGGAAAGCACATCCGCCCTTTGCAATCACGACTGAGGTCGCATCCACACGCCATGTATCTTTCGTTTGGTTGTTCACCCCAGTTGCCCCTGCAACACCATGCTCATCAGCTAGCAGTTCAAGCGCTGGACTGTGGTCCAGGATGCGAACTCCCGCTTTCTGCACTTGCTTGCGCATCAGCTTCATGTATTCAGGCCCTTGCAAGCTCTTCCGGTGCGAAGTGCCTGTTTCGTCGAGCGGGAATGGATATCCCCAAGCAGCAATTTGATTCGTATTGGTATACGTTTGGTCTAGGACTTTCTTCATCCAACCGCGATCAGCTAAGTAACCGCCAAGCGCTTCTCTACTCTTCATAGCTTCTTCACGCTCATCCGCATTGGGATTCACGTACCATAAGCCTGTGCCAGATGGTGCCGTAGCACCGCTCGTTCCGCAATATCCTTTATCGACCAGAATGACTTTCGCTCCTTCTTTCGCCGCTGTGATGGCTGCCCATGCGCCAGAAGGTCCCCCACCAATAATTAGTACATCCGCTTGGAGCTGCAAATCATATTGAGTCATTCCTATGTCCTCCTTTATTTTCGCTCTTCTATTCGTTAAATCGAGAATGCATCTGCTGCAATTCTTACCTGCTCATACGATTGCTTCACAAGAAGCCTATCCAAAATGATCTTCTCATAATAAGCGAATCCACTATCATGCTCTCTAGGTCGAGAAAGTGAGATTTTTAAATCCAGACCTATTTTCCCATCTTCGATAATGATGACCCTGTCAGCTAAAGCTACAGCTTCACTAACATCATGTGTGACCAACAGGACCGTGAATTGCTTCTCCAACCATAGCTGCTCAATAAGCTGCTGCATTTCAATCCGAGTTAAAGCATCCAAAGCACCTAACGGTTCATCTAAAAGCAATAATCGTGGATTACCAGCCAACGCTCTTGCCAAGGCTACTCTCTGCCTTTGACCACCGGAGAGAACAGCAGGCCAATCATCCCGCTGTGTGGTGTCATATTTATTGAGAATTTTGATGTCAAAAACGTTGATATATCAAGCTGCGTTTTCATAATTAGTGATAATCTATTCCTTCTCGACATCTTAAGGATGCGGTAATTTTCATAATTGGTGAGACTATCCGCAAATATAAATATGTATAATCATTCATCATATTGCATAACCGGAATGAATCCTGTTTTGGGATTAGATTCCTCCGTGTGCATTCTTTTCCTAAAACAAAAAAAGGAACACGATAGCCCAAATTGGGTTCGTGTTCCTTTTTTTGAATTTATATTTAATCAAGCAATCAGACTATAATGTATACTTCTCCTATTAATGTTTGCTATATTTAGAGATTCTATACGAGATTGTAACGGTAAAGTCCCGATGTATAGAACTTTTATATTGGTCTGATCCACAACCCGAGACAATAATGAAAAATGGTTCAGCATCATTTTATTTGATATTAATAGATTTTGTGATTCATCGATCACTAGAATCAAGTATCGAGATAATGTTAATAATAGCTGATTTTCCAATTCTAATGTAGTATTTCGTAGTGGATTAAAATCCATCTTTCGTAATAATGCAATGATAAACTCTTTCTCACTACCACTACTAGGAACGTTAGTTAGTACTGCTGAACTAACAATAGTTACTCTATTGATATCTTCACAAATTTGCTTTGCAAAGAGTGACTTACCAATTCCAGAATATCCATCAACAAACATAAAATCTGCTGGGGAAGTGTAAAAATTCTCAATTTCTGATTTTAGATTATTAAACATTCTTCATCACTCCTAACTAAGTACCAGTTATTATATAATTATTTCCAAACATTAGAGATTATAAACATATTTCGATAAAATAGACTGCAATCACCGAATAAGTGATTACAGTCTATCTATTTTCACTTATACTTTTTTTGAATAGTAATCATGTTTTAGGAGAATACACAAATCTTATATATTCAAATTCAAAGTAGTTAAATTCCTCGCTCTGTTCATGATTTTAAGAAAAGTTTGAAGATCCTCAGCTGCAACATCCTCTTTCGTTTTTTTAGAAGCAAAGTCATTGATATTTCTTTGATTTTTCAATTCCTTTATTTCCAACTTTAACTTCGAATTCTCGTTTATTAACTGCTCAAATTTTTGAGCTTGATCTCTTGCTATCTTTATGATTTGATTAAAAGCCTCTTCATATTTAGGTGCTATACTTCCATATTCAAGAGAGGACGCAGAGGTTACACGAACTTGTTGTTTTTGTTGTTTTAAATTCATCCTAAACGATCTAGCATCATTTATCTCAGTTTCGTATTGAGATCTTAGTTCTTTATTCCATCGAAATCCACATGCAGCCGCGGTGCGATTCAATCTAGAAGCTGATTCTTCAAATGCTGCAAGTTGAGTACTACCATTTTTAATATGACTAATAACTGTTTGTACTAGTGTTACATCATGATTTTTCTCCCAAGCATCTTCTCGTCTCTTTTCTTTCATTCTAGTCCACCTTCTTTACTATGTTATTAGAGATTGTTACCTGTAGTATTAATTTTATTCAAAGTAAATGCATAAAAGACCCACATATAGTATATGTAGGCCTTTACTCATAACAATTCTAATCATTTAATTTCCAAGTATCTTCATCATACATTTTCACAGTTTCTATATTGCCACCTCGCTCTGCTGCTACAATCCTCCATTCATGAAGTTCCTGATTTGCGATTTTTTCAATATATATATCCCAAATTAATACTAATTGATTATCGGAAAGTAATTTTTCTAACGTTTCTTTTTCTATTAATAATCCAGTGTTATATCCTTCCATTGCAAGGTCATAACATATCAAATTTCCATTATTGTCAAACCAATACCCCTCTTTACCTTGCTCTAGTCCAAGTTTTTTTACTATAAAATCAGAAGGCATTAAATAACTTACAGACCCGTCGATAGAATTATCATATCCCTTTTCCCAGTCAGCGGTAGCCTGTTGTGGTATTCTTATTCAACTATCGTTCCTCGTTAGCGCAATAACAATAGACCTCATTATTGAGGTCTATTCTAATTCCTTACTTTTTTTCATTAACTATGACAACAACACTACCAAAAAGCTTTTCTCCAAAATATGCATCTAATCTCCAATAGCCTGGTGTAGGTAATGACATTAGTGATGGCATATGTGCGTCAGCTCCATTGTTAGGTCCGCCTACTCCTTTGGCTTCAAAAACTGTTATATGTTCTCCTGCTTCATTACTACCAGTTACTTTTAATGGACCTTGCAATTCTTCAGATTTCCCCCAAAAGTGCCACATATATTTTTGTTTTTTGTTCGGATAAAAACTTGTTGCATCACTGTGATCATAAATAAAACCCAATTTACCTACTTATCCGATCATACTATATGCTCCTGATATAAACAAAGGACTGACTTTCCATTCCTTGTCTTCTGGAATGAGTTGCTCCGCTCCGCATCCTGTTAAAAATAATAATAACAATAAAATGCTCGTTAAATATCGCATGCTATCCACTATCCTCCTAGAGGAATATTTTACTGCTTATTATTGTAACATAAAATTTTACAGTTTATTACAATATTCTGCCCGTTACTTTAATAAACCAAAAGAGGAGCTTGCCGCGAAGCAAGCCCCTCAACTATAGGTAACAATAGGTAAGCATTTGAAGTCATCTCCAGCTTTTCCCCTGCTCCACACGGAGCGTGCTAGTTTCCCAGCACTCCGCGTTCCCTCTAACTGAATTTACTAGATCATAAGTTCCTCGTTACTCGTTGATTTGGGATATGTTAAACTGGTTCTAATGCATATTTTTTACGGTATTTGTTGATCTGGTTCATCATCAATTCCGTTAAACCAAGTCTATTCTTGAGTACGTCAATCGTCTCTTTATGTGTTTGAACAATAAGTTGCCAGACCTCTTTGTGGATGATGCGCAAATTATTAAACTTGTCGTTTCCACCTGAGTGCGACGGAATATAGTGGTGGCAGTGAACGTCGGATGCGAAGAGATACATGCCTGTAATTTCGCATTTCCCCATTCTCATGCTGTAACGACTAATCCAATTATCCATGTATTCAACACTTTTGTTCGGGATGCTAGAATTCGTTAGTAAATAGATTTCCTGTCGTAAATCTGGCCGAAGTTTTTTGTGTATTTGCTCTCTGCCTTCTGTGGTAAAGAGCGAAAGCCCTGTACTGAAGCCCATCGTATTCTTTGTTTTCACGTTGGCTAGAGGATACAGATAAACATTTGCTATTCTAAAAGTCCTGTAACCCAAGCTGTAAAATTTACTGTAAGTTGGCGGCGGGTTTGCAGGGTGCTCGTATTTCCCGATTTGTTTGAGACGATTGTACATGAAAGCTCGCAGATCGTAGGCAAGACGTGAGAACGCAACACTAACATGTGTTGCCCGATTGAAATAATTGTGAATTCCTAAAACAAAGCTGTTAAAACCTGCAGCATTTAAAGCAGTTGGCGAAGTCCTCATTCTGAGAATGTGTTTCTTAACTTCGCTTTTGATCTTCTGCTTTTTGCTCGATTTAATACCCGTATGCGCTACTCGCTTTTGCCCCTTTTTGTTTGCTCGGATTGTAAACCCAAGGAACTCTGATTCTCGTTTCCGCAGATTAATGATTTGCGATTTCTCTGGTGAAACGTCGAGTTTCAGACGGTCTTTGAGATACTGAACAACCGCATGATACCACCTCTGGGCTGACTTCCAATCGCGACAGATGATTTTGAAGTCATCGGCGTAACACACCAGATAGCCTTCTTTCAGACTAGACCGTATTTTCGCAGCCCTTTCGCCAGTTCTTGATTTGAAAGTTTTTGTTAGCGGAAAGAGTTCCCATTGACCTGCCACCCAGTGGTCGAGGTCATTCAGTACAATATTCGAGAGTAATGTTGACAGCAATCCCCCTTGAGGCACCCCTTTTGAAGGTATTCCTTCCCCCTCGATTTCTGCTTTTAGCATCTTAGAAATACATGCTAGGACCCTTCTATCTTGGATACCCATGTTCCAAAGTTGCTTCACGAGCAAGGTGTGGTTGACGTTGTCGAAGAAACCCAAAATGTCGATGTCGACTACATAATGCATCGACGCCTGATTGATGAGAAATTGAACTCTTGCCATGGCATGGTGTGTCGATCGAAGGGGTCTGAAACCATAGCTATGGTTGTAAAATTGGGCTTCAGCTATGGGCTCAAGGACTTGCTTGAAGCACTGTTGAATGATGCGATCGAGGATGCATGGAATGCCAAGAGGTCTCATTTTACCGTTTTCTTTTTCGATGAGCTTCCGTCTGACTTTCTTGAGGCGGTACTTTTGCAGTCTATTTTGGATTTCATTTACTAATTCATATTCGGGTCGTTGTTCGATGTCTTCGATAGTTAATCCATCTGTTCCTGGTGTCTTTGATCCTTTATTGGACTTCATCGTACGATAAGCCAGCCGAATATTTTCCCTCGACGTGACAATGCCATAGAGGTTCGAAAAGGATTCTTTGCTTGCTGATCTTTCATACAGGTCCGTAAAGGATTCCGTCATGCCGTAATACTCCCAATTTCGTAAAGTTTGCACTGTGGCATCCCTCCTTGACGAAGCGATGTCCCCACATTCCTACCCGATCGGTGCAATTCACGTATGGAAAATGATCGTTCTTTTCAATTAGACTTGGGGCTGTTCCTCCACCTCAATTACAG
This sequence comes from Paenibacillus phytorum, assembly GCF_013141715.1. Lineage (GTDB taxonomy): Bacteria > Bacillota > Bacilli > Paenibacillales > NBRC-103111 > Paenibacillus_E > Paenibacillus_E phytorum. The sequence continues at coordinate 8,742 of NZ_WHOA01000182.1, read as the reverse complement.
AGGATTCATCAGTAGTGCCCCTGCCCTCACAAGGATAAATTCATTTCGGCATGTGCCTTATTGCAACCGTTTCGGGTAAAAGCCCTTCTTGCAACGTCCCTTGTTTTCCAAGTCCCTTACAACCTAGCTATCTATTCTGAACTTAGGTGCTTCCTCTAAGCCTGTGAGATTGATGCCACCATTGTTCGGCATAGCGTATTTCATAGGCGAAAGTCTTACTTTACGCCGCTCACCCCATCATTTGATGGTACATACGTTTCCACATGCTCTAACTGTAGACCTGTACCTTCGGAAGTTCGTCAGTTCGCTTCTGTGCGAGCATTCTCACCATATCTAGTTTTTCAGCCGCGCGACATATCCGTTGGCATACCACTTTTTTTTTCTCAAAATGGCTCTAGCCTTCGTTCTGTCGAATCTACCTGTACTTCACACCTCATGTTCTGTTAAACATGAAGCGCGCAGGAGTATTGGCGGGACGGTTTCAGGATACATGGTTCCGTCGTTCCCATCCTCGGTCGTAAAGTTAAGATTACTGCTGTAATCTCCTGCTTTTCACACTGTCTGGTGCTTATAGCAGAACTTGTCGTACTTCACCGTTAGCTGAATACTACAACGGAAGCGGTGTCCCCTGATGAAATATCATCCGCCATTTTGTATTTTCAAATTTCCAAATAGAACTTCGCAAAGAATGCTGCATTTTTTCTTCGTTGAATATTCGATAAGTCGTTAAAACTATTTCTCCTGACAATTGATGTATTTCAAAATCACTTAGTTTCATTTTTACAATACCGATTCCATTTGCACCAAGTCCATCTTTTTTGCTCCAAACTTGTCCCGAACTTCCAAATTCGAAAAAATTATCAGCAAGTAAATTCGAAAGCTCTTTTTCCGAAGTTCGGATTTCTGACTTTAATAACATTTCTTCAAGTTTCAACAATTCCTTCTTAAGTAAATCTAAATTAATTTTTTATCCCACCTTTCAACTATCGTTCTGCGTTAGGTTAATGAGTTATATAAGTACATTAAGAATATTTTAATCAGCAAAATTACTAAAACTGCGATCCATCCAAAAAAGAAAAGACCTAAACAAGCACTTAACATTTGTTTCCCGAAACTATTTTTTTCATCTGAGATCTTGAGTGTTAATAGAAAACTTATTAATACTAAAAAAAATAAAGACCAAAAAAAGCTTTTGAATAGACAGATGGCTCCGCCGAATAAAAACGAAGCTAATATAAAATAAAATATAGATTCTTTCTTGTTCATTTTTCACCTTCGATTTTTAATTGCTACTAAATACCTCACAGTATATCTCATTTCAGTTTTTGGCAATTAGTGATTACAATTTTTCATACTAATTTAGTTCAATTTCTTCTCCACGTTATCCTGCCCGTTCAACAAAAAGTGCTCAAGATTCCAGAGCATTCGTCGGGAATGTCATAATGTTCTTGTCAAAATCGGGAATGTCCCAAAGTTCATGTCATTTAATTTTGACAAGAACTTGAGGACATGAAATGAAAAAGCCGCATCAAATGCGACTTTTAATGTAACCATGTTCTTATCATCCGACATTTGTCTAATGACACAAATCTACCTACATTTGTCTGGAATAATCCTATTTCATTGTACTGATAGCCACAAACCATACCTCAACTCCTTATAGAGAACGTGATTTAGACCTTCTTCGTGTATTAGGAGATCTACATAACGAGTTGCTAGCAAACTTTCATTCGCACGTTTTAAACCCTCTCATCGCGCTCAAAGGATTTATAAGTATGAAATAGCTTCCATTGTTGTCCAACTAGCACTGGCAAATGCTTTGTAATTCGTAACGGCTGCTTGAAAATCTTCTTCACTAATTGTTGCCGTGGCATCGTATACAACAGCTGTTTCAAAACCAGTTTCGATTAAATGCCTCATATGGGACTCTACACAAATGTTGGAAAGCACTCCTGCGATAATTATCTTCTCTTTTCTATGTTGTCGTAACTGGTAAACCAAGTCATTTGTTTGTGGGCTAGCAACCTTGTGTGGAGTTGAAACGACGGTTCTCCTATCAAAAATATAAGGTTTTAAAGAATGAACAAAATCAGCTCCAAATGACGGTGGTGTGTACGCATTTGCCACTTGATACATTCTAAGACCTAATAACATTTTTTGTTCATTTCCTGTAAATTGCCAGCCATAATCATGAGGGTATAAATAATGGGGTGATATAAATAGTTGGTATCCTTTATTCATGGCAGTTCTCATTAATAGTTCAAGGTTTTGTATAGTATTGTTTCGTTCAATATTTGCTTTTGTCAGATGATAGCCTCTCCCCCCAGGACACATAAAGTCATTTTGTGGGTCTGTAATCACAATTGCGGTATTATCTGGGTGTGGTTGAAACATCATTTACCTTCCCTCCCTCTCAGAGCTTCTTTACAGCAATTTATATGTCAATTCCAGTTTGTCTTATGTGTGTTTCTATAAGAGCCAGTCCATTGAAAAGGAGAAATCAAACATGTCTAACAAACTCGCAAACTGTAGGACCTGTCAAAAAGAAGTATTCAATTGAAAGTCGAAAAGCACATCCTAATCCAACCCAAAGAAACATGGCAGGATGTTAAGGTGGGGTTAGATATTTCAATCCACACACCCTATGCAGGATGCGACGCTAACGGGAATCATAGAAAAAAATGTAATAAGCGTTCACCCAATAGAATGAGTGAACGCCTACTTTACTTCAAAACTTAATTTGTTACTTCAAGACTTTAATTGTCACTTCAAAAGTATTATTGTCTACTTCAAAACCAATTTGTCATCCAACAAACGTTGTTGGGAGACAAATTGCTTTTGAAGTGCAGAAAGCCAGTAAACTCAAAAGTTTTCTGGCTTTTTTGGTGAAAACAAAATGACAAATAAAGTTTTGAAGTAGATTATCGGCCAAATTGTCTCAATTACAAATTAATTTTGAAGTACTTCTGACAAACTAAATAAAATCAGACGACTTGTTGAACTCCCTCGGTAGCGTAATAATACAGGCTGAACTACACATCATTTCCAACCCGCACGTTGTAGTATCTCTCTCACAAAGTCGCCCTTAGCATTAGTGTATGCCAGACGGTCATTCTGGAATCGTTGTGCGAGTTCCAACTTTAAGTCACCATATTGTTTGGTATCCTCTGGATGATTTCTCAAATAATCTCGAAAGAGGATATGTCGCTTATATTCGGAGTTTTCCATGGTACAGACGTATAAGTGATGCCAAGTTACATCGACGGGAGGAATAAAAGCCTCTCGTCCCGTAGTTCCTAAGTCGCCTTCATGAACGTAGCCAATGGTGGCTAGCCTTTGAAAAGCCTTAAGGACATCCGATTGTGTAGACACCACCACGTCGATATCAACAATCGGCTTCGCTGCCAACCCTGGAACGGATGTACTGCCAACGTGTTCTATTGTGACTACAAAATCGCTTAAAACAGGAAGTACAAAGCCTCGTAACTGTTGAAACAATTGAACCCAACTAGGGTCATATTCACGTACTATTAGACTGGTACCCATCAAACTCCTCCTGACTGTAACAACATGCTTACAAATTAATGCGTAGTAGAAGTGCGTATTCCTGCCTGTTACTTTAACAGACAAAGGCAGCCGATCGTGTGCTGGCTGCCATCATATTAGACTGAACTATTGTTTCCGTTAGCTCAATGATAAGGCTTAACTACTTAACGCTTCAGCATCTTTTAAAAGCATCATAACTTTGTTTTTTCCGTCTTCGGTCAAAGTACAATAGGTATCGTTAATCTCAATCATACCCATGCCCCCAGTCCAAAAACTCACAGCAAAGAGTTCTTTACCGTCGCTACTAATAGCAGTTAGTTTGAAGTTTGGAAAAATAGCCCTGGGTTGCCCACTCATAATATCTGCCGTACGAACTGCCTGTTCAAAACTTTCAATCTGTTCTTTGCTTTTTAAAGATTTCCCCGCAGTTCGCCAAGTTATCTTACTTACTGTTTGTGACGGCTCTCTCTCTTCAACTTTTATTTCTCTAATCAAAGCGAAATTTAACTTTAACTGTTCTCCGAGCTGAACACCCGAGTGAGTATCGGTAGATTGCTCACCCTTGGATTTACAACCTATTACTGATAAAAGCACAACAATTGTCAATATTACCATTATCGTTTTTCGTCTCATCAAAGTTTTTCTCCCATCCAACTAGTTGCTCTTTTAAATATGCTCCTAACATTTAGACGGTATAAAAAGTGAAATTGTTTCGATCTCACAATTGATGGCTACTACTCACTCCATTATCCTGCCCTTTAGTTTAATAGCAAAAAGAGACCCTCAGCAACGGGCTGAGGGTCTAAGTTTATATTTTAAAAGGGGGTCGACTTTTATTATAATCTTGAATGATTAATACCAGATGAAAATACGATTTCAATCGTGTAACAAATATTTAACTCTCGTTCTCCGTCCCTCGGTTTTAAGGGTTTATCTCACGTATACTCACTCATTCACAGGATTTCATCCCCTTGAAAATCAGTATTGTTCTGAAAGTAAGTTAAATAAAACCGTTGGTTCATATTTTGGGCATGCGATTAACTCCTGATGCAAGACTCCCAAAAATATCTCTACAATATTAAATCTGGAAAAAGCCTCAAATGTTCTTGGAGACTTTTAACGGGTAAATCAATGTAATAAATGGAGATCGGTTAAAAGTAATGTTAGAGGGAACACAACCAAACTATTTTTATTTGTGTTATGCGCTTAGATACATAAAGGATGCCATAAGTACCTTGTGGCATCCTTTACCTTATTTTTATAAACGTATGTTTACTTAGAATGCCTCAAGGCGCAGCGGTGACATCCACATCAAAACTAATAAGATACGCCTCACCGTTTTCTTTTCGTACTACTATGTTTACGCTTGCGAATCCTGGTTTTAATGAAGAAACTGTGAGGAGGTCGTTGGTAAAGTTTGCTCGTACTACCGAATAATTCGATGAAGTAGCTGATAGGAATTCCAAGTAATTACCAAATTGATCTAGTGTATAAATCTGATCAGTTCCAACAATCGTGTTTATTTTTTCAATTGGTGATGGAATTCGCAGCTCCGTCCTCTTACTTTCTACATATGCATATGTATCTTCAGTTACCGTATAAGCAGCGTAGACACTTGATGCTACAGAATTGAATCCATGGTCAACATTAAACATTATCGAGTATGGAGATTTTGAAGCTGTTGTGGTATCTATTCTATTTCCTGTTCCATCATAAAAGTTTACTATTGAATCAGAAGGCAGATTATTGTGAATAATTCGATCATCGCCCACTCGATAGTTCCTAATATCAAAATATAGGGAGTTGGGAGATATAGGAAATGCAGTTGCAATTTTTTGAACAACCCTCTCACTTTCCAATTTACCTGTTTCGGTAAGTGATACATAGACGTTGGAAATTACAGTTGAAAAACCATTCGTCACTGTAACATGATTCGAGTTGCTACTTCCTATAATACTGCCCCCTGTAGCAGCATCATATACTTTTAGCGTTGAGCCTACAGGCATATTGTTCTCATAGTGAACTTCATCGTTTCCGGTAAAATAGTTATACGTGTGGATCTCGCTGGAAACTGGAGCAGTTGTAATCTTCGGTGTCGGACTAACGCTTCCACCGCCACCGCCACCAAAGACTGGTTTGGTTTCCTTTATACTATCTTTTTGCACACCATCAACTACTGTTGGTTTATTTTCAAACTCGGATCCATTGGCTCCATCGTTGATTGTAGCCTTTTCAATTTTCCCGTCTCCAAGGACTTTTACAACCGCATTTAGAACCATGTTAACGATAACAGCATTATTGCCCAAGTTAATGCTAGCGCCTTCTGCTCCCTTGTTAACATTTAAATCACCAATCATGCCTGATGGAATTTCAACATTGATACTATTCGCAAAGATATCTACCGAATCGAATTTTCCAATAAGCGTCACTTTAGAATTCTCAGGCAGCTCATGCATCAATTTTACATTCGAGATCAATGCTGTACTACCCAAGGATTGTTCAATCTTCACAGAAGATTCTATTTCAATCGTTTGTACCTTCGTAGTACCTTCAGCTACAATTCGAACAGTACCTTCCTTTTTATTAATGATAACTTTAACGAGCACGCTATCTTTAAAGTGAACGGAGTTTTCGCCTCCGCCCTTCACTGTCGTCGTACCTTTAACAGTTATGTTATTAAGGAAGACATCGCCTGTACCAATACCTGAATCAAGCAGTAAATTACCATTAATGATGAGATTTTGTATGGTTACTCCCTCAACACTAATAACGACATCACCTTGAATCATATCTACGCCATTCGCAGGTCCGTATAACCCAACTTTGTTATAAGTGATTCCAGAAGCACTCTTCACACGATCAATTGTCACGACCGCTTCTGCTCGTGTAATTGACTGATTAGGACGATAGGTACCGTCTTCATAGCCATTAACAATACCTTTTGAGGATAGCACATGTACGGCATTTATACCCCAAGATGAAATTGTAGATTCATCTATAAACTTTTCTGACTTTTCTGCCACAGGGGAAGCATCGTTCATAAGTAAGGTCTTTAAGATAACGGCTGCTTCTTGTCGTGTAATCGTATTGTTTGAACGGATGGTATTATCCTCGTAACCGCTGATATATCCGGCTTTTAAAGCTTTTGCGATCTCCTCATAATCCCAGCTAGATGAGTCAATATCCTTAAAGTTAACCGCACCTGCTTCTTTAAAGTCGAATGAGCGGTTTATGAAAGTAATAAACTCGCCACGAGTTACGGTCTTATCTGGGAGGACAGAACCATCGGAATAACCTGTTATGTATCCCTTCTCCATCCATTCTGATAATTGTTTTTCAGCCCAATGATTTTGAATGTCCGTCGCAGGTCCTGCAATAGCCGTAGTGCAAGTTGATAAGATAAGAGCCAATATTAATAGTGAATTTAAGGAGTGCTTCCAAAAAATAAGTCGTTTACGCATGAATCCTCCATCTTCCTTCGTTGTATGAGTTTTACAGCCGTCTAGCATTCTATCATAAAAGCAAAGCATAATTTGTTGCTTTTTCTGCCAAATCTTTCTTTTGATGGAGTAGATATGATAGTCAAGTGGATTTACACGACAGAATCAAATAGGGACGATTTAATAAATCTAATAATTGGGGCTTAATTTCTCTTAAAGAATGCATACTTTAATCTCCAGCTCTTAATGAAATTTTTTTTCACATTAACTTCGGTTCCCTATTCGGTTTTGTATAAAAATACCTAATACCAAAAATACCCACAAAAAGAATATCATGAATAGTTCCTTTGGTCTATTACCTCTGTCATGTCACCTCACCTTACGTTGAAAATAACTTGGCTCTTTTTAAGTTTAGGAATTCACAAATGCTACAACAATGCGGTCGATTTCAGTTACACTTAATATTATGTTCTTCAATTTCTGTCAAGGTTGTATTTAAATCAGAAGCTTTCATTGGAATAAAAAAAGCATCACCGAAATGATGATATTTGAATTATTGAACGTTATCTCCGAACATTTGTTGAACTGCCAACAAAAAATGTTAATCCCTTAGTAATTTCAACCGATAACTAACTGCTTCAATACTAAAATTACTTTCTATATCTTCACCATTAAACCTATAGATTATTGGATCGCTTAACGCATTTACCACAACGCACAATACAAAGTTGGAATTATTATTAGCTTGTCGTAACTCCCCTGCTGTAAGAATAAAATTACAGCTTGATCCTGACACTCCTTTGACTTCAACATCTTCTCTTTTCAAACCATTTGTACAAACGAGATCATAACCACACCGATCTCTTTCAACAGAAACAACATCCCATCCATTTTCAGTATAAAAATTTATGACTTCATTTATAGCTGCTTCCTCAACCAACTTATTTTGTGGTGGACTCCCAAATCCAGCACCCACGGGTCTATTCCTAAAGTCATTTTGATCTAGAAAGTTAAGCCACCGGTCTTCCAAATCTAAAGCTATTTCTAAGGGCAACATAATACCTGATGATTGTGTTTCCCACAAATGTAGAGCACTTGGATGTAACTCGCTTTTAAACAATATATTTTCACTCACTGGTTCTAGTATGGTATCGAGGTCTACTTTAATGTAAGTTGTCATTTCGTTAATACGACTAGAATCAAAATGGACATCTTCAAAAACCGAACTTGTTGAGATTCCAGATGCAAATATCCCTCTTGGTTCAACGCCTTGTCTCATAAAGAAAATTCGATCACCATTTTGAACATGTCTATTCCTACAACTCCACCTTAGTTCAGCTTTTTGACCCGATTGTAACTTCCCCTTAAGATCACTTATCTCAAAATTACTCCAACGTTCTGGATTCCAAGTAACTAAATAGGTTGCCATAAGCCCTCCAATTATCTTTTCGAATTGTTAGCCTAATCTAGCATTTCAATTGAATTATTCACTAATCATACATTATTCGAGAAGTCTACAAACAATCCCTTTAACAAGATAAAGTAACCCTTTTAATTTTCAAATATGATCTAGAATCGATTCTCAGGCATTTCGATTAACTATCGGTAACAATAGGTAAGCATTTGATGTTATCTCCAGCTTTTCCCCTGTCCCACACGGAGCGTGCTAGTTTCCCAGCACTCCGCGTTCCCTCTAACTGACTTTACTCGATCATAAGTTCCTCGTTACTCAAGGATATAGACTGTTAGGTCATCC
>NZ_WHOA01000181.1 GCF_013141715.1 Paenibacillus phytorum | reverse complement strand
CTTAAAGGAATTGGGAATTAGATTTTTACTTCCTAGAAAAGTAACTTGCATGGAATATTCACTTTCTTCAAAGAAGCATTATTTAACTATCCTGCCCGTTACTTGAGAAAAGGCAACCAATCCAACTAGGCTGGTTGCCTCTACATGTTATTATTGAACTCTCGTTACCTGTTAGTGCAACAAGCATTATGATATTCAAAATTATTGATGCTGAAAAAAAGGATGGACTAAAAGGACCATCTTATTCCACTAACCTGCCCGTTAGCTGAGCGACTTTTGCCGAAACCAAAACAAGCGATGGATCGGTTCCATCGCCGCGCTATCGTTATCCGTTAGCATAGAAATTTCAAAAAGGTTACCCACTTTTTCAACTAATCTATAATTTCACGCTCGTATAAATTTGCACTCCACCCACGACCGTCGTATCTCCCCTGGAAAACCAATCCTTGACTAAGGTAGTATTGATTTAACGCTGGGTTATCCGCCATGCAGTCTAATCTTAACCATTTCTTTCCTTCGCTCTTTATATAGTCTTCCGCCCAAGTAAGGAAATGGCTTCCGATCCCCTGTCCCTTATACTTCCGCAAAACAACTAACCTGTGAATGTAACCAGCATTATCATGAAATAATTCTCCCCATATTTCCTCGTACTTCCACTGGACAGAGAAACAACCCACAAGCTCACCATCCAGGTATGCGACAAATACATCTTTCTCACGAATAAATTGCTCCAAATAATTCATCGTAAACGTATCTTCGTTCCACTGAATGATACCTTGCGAGGAGCGAATCCATTTAGCTGCTTCTACATATAATTTCTGCACCTCGTCTAAGTCTTCAATTAGAGCTTTTCTAATATCAATCCATTGGCTATTAAGTTTATCTTTACTGGGCTTTCGATCTGATAAATCAACCAATGCATTTCCCCCTTAAAATAGAAAAGTATTCAGTCATTTGACCAAATACTTTGCCCAGGCGAACGGCTTTTATGAAATATGCGCTCCCCCGTAGTGATCTACGTTTTCGCCAGTCACACATACCAAATATTTACTATATTATAAGCTGGAAAATATAAGGGAATCAAGGATTTTATTACGTTATCCTGCCCGTTACTTCAACCAAACCAGGGAACAACTGCCGAGTGGCGACTGCTCCCTGGTTTTTGCGCTATCGTGTCCCGATAGTTCAATTAGAAATATTTTTTAAATCCTTTACTAACCGATCCATCATATCCTTCTCGTTCGAAGAACTGATGAGCTCTTTCACGGGTTGAATTGCTTAGAAGCATAATTCGATGACAATTTATTGACCTACAATAGACCTCAACATATTGTAAAAGTTGTTGTCCAATACTCTTACTTCGATGATTCTCATGAACAATAATGTTCTCGACAATTCCATACGGTCTTGTTCCATGCAATGCTTGGATACATATATTTAGTGTCACTGTCCCTAATATTTCACCGCCTTCATCGAAAACAAGTAGAAAGTTATTAGGGTCACTTTTGATTGTATCAATTTGTTCTTCGAGAACATTCATTTTCTTACTATTTGGCACTAACATACGATAGAGCTCGCACAGTTGGTTTTTATCAGATCGTTCAGCTTCACGAATCATATCAATATCAACTCCTATATAACCCTTGTCTTTACATACATTTTATTCCACATTACAATTAAGCATTCCTGCTCGTTAGCTGAGAAGGCTGCCGTTCTATGCTGAATGACAATTAAAAATTTTTTTGTAACTTTTACGATGGCTTATTCGACTATATAATTAGAAAGTCTGATAGGAGGTAATGTATTGGAGGAGACAAAGAAAATTGAATACATAATTCCAATCATTAATGGCGAAAAGCAATTGGAGTCCACCATCCAACTCATCTATGAGCAATACCATAAAGAAGTGTACCAATTTCTAATTTGTTTCATTGGGAATCGTAATGATGCCGAAGATTTGACCCATGAAGTTTTTATTCGGATTTTAAAATCATTGTCCAAATTTAATAAAACATCTGGACTAAAAACATGGATACTTTCAATTGCAAAACATGTTGCTATCGACCATTATCGAAGGAAAAAGTTTTATTCTTTATTCACAGATGCTTTTTTCATGAAATTAACTTCAAAAGATGATTCACCCATTGAGCAATTAGAAACTAAGGAAACAAAATTGCTCATTTGGGAGGCGATTTCAAAGATGAAGCCAAATTATAGAGCTGTTTTAATTCTTCGTGGTATCAATGAACTTTCGATTAAAGAAACAGCCGAAATTTTGGAGTGTAGCGAATCAAAAGTTAAAGTCAATTACCACCGTTCATTGGGAATGCTTGAAAAAACATTATCTTCTTTAATGGAAAGGGGTGCCGTAAATGAGTAACCAAACTGAAAAATTCTTGAAGATGATTAAAAATTCGCCGGAAATTTATCCGAATGCTGATTTTATACATGACACAAAACGCGATTTAATTGAAATGGCTCTGAAAACACGTAAGAGGCAGAAAACTATTAGAAGTTTCTATGCGGGATTTGTTTCATTAGCGGTTCTCATTACAGTTGTTTGGATTATTTCATTTGGAGGGAAACAGGGTATTTTAAATTCAGTCGATGCGGGGTATAAATTGTTTTCCTCCTTAACTGTAGAAAAACCAGAAATACAGAAACCCCTGTTACAAAATCCTGAAGTTTTTATATACCATAGTCATAGCAAAGAGTCATTTCTTCCTGATATGTTAAAAACACCAAGAACTGTTATATCACCCAATCAGGAAGCCTATTCAAAAGATGTTAATATAACTCTTGTGGGAACACACTTAGCAACAAAGTTAAACGAATTAGGGGTTAGAACCCTTGCGGATAATACTGATTACGAGGAGAAAGAAAAACAAAATTTCCAATATTCTAGGTCTTACGACTATTCCAAAGAAACAGTAAGCAAAACTTTGCAGCAAAATCCTGGAATTCGCATGATATTTGATATTCATAGGGATTCAGTACATCGAAGCCAATCAACTGTAAAATGGAACAATCTTGATGTCGCCTCAATCAAATTTATTGCAATACCCTCTGAGAATATAAAGCTTGCAATAAAAGTCAACAATAAATTTGACGAATTGTATCCTGGTGTTTCAGAGGGAGTAGTTACATCCACAGAATCGAAACAATCTTATAACCAGGAAATGCATCCCAATTCAATTCTGGTTGAAATCGGTGGTCAAGAAAACAGTCTTGAGGAAGTGTATCGAACAACGGATATGTTGGCGGGTATAATAAGCTATTTACTAAAGTAATAATAAACCCAAATAAAATCGGGCTCCCAAAGAGGCAATGTCATTTAGTTTAGCCTTAACTAAATGACATTGCCCAAAGAGGAGCCCTTTTCGTATTAACATAGAACATGAGCAAATTGTAAAAGATGAATAATTATTGCGCTAAACTGTCCGTTAGCGGAACAGGCTACCGAGATTAAATCAGCGGTAGCCTGTTGTGATATTCTTATTCAACTATATTCGTTAGTTTAGTCAACTCAAGTCAAATGTGGTCCAACCAACTTCAATTATTTTCATTTGAAATTCCCTGAATTCTTTTTTTGCATTAAGATTAGTAAACTCAATTTTAGTAAATGGCTTTGTAAAAAATGTAAAACAGCTTGGTTTTGCACAAATATCCCGTTGACCGACACATTTACTCTTTGCTCGATAAACTTGAACTTCTTCATCCGTCCAATTTCTTTCCCTCTTGTTATACATAACCCAATTTTCATTACACTCTTTAAAATCGACGAATATTTCCTTATCAAAATTAACGAAGGTAAAACCCTCTGATGTTACCTCACGGATCTTCAAAATCGCTCACCCCCACCATCGTTCACCTTTACTTTAACAACAAATTTATTCAAAATGATCTTCTACTAGTTCAATAATCTCTAAAGAGTCGTATTTTTCTTTAATTTTTTCAGACAGGGACTTCACACCAAAAATCTCTGTGAAAGTGTGACTTCCAACGATCAGGTTCATTTTAATGAACTTTGCATACTGGATTGTGTATAAGATTTTCTCACCAGTAATATAGACATCGCATTCTGAATAATGGGCATCACGAAGACTTTTTGTAGAGTTTCCTGCCCCTGTAATAATCCCCACTCTCGTTATTGGCTTTTCTGAGTTTTTCCAAGATTTTATGTTTTCGCTTAGTACCGTACTAACCCGTTCACTTAATTCTTGAAAGCTGATAGGAAACTCGAACTCTCCAATACCAGGCAGGCTCCTACCCTCGATATCAATTGATTGTTGGATGACATTATTTATTCCAAGTGCTTTGAATAATGAAGTACACGTGCCAAATTCAGCATAATCCAATGGCAAATGCACGAAAAAATGGCTGATTCCAAAGGATGCCAGAAGTTTATGACATTCTTCTTTCATTCCAAAGACAAAATCCCATGCATCATAGTGGGTAACTATAAGATCAACTTTCTTTTGAGCGGCTTGTTCAATAAGTTCGGGAGTAATATTTGTTGCATACCCAATTCGACGAATTAAATCAGGACCATAGTTGTAAAATGCAAATTCCTCTCCATTATCAAATTGCTTTAGGAGTCCACCAAATAGTTTTTCGATTAATACACTAAATTGTTCTATATTCACTCGTATCCCCCCATTAATTAACATTTCATAGTTATTACTTCTATTCGGCGAATTGCTCAACAAACCTGCCCTTTAGTTCAACGAAAAAGCAGCCGATCATTCTGGCCGGCTGCCGTGGTGTTCGTATTGAACAAACGTTTCCAGTTAGTTTAATAATTGGTGATTTTCGAAAAGGTATTTTATGCTGCTCCCAACAACTTCCAAGTCCAACATAAACGGGTTTCCGAGAAAAGCAACCGATCATATTTACATTGCATATGGAAACAGAGCAATGGCAGGAATCCCGCCATTGCTCTGTTTCGATTGCGGTTATTGTTCCAACACCTTTTCAAGCTCGCCAGCCATTTTAGCCCAACCATGCTTGGCGCCTTCAAACGCACGAGCATTTTCGAAACCGGTTTGTTCGAGATGAAGATTAACCTTTCCGTCCCCTAAATCCTGCAGCGTCCAGGTGACCGTCGTCTTCTCCCCTCCGCTGACCCAAGTGTAGGACAACCGGTTTGGTCCGTCCACGACTAGCACTTCGCTGTCTATAATTCCATTCC
>NZ_WHOA01000180.1 GCF_013141715.1 Paenibacillus phytorum | reverse complement strand
CATGAGGGATGTCTACATTAGTTACATTTTAGCACATTTCAGCTTGGATTGTTTCTTATGGATTGCTAAGCTAAACTGCCCGTTAGCTTAGCGAACAAAAAACGGACGCATCGGCATCCGCTGTTCTGCTATCGTTTCCCGTTAGCTGAATACTGGTCTTAAATCGGTAATGGTCTAACCCTTTCGAATTGACGTACGAACTAAAAGCCCGCCATGAGAAAAAAGCACTGCCATTATGGCTGTGCTTTTGCCTCAGTTATACTCGTAATTTGTAAAACTATTTTAGCGTTGTTAGGGATATAACCACTGTACTGTCGATAGAATGATTGAATTCCACCGACCGACATATTTTCAAGAACGCAATTTCGTACGCCAGTATTTAAAGTTCCATCCTCGTTATAAATGAGGATATCGAATTTAATATCGTTCTTTTTGAATGGTGCTTCTTTAAGAAGCACATCTACGTTGACTCCTGAGTTTCTGATGCCATCCCAGGTTGTTTTTACGTTCGCCGCCGCCCGCTTGTCATTTGGGTCAATCACATTGAAATCAGCTGAGTTTTCAGGCGTCACATAAACCCAAGCATCACCCATCCAAGCATTAATGTGATACCAATTGTTCCATTTCTCAAATGCCTTTAAACTCTGCGGGGAAAGCTCACCTAACTTCTTTGTTTTGTCAGATGGAGCTTGGTACATGCTAGTATTAGCAGTTAAGTTTATGGTTGCATCTGTTTGTACCGCTTCTGCTTTCCATTGTGGCACATATTTCTCTTCGGTCGAAGGACTTGCTTGAAGTGTATTCAATTGCTTTTTCAAGCGCTGAATAAACGTAATTGCTTCTGTGCGCGTTACTTGATCGCCCTTTTGAAAACCGCTTAAGCTATTATCCGTCTTGCCGTCTGACAGTCCAAGATCAAGCAGGTATTGGATGGAATCATCCATACTATACTTCTTACCTGTCGCGTTCGCCAGATATTCGGCTACCATGCCCCTGTTTAAATAAATAGAACTTGTATGTCCGCCTAACGATGAGGGGGTTCTAAGACTCCACCCCATTTTATTGGCATACCGAGTATAGGGTACTGACCATTCACCCGTTTCTGACGTTGGATCGAAATCACTTGGTTGAAACGCGCGGATAAGCATGGCGATAAATTCAGCTTGTTCCACATTTTGATTTGGTTTAAACGAACCATCAGGGTAGCCATCTACAACCTTATTTTCAATAGCCCATTGAATATTTGAGTATCCCCAGAAACTTGAAGAAACATCTTTGAAAGCAATAGCAGATGCCTGCATTGTATTCGAGTTAGCGCCGAATAGCGCGGCAGACAACATCACTGTTGTTATAATTTTTGACCATGTATTTTTCATTTGATAACTCCTTTTCCAAGCTGCTAATCTATTAACGCATAGACTGTTCGTTTTGTTGCACGTAAAATCACTAAGAGCAATATTATGTTAACATTCAGGCATGAATAAAGTATATTGTTAATGTTTAGCAAAAAAAGATCATCGACTGCGCAGCAGCCATGATCCTTTTTAAGTACCGTTCTAGTTAGCAAATAGATTACAACAAGAGCTTAATAAATTTAGTAAATTAATTCAGGAATATTGAGAAAATTAAACCAATGTACATCCCATCTAATCGCAGAAAGCGCTAAGCTAACGGAGAACGTTAGCTCAATAAAGAAAGGAGCTGCCTATACAGCTCCTTCTTTTTCTTATTCACAACTATTGTAATTGTTTGGCTCCTGCAATCATTGGGTCTTCGCGATTTCTTCATTATTGCCACCCATTCTTTATTTTAATTGGTTAAGCAGCATTGCCGAATATCAATTTGTTAGCGGAATCGCTAAGAAGCATATTCTACCGAGTATGATAACGGCTATGGCACACAAAGATACAATTTTGTTTTTCTATCGAGAACTGCCCAATGCCTTTACTTGGATTGGACTGTTTTTATTTTTAATTGGCTTACTGCTTGCAAACTGGAAAGCAGAATCTCCTCTTATCATATGGTGTCTAGCATTCGTTTTGGAGATGGTAACATTATTATCAGGTATGGAATTCATAATCCGCCAACCGATCCTGTGAGTTGCATTTAATAAAGACGGATCATCGGTTCCAACCACTATTAAATCATCTTTATTTGTAAGTCTATCTACAATTTCTGCTTGTTGTAATATTAATTTGTTTTGTTTGTTTATAATCGGTTCAGTGTATTTATTACTCATCCCTAATAAGCATGAGACAATAACAAATGTCGAAATTGTCCCATATTTTGATTTATACAACTGAACCAACACTTATCTCCACAAACAATCCATTAATATAACAGTTGTTCAACTTCAAATGTTTCGGGTAACTCATCGGAATCAAAAAATAAAATGTACGTCTAGAATTTGTAAATGGACCATCCACCTGGAACTTCAATTTTGACTTAATGAAAAGGGAAATGTATCGATATACTCCAGATTATAGAAAACACAATAAATCCAAACATTACCGCTCCCCAACCTGTGTTATTAGCAGTGTCAGGATTGCCATTTTTAATTTTCTTAGCGAGGGAAACACAGTTAAGGAAAAACAAAATAGCTACAATAGGAGTTACATACAAAAACATAAAGAGCAAATTAGCCATAACCATAATTATACCTCCTTCAGCTTTTAATTTACCATAATAAGGATACCTATGAGCTTTTTTTATTATTAATACTGCCCGTTAGCACAATAGGCTGCACACGGTAGCCTGTTTAGGTTTGTTCAACTATCGTTTTTCGTTAGTTTAATCCATTTCCAGTTACAACTTTTCTTTTCTAAAAGACAGAATTCTAAGTTGGTCATCATCCTTGTAATTTTTACATTTTGATAATTCAACATCAATAAAATCACTATCTCTTTCGTGTATTCGAATTAATTTACAGACATATTCCGTCTTGCCTTTGTCTGTACTCCATGCATCTCGTGAGTTATCAACTATCCAATTTATTTCTTTACCATTTGAAATTACGTCATGAATGGCTGGACCGCTATCCATTCCTGGTTCTATAATCATTAGATTGTCTCCTTGCCCCTCATTAAATCTTGTTACCATTTTATCAACTCGTTCAAGGTCAGCTCTGTCAAGATGAAAAATAACTGAGTTGGTAGCAGTATCGTTCACTTTATTTGATTGATTTACAAACACAAAAATGAAGACAATCAAAGCAATAATTATGAATGTCTGAGTTATAATTAAAGTTTTTTTGTATTTAATATTTTTACCTCCTTCAAAGTTTTATTTACATTCTTTTACGAAAACGGCGAGAATATGTTGCGTTAAACTGCCCTTTAACATTCCTGTAGGTGTTAGTAGATTGAACTTGCAGAAAAAAGGACGCCTCGCTAGGATGAGTATGTACTGGGTTGCAGCCCTCAGAACTCACCTTAGGAGGCGTTATTATGAAGTCTAATCCAATTAATTCTCAAAATCAACGTGTAGAACGAATCTCCACTACCACTCTGGTCATAGGCATTGACATTGCCAAGGAGAAGCATGCTGCACAAGCCACTAATTTTCGAGGTATTGTCCTCACCAAGCGCCCTATTCTATTTTCGAATGACCTAGCCGGCTATGAGCAACTAGAAGACAGCATTCGGAAATTACAAAAGATACACGGCAGACTTCGTTGTGGGATTGGAGAGCACCGGTCACTATTGGTTTAATATTGCCAATTGGTTGGTAGATCAAGGAATTGATGTGGCTCTTGTCAATCCAATGACAACCAAACGCAATAAGGAAAACAGAGATAACTCACCTTCCAAGAACGACTCAAAAGATGCTCTGGTCATCGCCGATGCGGTGAGCCGTGGGTTCTACACACCCTTCTCTCCAAAGGATGAAGCATTCCGGCGAATACGGGTTATGGTTACAAACAGAGAGCACTGGGTTGTTAAGTCAGGGCGGATTAAGAATAGGATCCACCGCTGGCTCGATATCCGTTTTCCAGAATACAGACAAGCATTTGATGATGTTTTTAGCGATCGTTCCTTGGCCACATTGCGCCGGTTCCCAGCCCCTTCTGACCTATTGCAGCTAACTCCGGAGCAAATGGTACAGATCTGGGGTGAGTATATGGCTAGGCCTGGTGGAATGCGAGGTAAGAACAAGGCGCTGGAACTTCAATCACTCGCTAGACATAGCGTGGGAGACACTACTGCCCTTGAAGAAGATAAATGGGAACTAAGGCACCTCATCGAAGAGTATGAAAGAATTTGCCTAATCATTGATGAAGCAGACGAGATGATTGAAAAGGTACTGCCTGAAATCCCTTGTTCAGATCTCGTTCGATCTGTCGGTGCTTCCGTTCCTGCAACAGCTGCCATATTAGCATTTGGCGGGGACTTACGTAAGCTGTCTCACGGAAATCAGTTATTACGCAAGGCAGGATTGAACTTAGCAGAACGAAGTTCAGGCAAGTATAAGGGGCAAATCAAGCTCACCAAACGAGGCAACTCACTACTGCGTAAGCATCTCTACTTCACAGTGTTTCACCTGTTATCTTTCAATGAAGCGTTTCAAGCCTTGCATGCTCATAATACCGAAGTGAAACGAATGACGAAAATGCAGTCCATGATGAAGCTTATTGGGAAACTGGCCCGGATGCTTGTAGCCATGGCGAGAGAAGGACAAACATTCTCCATGGATAAGGCCCAGCTACCATTAGCAGCATAAATAGCAAAACGTAACCCTGAAACGTAGATTGGCTCATTCGCAGGATCTCACAAAGAAAGCACAGAGTACCGAGATTGTTCAGCTTTAGGGCATAGACCCGTTCC
>NZ_WHOA01000179.1 GCF_013141715.1 Paenibacillus phytorum | reverse complement strand
AGCTCCGTTCGGTCATCCTGCCATCCCGTTTTAGCAAAAAAGATACTAGAGAGTTTATGTCTACCGATGTCGCGCCTTGGTTGATGTTCATCACCCGATGTGTATCCGTAAAGAAGAGACATTTTATGGAGGTCGGAGGATTTCAGGAACGTTTTATCAAATACGGGCTTGAGGATTGGGAGCTCGGTTATCGTCTTCATAAGCATGGATTGTCCTATCGAAGCATGAATCGGATCATTGGATATCATCAGGAGCATCCTTCTGCGATTCGTAACGATGACCCCGAGCTGAATAATCTGAGGATTTTTTATGACATTCACGGAGCTGGAGATCCCGAGCTAGCGCTGCTTTCCATTTGTCACCCGTGGAATGACCCCCATTTATATAAAACGCTGCTGCGTAAAATAAAGAGGTGGAAGAGCAGGAGCAACGAACATTCCAAACTTGGGGGGATCATCGAAAAAGCATTGTATCAATCGACTAAGTTCTTCATTGGCTCAAGGGCGCAAGAGTGACCGCAAAGGTTATCTTAGCCTATTCATTCATATTTGAACCCCTCCGTTGTGAAAATAGCGGAGGGGTTCTTTATGCTGCATCGTACAGCAAAGACAGAGATCAGGTGCTGACCTCCTCGATAAAGGGACTTAATTCGAATAAGGATGAAATAAAGTAATCTGCAAGGTACTCGGGATCTACTACAACATCTCCGTATAAGCCGTCCGTGCGCTTGATACAAACCGTTGTCCAGCCCAAGCGTTTGGCTGTAATAAAGTCCTTTTGGGGATTATCGCCTATATACACACAGGCGGAAGGATGAATCCCAAGCCCCTCAGTCATTTTGATATAGGGGATTGGGCTTGGTTTCCAACATTGTCTGCCAAACTCATCCGAGTACACAATGAGGTTAAAATAGGCGGATAACCCCAAAGATTTCACTTTCTGGCGCTGGGCAACTAAATAACCGTCCGTTATTAGTCCTGTCTTGGCTTTAGCCGAGGCATGTCGCAAGGCCCACAGAGCATCCGGATATAACTTGATCCGTGGCAGATGTTCGCGATAGACCTTTAGCATTTGATTTATCATGTCAAGGTCATATTCTACTTGCAATAAATGCAGAGATTGATTGAAAATATTCTCTTTATGTCCTTGATTGAAAAGC
>NZ_WHOA01000178.1 GCF_013141715.1 Paenibacillus phytorum | reverse complement strand
GGCAGCTCCCTTTTTTTGTTTTATTCAAGTAAAGGGCAGATTAATGCAATAGCATCCTGTCGCCGTATCGGCATTATATTCGTGGAGCAATGAGAATTTTTTATGGTCTATTTGGGGAATACCACCATGAAAAGGGAACTATGGAGGGGTGTATGTATGGGAGTTATTATGGGCATTATTTTTGGACTAATAGCTTTTTTCATTCTGTTTCTCATATTCATGTTGAATTTCGGGATTTTACCTAGAGACATTAAAGAACTATGGGTAGAACTTGGGAGTTTCGATTTATCCAGAAATATTAAAATATTGTTAGTTATTGGGATATTTATTGGTTTATTTCTGGGGTGGATGCTATACAAGGTTTTGACTGGTAAATAAAATCACAGGCTAACATTTTTTCTTTAACTAACTAATACTTAAAAGGTACTATTGAGTTCAAAAATAGGGATTACGCTAACGGGCAGGATTGTGGATAAGTTACTCATATGTTAAAATAAGGGAATTCTTACATCGACAAAAACAACATAGGGGGGATATGAAATGAATATGTTCAGCAAATTATTATTATTGGTAATAGGAATGTATGTTATATATCAAGGCTATACTACCTACACATTTGTTGCCAGAAGTGAAGATGGTAGTATGGGGATCAATAAATTAATATGGTTTTCTATTCCACTAACAGACTATCATTTACACACATATGGCTCAATATTTATTTGCATAGGTACTCTAATTACATTATCTCCGCTCGTGCTTTATCTACTCTCCTTAAAGAGAAGTAAGATTGTTTAGGATAAACTAGAGTGGAATTATCAAAAGCAATTGAACTAACGGGAGAACGTTTGTTCAATGATAGCAATGTAAGGTTTGCCAGTTTGAACGAAAGGTGATCGTAGCCTTTTTTACTAGGCTTACATTATAGATTTAGCGTTTAAATCCATTTAACTGCTGCTCAGCAATTTGTACAAGACGCTTTGTAATTGTTCCTCCGATAGAGCCTGCATCCCTTGTAAGGAGATTTCCATTGTAGCCATTTGGCTGAAGAGGGATGCCCAATTCTTGAGCTACTTCATACTTTAGTTGGTTAATTGCCGCTTTAGCCTGTGGTACGAGTAAAGTGCTGTTATTTGCCATGGGATAAAATCACTCCTTTTCTCAATGTGCTTTATTTTGTGGAGATTAAGGGAGGATTATGCAAGAATAATCTCATTTGAAAAGCTTTAGTTCCAGTAAGAAATTATTGTTTAATTTCGCCGACCAACTAAGTGATTGGCACAATGTGTCTGCTTATATTACTTCTTAAGTGAGTACAATATATATGTTTCAAATTACTCAAAGGGGTGTGCTAAAGTTATGACTAATCAAAAGAAAAGCGTGAAATCCGAAAAGCAAAAAAACCAAAAACCAAATCAAAAGGGTAAAATTGATGAGGCAAATATTAATTAAGGTGGTTAGTTAACAAAATGGTTCACATATAAAGCCCTAAAAAAGCCTGAGGAAACTTTCCCACAGAACAGGCTAAATTTTTTAGCTTATTTCATCAAGATAGAAAGGAGGTAATCTCAATGTCCGATAAAACTAAAACTAAGATAACCAAATCTCAGCGAACCGTAGATAAGGAACTGCAATCTCGAACTCGAAAATCGCCTGACCAATCTGCACAAAATAATACACACGATCAACCAGGTGATGCTTAAAAACATTTCAGCGAACCATTCAATTAACAGTAGCTGAATCTGTTGGTGTTGATTACACAATTGCATGAGGCGAAAACGAACCAATGAGGCTCTATGTGAAATAATAGTGGAAAATAGCATCATAATAAAGTAGGGAGATCAACTTTCGAATTTGGAGGATAAATACAATGACATCCAGTAGAGGACATCAAGGAGCTCATGGCACAGGACAAATTGTTAAGCAACTGAACAATCAAGCCCAAGCCGCGGAGCAAATTCAAGGAAGTAATAAGGTTGATCAAGAAATTATTGCAGCCGCAAACGAACATAGTTCAGAACTGGATGAAATCATTGATACGGATGTCAGTTCCTAAGTTGAGCTTCGGCATGGAACGATCTAAAGTAATACGAGTTAGAGACCTGCGGCATGCTTCATGCTGCGGGTTTTTTTTCTTGTTCGGCGACACAAACATAATCGTCGTTGTTTACAGTATGTAAAAAGTGCGTAACAGCGAACACCAGTTGAGGGGCTTGCCTCGCGGCAATTCCTTTTTTCTTCATACAACTTAAGGGCAGCATTGTGGAATAACTTTACAATAATATTTCGATCTTCTACAATATAAGAATGCACGTTCCTATTAGGAGGCTATTTCATTTGATTAGTAGTAGAGAAGATATCATTAGTCTTATTAGTGATGATGAATGGATGATGGACATCCTCAGGGCTTCTAAATCGTTACAACTGCCTGATTGGTGGGTTTGCGCAGGTTTTGTACGCTCAAAAATATGGGATACCCTTCATGGATATAAAGAGCGAACGCCACTATCAGATGTAGATGTAATTTATTTTGATGCATTAAATAAAAGTGAGGATATTGAAAAACGACTTGAAGCTCAGCTAAAACAAATCATTCCAAACATTCCTTGGTCCGTAAAAAACCAGGCAAGAATGCATGTAGTCAACAATATCCCGCCATATTCGTCTTCTTTGGACGCAATGTCTAAGTTCCCTGAGACAGCAACTGCTTTAGGGTTGAAGTTAGACAATCAGGATAATGTTTTGTTGGCTGCCCCATGCGGAATAAACATATAGAGAAACTGGAACAACAACTAACGCAATTGGAAGTCGTGAAGGTCTCCGCACAGGCTGAGCCTGCTTGAGCCACGTTTGGTTATTCGATTAATTGTAGCGGTAAACTTTCCGGAGATATGGACACTAGGATCTACACCAGTGAATGCAACCAATTTCTTAGGGTGATTAAACCGATCAATCTCACCGATTTCCGAAATAATTGTTGCCGCGATTTTTTCTCCGATACCGGGGATCGATTGGATAATCTTATATTCTTCAATTTCATTAGCGAGAGCATCGATTTGCTTTTCCAGGGCGGTTAGATGCTCTCTATAATGAAGCAGCATGCTGATATACATCTCAAGGCTGATTATATGGCTCTGGAAAGGAGCCTTGCGGAATGGATTCCGATCCGCAGCAGCCAATAGGGCTTTAGCTTTCTCCGCGGCCCTTCGATCAGATCTTCGGATACATAATGAGGTTATCTTCTCCGTTAACTTTGCTTCTCCCGCTCGCAATACGGCGTCAGACGTTGAAAATGCCAACAAGCTTTCAGAGAGACTGCAGAGTACAAATCCCCAAACACACCCTTATATTCAGGAAACACCTGATCTAATACAGTTTGGAACTGCAGCTTGATTTGAATGTACAGGCCCGTTACTGCATTATGCTGCCTTGTTAAATTTCTCAGGTATAGGAGTCTACCCTTCCACAACATAAGCCTTGAGAATACGTTGATTTTAAAATATAAAGGAGGAGATTAATTAATGGGTAGAATTCCTGGGCCTCCTGGCCCTCCTGGGATTCCGGGACCTCAAGGACCTGCAGGACCTCAGGGACTTCAAGGACCTCAAGGACCTGCAGGAGTAAGTCCTGAATCTGCTTGTGTTGAAGAGCTCACTAATATGCTTCAGCAGTTAGATAATCAATATATTTCTATCTCGACTACCGGCTTTTCAGATAGCATTGAGGGGCGCATTTTTCGGACCAGCAATGGAACAGTGATTTTAACGGGTATTTCCGGTACCCGCATTATTCCAATTTGTTCCATTAATTCCGTTGACTTCGGCCCTTTTGCATACCTTTTATTTCCCGATAATGATGTGATAACGACGATCAACACAGCCACCAACACAATAATGGGATTCCTTCCGGTGGGGGATGCTCCGACAGGGATTGCAATCACACCCGACGGTACCCGAGCTTATATCACCAATTTCCTTGCTGATAGGGTTCAGGTAATTAATACTGCAAGCAACACGATCTCCGGTTCTCCGATTATGGTTGGGGACGGTCCGTCCAGAATTGCTATTAAGCCTGACGGATCGCGTGCTTATGTCACCAATTTCATTGGCAATTCGGTATCGGTCATCGATACAGCCACCAACATGGTGATTGGCTCGCCGATTATGGTTGGCAATGGTCCTGGTGATATTGCCATTACGATTAACGGTAGCCGGGCTTATGTTGCTAATGTTACCGATGATACGATTTCCGTAATTGATCTTGCCACCAACATGGTGATCGGCTCGCCGATTATGGTTGGAGACAGCCCTAATACAATCGCTATCACACCCGATGGTACCAGAGCTTATGTCACCAATTTCTCGAGTTCCTCAGTGTCGGTGATCGATACCGCCTCCAATATGGTCATCACGACCATTATGTTACCGATGGGGAGTTTCCCTCAGGGGATTGCGATTACCCCTGACGGAACACGAGCATATGTCGCGAGAACCGGTGCGGATATGGTCGCTATTATCAATATCACAACAAATTTGGTAATCGCTCCGACGATCCCGGTCGGTGACCAACCAAACAGCATCGCGATTACTCCCGACGGAACACGTGCGTATGTAACTAATGGTGGCACTCCGGCTGTTTCGATCATTAATACCTCATCCAATATGGTAACTAGCGTGCCGCTTACGAATACAGGTTATTTCGGAGTCGCCATCACGCCCATTTCGATTTAGGGGGTTCCTTTGTGAACAAAGAGGATATCAGCGCATTGATACAAAAAGAGTTGGAGGAACATCCACAATCCACTAATTTAGAAATCGCCCAAAAATATCGAGTTCCACTCCATATCGTTCAGCTATTCAGAAATAAACTCCAAAAAAATGAGCTGGAGATAGGAGAGCGATAGGAGTGCACGTGTTCGCCAGGGCGCCGATCGTCGCCGGCTCCCCGACGTCGATTTGCACCCTACGCTCGAGCGCGCCCAGCTGTAACTCTTTTCTCATGCAGCACAGGACGTTGATGGCCGCCGGCGTTAATGTCACAAGGTTCTTGACATTGGGCGATGACATGTTTTTTTAGTCCCTGTCGAGCATTAAAAAAGCTAACTGATTGCGCAAACGGATAACGATAGTGAAGGAGCTTGCCTCGCGGCAGCTCCTTTTCTTGTTCAGCGTGCCCAGAGGCACGCATTATCTAGTTGGTGCAAGTCCAACCACGGGAGGGACCAAGCCACCCTTGTAGCTAGGATGCTTGCGTATGGCGAAATCTGTGCGTAAAAGCGCATCGACAAAAGTACTTGTCAGAGGCAGGGCGAGCAACATACCAGGCCGTAACATCAAGTGAATCCTGCCGCATCGTCAAAGAGGCCTCGCAAGAGGGACAAGAGGAAGCTGAGTCTCGTGAACATAGACGAAGGCCAAGGAAGCTGCGTAGATCTTGGAACAGCAGTGAAGAATCCTCCGGTGTAAAGGGATCGGCATGGTATGAAAGATAATGCAGTGAACTGGGGAGACCCTCCCCTGCACGGATTTTTTTTAGAAACCGTAAAGAGACACTCTATAAGCTCGAAAAGCGAAGTGAGCCGTCTGTAGGAAGGGAGTCCGAGGGGCTCATAGTACCAAAGAACCGAAGGACAACATAACCTTCGGGAGGGAAGGAGCCCTGCTTTGTTTATGCTTTTTAAGGAGGTACGAGTGAGTGAATGCCAATCGGCTAACGACACCAAAGGAAAAAGTTCAACAACTCCAAGAAAAGCTAGGTCATGCAGCCGAGGAAAACAAGAAACGTAAGTTCCACTCCTTGTACGACAAGGTTCACAGATGGGACGTTCTATGCGAAGCATGGAAAAGAGTGCGTGCTAACAAAGGTGCGGCTGGTATTGATGCCGTTACTCTTGCAGACATCGAAAAGCACGGGGAGATTTCGTTCATCAAGGAATGTCAGCGTGAACTACAAGAAGGCACATACCATCCTGATCCAGTGAGACGTCAATACATTCCTAAAAAGGATGGAAAACAAAGACCGCTCGGAATACCGACGGTTCGAGACCGAGTCGTACAAATGGCAACAAAACTAATGATTGAACCCATCTTTGAAGCGGATTTTCATGAAACATCCTTCGGATTTCGCCCGAAACGTGGTGCAAAGGGAGCACTAGACCGAATCCGTAAAGCCTGCAACCGTAAAGGGAATTGGGTAGTCGACATCGATATCCAAGGCTACTTCGACAACATTAACCAAGACAAGCTAATGAAACTGGTGCAAATGCGCATCAATGACAGGCGGATATTGTAGTTAATTAGGAAGTGGCTACAAGCGGGAGTTATGGAAGAAGGATCGGTAAGACGCTCCGACTTAGGCACACCACAAGGTGGCGTCATCTCGCCGTTACTGGCGAATATCTACCTCAACTACTTCGACCAAATGTGGGAGAAACATGGAAAAGGAGTAGGTGAGTTGACACGGTACGCAGACGACATGGTTGTAGTTTGCAAGACGAAGAAAGAAGCGGACCATGCGTACAAACTCATCGTTACAATTATGGAGCGTTTAGAACTCACCTTACACCCCACCAAAACACGCATAGTAGGCTTGTGGATAGGAGACGAAGGATTCGACTTTCTAGGCATGCACCATCGGAAAACAAAAGCTGAAACATCCCAAGGCAACGTGTATTTCACAACGCAACAGTGGTTAACGAAAAAGGCAGAAGAACGCATACGAGAAGTGGTTAAAGAAAGACTTGCACCACCGAGTTCACGTTCACGCTCTTTTGAGGAACAGGTAGGATGGCTCAATCCTAAAATTCAAGGATGGAGAAATTACTACCACACGACCTACAGCCATAGGAAATTAGCGAAGTTGGACTGGTACATACTGCAAAGGTTAACCCGCTGGTATGCTAAGAAAAGACAAAGAAATAGATGGATGGGTTCATTTCAAGAAGTTAAATATATTGCCAGACAAATGGGGCTTAAAACATTGTTGTAATCCGCATGCTCATGATTGAAGAACATCGGAAAGCCGTATGAGGGAAAACTTCATGTACGGTTTGATGAGGAGGGGCTGAATATTCAGCCCTTTACTCTAGTTCAAGTAAACGGGCAGTTTAGCGTGGTGGCACTCAAGTAACGAAATACGATAATTCAATTACCCACATCAAGAGGCAACCGCCAGAATGACCGGCGGCTTTGCTGTATTTACGGGCAGGATACTACGGCAAAACATGCCACGGATTACGCCGACTATGTGGAACAGAAACCTGCACACACCCATTAACCGAACCGTATACACCAAAGACAGCAATAAATCAGCCCCTTCCAGCCGACAAACAGCGGCAGATAGAGTTCAATAGCCTTTTTACAGAACTAAAATGTTGCTATAAATGGCTAGAAAATGGATTGAGATTCAATTCAAATGTTTTCTGAAGCCTCTATCCATTGGATTTCCTCGAACTTTGTTTAATATAAACCCGCGATATCCACTTACATTCATCAGTGCCAAATTCAATTCTCAAACGTATCTGACGTTGATCAACTTACCTCACACCACCAGTTATCTCGCTCTCTTCAAACGATCTAAACAGCATTAGATCGATTCGGCATCCCGTAGAGAACGATTCTCAGATTGCATGTGCAATACTCAATTCTTCTTCATCCAATTGTTGTTTTTAATCTTGTCCAAAGACCCTCCCAAATAATGTAAACTACACGAAAGTATATGAGGGGAAGAATGAATATGAGGAGGAACAACGGAATGAAGACAAAGATCTTGCTTTGTACGGCAGCTTTAAGTCTTATGGTGACGGGTGCCGCATTCGCGAACGAAGAGCATCCGGGTAACCATGCCGGGAAAAAGACGGGCTTAGAAAACGCGCTCGAACGAGGGGAAAAGAATGAAACGGCCCGGGAAGCAATCCGCCGGGCAATAGAGCGAAAGCAAGGAAAACACAATGAGACAAACTGGACGATAGAACAGCGGGTGGCCGTGGACTTGAAAGAGTTGGAGATTACATATGGAAACACCGATTCGAAAGATAAGGTCACTCAGGCTATTGCGCTGCCGTTAGCGGGAACTCATGGTTCCACGATCACTTGGAAATCGAGTGCGCCTTCGATTATTTCGGATGACGGACAAACTGTCATTCGACCTTCCGCAGGGCAAGGAGATGCTGTAGTAACGCTTATAGCCACTGTTAGTTACGGCGACGTTTCCAAAACTAAAACGTTTACCCTAACAGTTTTGCAACAAAACTCGGAGGCCCAAAGAGTAGCCTCAGATAAAGCGGCATTGGCCATTACTTTCAGCGGGACGGATACTGCAACTAGTGTAACCAAACCGTTAGTCTTGCCGCTTAGCGGAACAAACGCTTCCACGATAACTTGGGTATCCAGCAATACATCGATTATCTCGAACGACGGCAAAACGTTGAACCGGCCTACAACAGCTCAGGGGGATTCCGTGGTAACTATCACAGCGACCATAACCTATGGCAGCGTTTCAGATACCAAGACTTTCTCTTTGACAGTGAAGTCGTTACTTACTGATGCTCAAGAAGTGGCTGCGGACAAAGCATTGCTTACCATCACATTTAGTGGAACAGATACGGCAAACAGTGTAACTCAACCGTTAACATTGCCGCTTAGCGGGCCAAACGGTTCTACTATCACTTGGGTATCCAGCAATACATCCGTTATTTCGAATGACGGAAAAACCGTGCAACGGCCTTCCGCTGGCAGTGGCGACGCATCAGTCGTGCTAACCGCAATTTTAACAAACGGCAGTTCGTCAGAGTTCAAAACCTTCACCTTGACAGTAAAACAACAGTTGACGGACATACAACGTGTTGCCGTAGATAAGGAAGCTTTGGCTATTGTTTATGGAGGAACGGATACGGCATCCAATGTCACTCAGGCAATGACACTTCCGCTTACGGGTGTCAATGGTTCATCCATCAGTTGGGTTTCGAACAATCCGTCCATTATATCAAGCGATGGCAGAACTGTTAGTCGTCCGATCGCCGGACAAAGCGATGTAACGGTTGTCCTTAATGCTATCATCTCGGCTGGAGGTTATTCCGATACCAAGTCCTTTATCTTGACGGTAAAGCAGCAATTGACAGACGCGCAGCGGGTTGCTGCGGATAAATCAGCGTTGGCCATTACGTTCGGGACATCCGATTCCGTTTCCAGCGTAATGAGTAATATCGGTCTGCCAGCGATTGGGCCGAATGGATCGAATGTCGTTTGGATTTCGAGTAATACGGCAGTTATCTCTAACACCGGTGTTGTTACTCGACCGGCAGTAGCAGGTGGAGATGCTTCAGTTATCATGACGGCTGTTATTACTAGCGGCGGTTATGCTGAGACCAAAGCATTTGTTTTGACCGTGAAGCAACTTCCTTAATACGGCTGTAAAGCCCTAAAAAATCCGTCCACAGGACGGTTTTTTTAATTTTTGTGCAATGAAGGGGGATCCATAAGAAGGGGAAATCCTTTTATATTTCACCCAAATGGCATGTAATCGCCTTATCAACTAAGGGGGAAACTATAGTTTACTCAATAAGGGCTACGTTGCAAGACTAGATTCATTTATCGAAACCATCTAATAAGAATAAGGTTTGGCATGTTGAGGGTACTTCGTAGGTTATGATAAGATTATTAGATATCAAGAGAGAAATTGAGGTGAGAAGCTTGGACCGACTTTATGATATGTTACACTTTAACTCGGAGTTTGTAGAGAAGAAGGAATTTGAAAAATATAAAGC
>NZ_WHOA01000177.1 GCF_013141715.1 Paenibacillus phytorum | reverse complement strand
CTCAGCGATTTGGTGTGTCGATGATTTATCAGGATCCCGTCCTCATTCAAGATTTGAGTATTGCTGAAAATATTTTCCTCGGATCAGAACCGAGGCTGCTCGGATTTTTAGTCAATCGCCGGAAAATGAATAAAGATGCCAAGCACTTAATGAAAACGCTTGGGGTCTTTCATCAGCCGACGACTCCGGTTCGCCGGCTGTCACTGAGCGAGCAGCATGCTGTTGCTATTGCAAAGGCTGTATCCAAGCGTACACGAATCATAATTATGGATGAACCGACAACGGGTTTGACCGTTTTGGAAAGAGAGGGCTTATTCGGCCTGCTCCGTCTTTTTAGAAAAGAAGGCATCGGTATCGTATATATCACGCATCGGTTGGAAGAATTGCATCAGTCGGTAAAGAGCTTCTGCATGTAAAGTTTCGTATTCATCTTACAAATATCCTCCTTTGGACCTAATCCCCCAATATTATGTAGTAACTCAGCAATATAGTTGATTGTTATCAATAACAGTAAAAATTAGAATTAATATTGAAAGACAGAAGGATGGAGTTAGTCAGAAAGAAAATAGGAGGGGATTTATCGCATCATTTGAAAACGTTTAACTACCAGACGATGGATGCAATTCAGTGAAAGAGGGTACGACTATGGATGGAATAATTACACTCGACATTGTTAAGATCCTGGAACAAATTAATTTGGATAAAAATAAATGCACAATTTGTAATATGGATAATGTTGACGAGAAACAATGTGAATTTTCGCTTTTGACTCTGAGTTATCATTAAAAAAATTAAGTTCGGGCATGCTTACGGCATGTTGTGCGCTTTACTAATAGAGCTAAACGTGCAGATGGTTGGACAGGACAATACGCCTGCCCAGCCATTTGCTTTTTTGGCACCAATAACGATTGTCGTTTTAGCTTTAAATTCGTTGTTTTTAGAGAAAGTAGCTTTTATCGAGTTGAGGTTTATGAAGAAATTATAGTTATCTATATTTTTTATTGTTTCTTTTCTTAGTACGAGAATATATGATCGTTTCTGAACAAGTTTTGGAGGAGGAATCTAATGAAACATTTCAGTACTTCAATATTGTGTATTTGTACTACTTTCTTGCGGTCAATATGACAGTTATATTTTTAAATGCACCCCGCTTCATATCAACTGCTCTGGTACGTTGCAATCACTTAGACGAGTATCATTTTTTTGCCAATCCGTACACTTCTATCTTTTTACTTCAAGAGGGGCGCGGGGAAGTTTACAACGGGGAGCAGTTGCTATCGATCAGCGAGAGGGACATATTGGTCATTCATCCATCCTCTGAGTATCGCATACGAGCAACAACGGAAATATGTATTCGAGGCGTTTTAATTTCAATTGATGGATTACATATTTCAGGTTTGCCGCAAGGACTTTTGTTTGAACCTCACTTGCAGCCAATTCTCAGAATTGGGGAAGATTTTATCAAAATCAACCGTTTTTTTTCTGATATTCATATAGAAGCGACCGCAACTGGAGTCGGATTTTTAGATCTTATCGCTTCCTTGCTTCAAACGCTACTTATTTTGCTTTTCAGAATCACTGAACATCACCTTCGATCATCAACGAATTCCATTTCACATATTGTAAAGGCTTACATTGAAGGAAATTATCAGAAAGATCTATCCTTGGTTGATTTGGCGGAAGTTGTTTATGTAAGC
>NZ_WHOA01000176.1 GCF_013141715.1 Paenibacillus phytorum | reverse complement strand
TGTGCAATTCGATTCGGTGACATCCCTGAAAGACGGGTTCCGAGTCATCGATCAAAAGGAGACGACGCCGGGTCATATCCGGATTGTGGCTGCCAGCCTGGGCGCAGTCGTGCCTGCCCAAGGCGATTTGCTCGCAATCAAATTTATTGCCAAATCTGTCACCCAGGCAACCAATACGACAATTTCTGTAGATCATGTTAAGATTGCCAATGCACAGGGGAACGAGCTGCAGGTCGGCGGAGCTTCCCGCGAGATCCAAATCACTATACCTACGATACCTGTAGATAAGTCGCTCTTGAACATGGCGATCACAAGCGCCCAGGCGAAGTACGATGCAGCAGTGGAAGGTAATGAGGACGGACTGTATGCGATTGGCTCCAAAGCGCAATTGCAGTCGGCTATCGATGCAGCCAAATCTGCAGCAAACAATTCGAATGCTACACAACTGCAGGTGGATAGCGCGAAAGTCGCATTGGAAGCGGCAGTTCAAGTGTTCGAAACCAAGCGAATAACTGCAAATGTCAATGGACAAGGCGGTATAACGATTGGAGACTTGGCTTCGGTTGCAGTTGCCTACGGCAAACAACAAGGTCAAACGGGCTGGAATGAGAAAGCGGATGTAAACCATGACGGCAAAGTTGATATTGTAGACCTTGCTATTGTAGCCAAAGCGATCTTGCAATGAACCAACCACACTTCAATGAACCTTAACCCTCAATAAAAACACTATTGGACTAATCCTCACTACATCATTAAGCAGATCTGTGCCATTCGCACAGGTCTGCTTTCTATCATGATTATAGTTCTGCGACAATGGTGGTCGAGAGTGTTTGATTGGGAAAAAGACTTAGGTGTAGAAATGAGGGGGATCTATGAACCAGGATATTTGCCGAGCGATAGTTGTTGATGATGAAGTTTGGATTCGCGAAGGCATTCAAAATAACTTAGATTGGTCATCTTTGAATATTCAATTGGTTGGTGTATTTGAGAACGGATTGGATGCATGGGAGTATTTGGAGAGCCATGATGTTCAAATCATCATTTCAGATATCCGTATGCCCGAAATGTCCGGATTAGAGATGGCAACCAGGCTGATGTCTCTTTCACGGCCCTACCCCACGAAAATCTTTTTTTTAAGCGGCTATGACGATTTTAAATACGTGCAGGAGGCTATACGTCTTGGAGCTATCGATTACTTAATGAAACCGATAGGGATCGAGGAGCTGACAAGGGTGCTACAAAGGGGGAAAAGCGAATGGGATCACTGGGTTAAAGCCAACCGTCACAATCAGCCTAAGTTGACGATTGACAATAACGAAATGCCCAAGTCGTTTCAGATTACTAATGCCTTGGATATCATCCAAACACGATTTACGGAAGAATTGCAACTAACGGATGTAGCAGATGCTCTCTTCATCTCGCCTAATTACTTAAGCCGGCTTTTTCGCAAGGAAATGGGAATGCCCTTTCAGGATTACATCGGTTGCCTGCGAATCGATCATGCTTGCAAATTGCTTACAACCAGCGTTCTTAAGATATATGAAGTTGGAGAGCTGAGCGGATTTTCAACAGCACGGCATTTTAATGATAAATTTCAAAAGCTGAAAGGAATCTCCCCGGGTGACTATCGCCGACGCTATTCATAGGCGTTCGTTACGATTTTAAACCAACGCAGAAAGCAAGGTGAACGCCATCATAAAACCAATTCATTCCGTTTCTATTCGCACACTATTACTTGGCGCTTTTCTAACGCTGATGCTGATTCCTTTTGTAGTTATTGCTTTGATTACTTATCATAAGGAAAATCAAATTATTCAGAAGCAAACAAGTCAGTTACTCCTTCAAACCGTTGAACAGACGCAGCGCGCAATGGATGCCAATTTAGCGGAAATTGACCGCTTGACATGGGCTTTACTATATGATCAATCGTCAGATCTGGATTTTCTTAACGGTTCTTTCGGCTCTGCCTATCAAATATTTGAGGCAAGTCAACGTTTTAAAGAAAAATTTTACACCGATATGTTTAGGGGCAGGCTGGAGTATATTCAGGCTGTTCATTTTATTACTCCAGAGATGAATATCCTTTCTACAGATAACACTTTCAGGTCAAAGAGTCAGTTGGATCTTGCAAATTATCAATATATCGTAAGTCAAATTGACAAAGAACCGCTTCAGCTTCATTGGTTTAGTAAATCGAGGGAAGTCTTTCATCCGAAGGAAAGCTTTGATACGCCAATCAAGGAGTCGGTAACAGCGACTCGCCGTTTGATTGACAGTAATTCAGGCAAATTGAAAGGGTATTTATTTATACAATTTAACGACAGGTTTATCCAAGAGAATTTGCAAAATGTTCAGATCGGGGCAACCGGGGCCATCTATGTGTCCGATCGTTCAGGCGATCGAGTTTACCAGCAAGAAAGGCAATTGATGGACAACAACACTAAGCTTATTGAAGCAATAAACTCCATAACCAATAAAGAGCGTGGATATCAGATTGTCGATAACGAATGGCTGTTAGCCTTCAATAGCTCCGAAGTTAGTGGCTGGAAAATGACAGCTATCGTTCCCATGAATGAATTGATTGGAGCGAATCAACAGATACTAAGCTATTTGCTTTTGATGACCTTAATGGGAGCAGTTGTCTCCATTATTATTTCTTTTTTGCTAGCGACTTCGATCTCTAAACCGGTTATACAGCTGGCCCGTCATATGTCCTCGGCTTCATTGCACCATTTGGTAGAAGAACACAGTCCCATACGGGAATTACGTATTCTAAATAGGAATTTTAATCAATTAATCTTACGTACACGCGAGCTTATCAAGCAAAATGAAGTTCAAGAGCGAGAGAAGCGGGAGGCTTTGTTAAAAGCGT
The DNA here is from genome assembly GCF_013141715.1 of Paenibacillus phytorum. Lineage (GTDB taxonomy): Bacteria > Bacillota > Bacilli > Paenibacillales > NBRC-103111 > Paenibacillus_E > Paenibacillus_E phytorum. Next base: position 23,154 of record NZ_WHOA01000176.1, on the reverse strand, counting down.
TGCAAATGCAAATTCATCCTCATTTTTTGTATAACACATTGGATACCATGTATTGGATGTCTATTAAATATAAAGCAGAGACTGTCAGTAAGCTGGTTACGGCGCTTGGAAGGTTTTTCAGATTCACCTTGAGCTCAGACAGAGAATGGATATCGATTCAACAGGAAATGGAACATATTCAAAATTATTTGACCATTCAATCGTATCGATACCAGGATAAATTCAGCTATCAACTTTCGATAGAGGAAACGATTCGCAATAATAGGATCATGCCGCTAATTTTGCAGCCGTTGGTTGAAAACGCCATTGAACACGGAATTTCGAAGTCGAGTGAGAAGGGGACGATTTCGATCGTGGCGTGTAAAATCGGCGACAAGGTGTGCATCTCTATTGCGAACACAGGGGGGCGATTGGATCTGGAACATGTCAAGCAATTATTAAATGCCGATCACGCCAGTGAACATGTTGGCTTGCGTAATGTTCAGCAGCGCATTAAACTTGCGTTTGGCAAAGAATACGGATTGCAGTTTTCTATCAATACGATAGATGGAACCGTGGTTATCGTTACTTTGCCTCACCAAGATCTGTTCGCAGCGAAACCGATGGGGGTCTGACCATGAAATTTAGGCTGAACCGAATCGTTTATGTTTCTTTCGTTTCTTTCTTGCTTCTGATCGTCTGGGCTGTAAGCGGAGTCGTGTTAATGAATCGGGTAGATATTGAGCCATCTGAGGCGGTCAGCGCGAAGCGAACGGTTAAAGTACTCATCCGAACCGGTTCCGAATCGGCAGGCTTGCGCCAAATCGCTAAAGTGTTTGAGAAGGAATCCGGAATCCAGGTGGAATTCATAGAGCTGGGTCGCGATGTTTACTTTACATCGGTAGGAACGCAGCTCTTTGCCGGAACGAATGCGTTTGACGTTGTTTTTTTGCCGAACACCTCGATCGCGCAGTTTGCTGACACGAAAGCGCTGCAACCGCTAGATCCCTTTATGAATGATTCTCGGTATACGGATCGGCAAACGTTTGATGTGGATGATTTTCTTTCGACTTATCCGTATAAAGGAGCTACATTCGCGCTTCCGACGGACATCAGCACGCATTTTCTTTATTATCGCTCGGATATAATTTCGAAACCGCCGGAAACCTGGGATGAGCTTTACGCTGTGGCTGAGAAATTTACGAAGCAGCGTAATGAAGACTCGCCAACTCGCTGGGGGCTTGCCATGCCTGCCGTCGTACCTGAGGAACGATCTAAAATATTCTCCTCATTACTCTGGACCTATGGAGGAGATGTGATCGAGGAGAATACGGGAGAAGTGCTTTTTGACCAGGCAGGTTCAATTTCAGCTGGTTCGTTTTTGAATCGTCTTGTTCAAGAGCGCATAGTTCCCTCAGATATGATTACATGGGATTTTTCCAGAACGAGAGATGCGCTTCTTTCGGGTGAAATCGCAATGGCAGCACCCTATTGGAATTCAGCAATCGATATGATTAAGCAGAGTGATTCTCCTTACAAAAATGCAATTAAGATCGCCTTGATTCCGGGAATCCGTGATCAAGCCGGAGGCATTTATCGAACGCCGTTTCAGCACGGTTGGATGCTGGCGATGAATGCAAACGCGAAGCATCCAGTTGATGCGTGGGAATTTATTAAGTTTGCCACAGGAAAGCGTGGCGGGAGCATATACGCCCAATTTGGCGGAGTTCCTGCAAGGCGATCCATTTTATCCGACCCTTCATTTTCCAGTAAGAGGCCTGACTTTGCTCTGATTCTGGAAAGCATGAAGACCGCAAAAGCTGAGCCTTCCCTGACCTATTATCCGGCTATGGTCGAAATCGAGAATGATGCGTTAGCCAAAATACTGACCTTGCACGAAGACCCGAAAAGCACCCTGCTTTATGCTGCCAGTAAGCTTCGGAATCTGGTTGAGAAGGTCAGAAACTGAGTGTAATCGGGAGGAACAAGGGCATGCTTGTGACCGCTATCATGAATGTTTATATACTTGGGCCTGTAGTCTGCTTATTCCATTTGGAACTGCTGATTACAGGCTTATTTTTTTGTATTAGAAACTTCTAATAGATTGTTAGGCTTTTCTGTGCTTCATAACGGAATAAATGATAGATTTCATACGTTATCTTACCGGGCAAATTTATTTAAAATAAAAGATGTAAAAGCGTTTACAAACTTTATGGAAATGGGAAGGGGAATACCAATGAAACACACACTCAAAGTAACTTTTTCTGTCTTGACAGCTACGGGTCTTCTGCTTTCGGCTTGCAGCAGCACGACGAAAACTCCAGAAGCTTCCAAACAGCCAAACACAGATAATAAGCCTGTAGCAACACAGCAGGCTGCAAAAAAGGAAGTCGAAATCTTTAGCTGGTGGACAGGTGCAGGCGAAGAAGCGGGTCTAAAAGAACTGATTAGACTGTTCAAGATGAAGAATCAGGATATTGAAGTAATCAACGCTGCGGTTGCTGGCGGCGCCGGCACGAATGCCAAGGCTGTTCTCGCCAGCCGTATGCAGGGTGGAGATCCGCCGGGTACATTCCAGGTCCATGGCGGCGCTGAATTGAATTCCGGTTGGGTGGCAGCTGATAAAGTTCAACCTCTGAATGATCTGTATGAGCAAGAGGGCTGGAAAGACAAGTTTCCGAAGGATTTGATTGAGTTAGTCAGCAAAGGTGACAAAATTTATTCCGTACCAGTCAATATCCATCGCGGCAACGTAACGTTCTATAACAAAAAAGTATTCGAATCGAATGGGTTGCAGCCGCCAAAAACGTTTGACGAATTTTTCAAGGTTGCGGATGCGCTTCAAGCAAAGGGGATTACACCGTTAGCGTTGGGTGACAAAGAGCCTTGGGCGGCTACGATGCTGTTCGAGAACGTGCTGCTTGGCCATATGGGAGCTGATGGCTACAAGGACTTGTTCTCAGGCAAAGTGAGCTTTGACGATCTGAAAGTTAAAGAATCTCTGGAGATTTTCAAAAAAATGCTAACCTACGCGAACAAAGATCATGCAGCAAGAAACTGGCAGGACGCTGCGCAACTGGTCGCCAAAGGCGAGGCTGCTATGAATGTCATGGGAGATTGGGAGAAAGGTTACTTCACGACAGACCTGAAATTAAAGCCGAACGAAGAATTCGGTTGGACACCGACTCCAAATTCTGAAGGCAGCTTCATGGTCGTTACGGATACATTTGCATTGCCTAAAGGCGTTAAAGATCCGAATACGGTCAAGGAATTCTTGAAAGTACTGGGCTCGGTTGAAGGTCAAGATGCTTTCAATCCTTTAAAAGGCTCCATACCTGCACGCGTGGATGCGGATGTATCTAAGTACGACGTTTACGGCAAACAAACCATTGAGGACTTTAAGAAAGCGAAGCTGGCGCCTAGCCTTGCACACGGCTCTGCGGCATCCGAAGGCTTCTCGACGCAAGTGAATCAAGCCATCACAGTCTTTGTAACGAAGGGGGATGTGAATCAAGCGGCTGCCGCTTTCAAACAAGCAGCTTCGTCAAACGGCATTTCCAAATAAGATAAAACAGAATTGAGGTTGAGGGCTGATTTTTCAGCCTTCCTCCTACATTCGGAGAAGGATGGAGAGGACATGAACTCAGTCAGACCAATAAATCCTACTGATATTGCATCAAAAGTTCATAATAGAGAAAAAAGAAGAACATGGAAAATGGAGACCCTTATTCCGATTTTAATGCTAGCGCCTTCCCTGATCGCAATAGCCATTTTCGTATACGGTTTTATTACTTGGACGGGTTACGTTTCACTCAGTAACTGGAATACGCTTAAACAAGATCTTTCGTTCGCCGGACTCGCCAATTTCAAGTTTTTATTTGGCGACTTCCGTTTCCAGTCGGACCTTCGAAATACATTGATGTTTACCGTACTGTTTATTGCGTTCTCTATGATTATCGGTATCATTTTGGCCATGCTTATAGATCAAAAGATTCGTGCAGAAGCATTGTTCCGCAATATATTCATGTTCCCGTTAGCACTTTCCTTTGTTGTCACTGGTGTTGTCTGGCAATGGATTCTTAACCCTACAACAGGCGTCAATTTACTGCTTAAAGGTCTTGGCATCAAGGATGGGCCTGAGTGGTATATCAGTACAGACGTGATTCCTCAAGTCACATGGGGGCAAATCGAATTCGGACTTCCGCTCGCAATTATTGCCGTCGTTATTGCTGCGGTATGGCAGCAGTCCGGCTTTTCCATGGCTATGTATCTGGCCGGATTGCGTGCAATCCCGGAGGAACTGCGAGAAGCGGCGCGGGTTGACGGTGCAACGGAACGTCAAGTCTTTTTTCAAATCATATTACCGATGTTGAAACCCGTGACCATCAGTATGACGATTATTTTGGGTCACGTATCTCTGAAAATATTTGATTTGATCTACGCAATGACAGGTCCCGGCGCCATGTTTGTAACGGATATGCCCGGTGTATATATGTTTGAGACTACCTTCAGGGGGAATCATTACGCCCAAGGGGCAGCGATCGCGATGATCATGCTGATCATGGTATCTCTGCTAATTGTTCCCTACTTAGTTTCACAAACCAGAAAGGGGGAGTCGTAGGTGGCAGGCACATCATCTTCCAGAATCATGCGTACGCTCCTATATTGCGCTTTAATTGTAACGGGAATATTATATTTAGCTCCGATCTATGTGCTGCTCGTTACCAGCTTCAAGGGATTGAGTGAAGTTACACTGGATCGGATGTGGATGCTTCCTGAGAAGTTAGACTTCACAGGGTATCGAATAGCAATGGAAAAGCTGTTTCCTAATCTGATGAACAGTCTGATGCTAGCCGTTCCGGCGACGCTGATTTCTTCCTTGCTGGGATCGATGAATGGATATATATTATCCAAATGGCAGTTCCGTGGCTCCAATTTTCTATTTACTTGTATGCTCTTCGGCATGTTTATTCCCTATCAAAGCGTTCTAATTCCTTTAATCCGGTTTCTCCAAAATTTAGACTTGTACAATTCGATTCCGGGGCTCATTTTGGTTCACGTCGTTTATGGTCTGCCGATTTGTACGCTCATTTTTCGCAACTTCTACGCGGGAGTTCCAATGGAATTGTTAGAAGCTGCAAAAATTGACGGTACTGGTTTTTTTGGGATTTACCGCTATGTGATTTTTCCAATATCAATCACGGGTTTTGTTGTCGTTGGTATCTGGCAGTTTACCAGTGTCTGGAACGAATTTTTGTTTGCGGTGACGTTGACGACTCAAAAACAGCAGCCCATCATGGTAGCGCTGCAAAACCTCTCGGGAAGTCAAATTGTACAATGGAACGTCCAAATGGCCGGTGCTTTGCTGGCTGCACTGCCTACATTGCTGGTATATATTTTCTTGAGTCGTTATTTTGTTAAAGGGATTATGGCCGGATCGATTAAAGGTTGAATAGCCGAGCGACCATAAAGAAACAAAGTTGAAAAAGGAGGGCTAATCCTTTAAATTCTGCCATTAGCAAACGCCTTCGGAACATAAAACGTTAACCCCGACATAAGTACAACCTTGTCAACCCCATAAGGGATAGGGTAAAAATCAGTAGTGTTGCATTAAAGTTAACATGTCTGGACTAGACTCGATATATCCAAATTATGCTATAAATGTAAAATTATTGTCGTTCATAACAATAAAAAATCTCCATAATTAGGATAATAGGTCGAAGAACTTCCCGTTGTCTCAGAATCTAAGATTCTCCGGGACGTGAAAGTGATTTTGGGCAAAGACAAGAAACGAATGACGCCTGTGTTACGTATGATCGAAACGACCGATGATAAAGGCAATCTGGTTCGGATTATTACGAATCGATTTGACCTAAGCGCTGAAGAAATCGGTGATCTGTACCGGAGTCGCTGGCAGATCGAGACGTTTTTTCGCTGGGTCAAGCAGCACCTGAAATTGACTCGGTTTTACGGCACTAGCGAGCAGGCGGTCATCAATCAGATCTGGATTTGTCTAATTGCGTACTGTTTGGATTTGCTAGTCAAGTTGAACTTGGAGACAAAAAGGCCGCTCTCGGAGCTTGTGGATATCTTGAAAACTTTGTTATGGAAACCTTGGGATAACTTTATTGACGCTGTAGCACGGCCGCCAAGTCGAACCTCAAAAGGCAGACAGAAAAAAGCCTGAAAATACGCGACCTAGGTAATGAATTAAATCAGCAAAACCGCTCATTTAAATGGATATAAATACCAAATGGACAGCAACTGCCTGAATCGAGAGACCTCCTTCATTTTTTAGCTCTTCGACCCAAAATAATATTTTCAGAAAATTTAAATAACTATGAATGTCAGGGTTTATGCAACGCTACTGAGTAGATCTAAAAATGGAGTAGGGTTCTTTCTTGGGGGGGGCACAATCCCGAGAATAACCTACTTTTTTTGTTGTCCGTTAAGACTTCAAATTTTGTTCACAAACAATTTTACTTCATCAATAGGGTGACTGTTTCATGTTAATTTACGCCCTGCATGAGCGTTATCTCTTGGTGTTAAGTCCTGAATGCCGTGCCGAAGGTAATATTGTAAAATAATTACACTCCTCACACCATGGTAAACGAAATCGGGATTCAATAGTCTCTTTCGCGACCAACTTTTAATTGTTGCCATTTGTGAAAGAATCAAGTAATCTTTGGTCAAATGCGTAGATGCTCAACTAAAGGAGGAACGGAATGATGTTGTCTAGATTGTGGCATTACAATACGTTGCGGAACCAGATCTTGATTGGATTCATGCTAGTCATGACCGCAGTATTAGTCATTTTTGGCTTCAATACTTATCGCAGCGTGTCCGGACTCTTAAAAAAGAGTGCAGCCAAACATATCCAAGAGACAGCGGTGCAGGCCAACGGAAGGTTTGATGCGCTGATCGGGCAAATGGATACCTTAACGGCCCAGATCATGACCGATGTTTATGTTCAGGAGCTTCTGCAGGGCGACTTGAACGGACATCCCCCGGATTTTACTGAAAGACAGAACCTCGCCCGAACCGTGGGGCACTACCAAACCTATTCGAAAGGAATCAATCGGATCGAACTGTATACCGGGGATTACCGGAGGCTATTTCCGCTAGATGAACAAAGCTTGGATTCACGGGTGAAGCAGGAGTGGATCCAGAAAGCGGATGCCCTTAAGGGAAAGTTATTATGGCTTGGTCTTGATCCCAGGGAGCCGGAAAATGTGCTGGCCCTTCGAAGGGTTAACCTTGTGGACCGCTGGTTTTCATCCGGCGGTTACCTTCTCGTCAGTTTGGATAGGAGCATCTTCGAGCCCCGCGAATCCTTGGAGGCCGACAGTATGGCGGAGGTTATGGTATTAATGGATCCGGAGGGGCTTCCGATCCTATCGAACCTGACTAGTTTTCCAGAACACTTCGATCTGCTTCATGAAGCGGGTCCCAATGTGACATTGAACGACCAGGAATATATGATGATCCGACAAAAATCCGCCGAAACCGGCTGGACCCTCTTTATTCTGACGCCTATACGAGAGGTGACACAAGGTATCTCGGTGCTGCGGACGGCCATTCTGATGTCGGGTCTTATCGGCTTCCTCCTATTTCTCCTTCTTTCCTATCTGGTATCGGGTCTTATTACCAAGCCGATTCTCCGATTGATCAGAACCATGAGGGGAGCAAGAGACGGCGTATTGAAGAGAATTTCACAAAACTCAAGGACTATGGAGCTTCAGGAGCTGAACAACACTTATAATCAGATGGCGGACAACATCAACGAACTAATCCGGCTGGTTTACGAAAAGGAGCTAATTCAAAGCCGGACTGAGCTAAAGGCGCTTCAGGCGCAGATCAATCCCCATTTTTTATACAACACTTTGGAAGCGTTCTACTGGTCCTTGTCGGATAAAGGTGAGGAGGAGTTGGCGAATCTGGTTATCGCTCTGTCCGATATTTTCCGGTATGTCATTTCGGATACGGGCCGTCAGGAATGGGTTACGATGCGTGAGGAACTCGAGCATATCGAACGGTATTTGCAAATTATGAAGATGCGGCTTGGAAGCCGACTGGGCTGGACCATCGTATGTCCGGAGCAATACGGACTTGTCCACTTGCCCAAGTTGCTGATCCAGCCTTTAGTGGAGAATGCCATCGTCCATGGTATCGAGGAACGTGTGGACGGTGGCACTGTCTGTGTCCGGATCGAGCCTTCCTCTGATCGTTCCTTCCTAAGAGTAACTATAGAGGATGACGGATCCGGAATGGAGGATGCAGTGAGGAAAGAGCTTTTGCTCGCGGTTCCTTCCGGAACATCGTCCGCTTCCAAAGGGACCGGGATAGGCCTCCGTAATGTGAAAAGAAGGCTGGAGCTTTATTATGGATTGACCCCAGGTGAGCTGACCGTGGAGAGTTTGCCTGGGTATGGTACAACCGTATGTTTTCAAATTCCGATAGAGGGAGAGACATATAATGAGAAAAATGCGAACCGTACTGGTCGTGGATGATGAACCGAGAACTCGCGAAGGAATCCGGAAGACGCTGGAAGCCGAATGGGATGGCGAGATGCGAGTTCTGATAGCGGGGAGTGCAGCGGAAGCGGCGGCAATCATGGAGGAGAATCCCATTCATTTGCTCATCACAGATATCCGGATGCCGGAAATCAGCGGGCTCGCCATGGTGGAGGACCTGAGGAACCACGGTTTTAAGCCGGTTGTGATCGTCATTTCCGGCCATGCCGTCTTCGATTATGCGCAGCAAGCCATCAGATTAGGCGTAGCGCAATACCTTCTGAAGCCGCTAGGTAAACGCAAGTTGGTGGAAGCCGTGAAACAGGCCTTGGAGTTGGGGAAATCGAGGGAAAAGCAATTGACTTTGGAAAAAGTGGTGGACACCCGGCTACTTGAAATGAATGGTGTGGAGGCTTCAGTCTGCGAGCCGATTGAGAAGGCCAAACGGTATGTGGAGGAACACCTCGACAAGGGACCGGGGCTTAAAGAGGTTGCCGAGCATGTGCATCTGAACGCCAGCTATTTCAGCTTCCTGTTCAAGGAGCAAATGGGATTCACCTTTAGTGAATATATCTCTAGACGGATGCTCCAGAAGGGAAAGGAACTACTGCTTATGACACCGCTTCCCGTCCAAGAAATTGCGGAGCAAGTAGGATATCAGAACAGCAAGTCTTTCATCAAGGCATTCAAAAAATACACTGGATTCAGTCCAGGCCAATATCGGAAGCAAATGACGGAGGGAGATACGGACATCGGACGGGATGAAATCTAAAGATTGGAGAACTTTCCCCAATGACCGTTACCTTATAAGTACGGACAGGCTATGGTACGATGTAGAAGTAGTAAAGAACGTCCAGCAGTTACACTTCAATTTTTAAAACAAGGGGGAAGTAAAAGTGGTAAAAAAAGCGTTTACAGGACTTATGGCAATGACACTTGGAGTGGTTGCCCTGACCGGCTGCGGGGTAAGCAAGGATTCCGGCAGCACGTCCGAAGCCTCCAAATCTCCGGCGGCATCAACGGTAGTATCTCCGGCTGCAAGCAAGGCGGATAAGGTAACGATCAATTTTATGCATTCCTGGCCGGCTGGCAGCTTTAAACAGCAGAATGCCGTCTTAACCCGCATAATCGACGATTATCAAAAAGCTAATCCGAACGTGACGGTAAAAACTGAAGTTCTTGAGAATGAACAGTACAAGAGCAAGCTGAAGGTTCTTTCGGCGTCGAACCAACTGCCGGATGTGGGCTTTACTTTTGCGGCTGGCTTCCTGGAGCCTTATGTAAAGGGCGATCTATTCGAGCCTCTCGACGATGTATTGAATAACAAACTAAAGGATAAATTCGTTTCTGGCACCACCGAGGCTTATGCCGTTAATGGCAAAACCTATGGTTTACCTGTCGAACTTAACATCGTTCCCGTTTATTACAATAAAGCGATTTTCGCAAAAAACAATTTGCAGGTTCCGAAAAGTTACGATGAATTCCTGAATGTTGTGAAAACGTTGTCAAATAACAATGTTGTCCCGATTGCTTTGGGCAACAAAGACCGTTGGACAGGTTCCTTATGGTACATGTACATGGCGAATCGGGTCGGCGGCAACGATCCGCTGAAGAAGGCTATCGCTAGAACCGGTTCTTTTGAAGAGCCAAGCCTAATTCAAGCGGCGAAAGATGTTCAGGGTCTGGTTGATCTGAACGCTTTCAATAAAGGGTTCAACGGTCTCTCCTACGATGAAGGCAAATCCGAGTTTATGAACGGAAAAGCCGCTATGTACTTGATGGGCACTTGGGAATTGCCAAGCTTCACAACCAATCCGGATGTTCCGAAGGAATTCAAAGATAACGTTGGTTTCTTCAAGTTTCCTGCAGTAAACGGCGGTAAGGGCGATATAAACAGTTGGGTTGGCGGTCCTGGCGCTGGACTCTTTGTTGCCAAAAACTCAACAGTTAAGGCTGAGGCGAAGAAATTTGTGGAATATTTCGTGGATCAGTGGGGCAAGGTTGCTGTCACCGAAGCTGGCGTCATTCCCGCAACCAAAGTGGACACTGGTACTGTGAAGCTTCCTCAATTATACATTGACCTTCTGAATGAGCTGAACAATGCTAGCAACATCACACTGTTTGCCGATGTCCAGATGAAACCTTCTGCTGCGGAGACTCATCTGAATATGATCCAGGCACTCTTTGGCAAGGCTGTTTCTCCTGAGGAATTTGCCAAGAAGCATGAGGAAGCGCTAGACAAAGCGGCGAAGGAATAATCGGTCGTCGAAGTTGAAATTCCCGTTTAAAAACAGGAAGGGGACAGATCTTAAGGATGATGTCCCTTCACTTGTTAACAAACGAAAGGAGAAACGGCTTATGGACAAAGTAATGTCCAATAAAAATATTATCGCGTTATTTGTTCTCCCGTCTCTGATGTTGATTCTGTGTCTTATTTATATGCCAATAGTGCTAACGGGTTATTATGGGCTTACGAAATGGAATGGTATCGGAGCACCAACCTTTATTGGATTGGAGCATTACCGAACGTTGCTTGGGGACGCCCAGTTCTGGGACAGCGCCAAACATTCCTTATTGCTCGCCTTGTTCTCGGCCTTGAGTCTGGTCGTTTATCTGGCTGTGGCTTTGGTGCTGACCAGTCGAATACGAGGCACCAATCTTTTTCGTAAAATCTACTTGATTCCTATGCTTTTGTCATCGGTGGCTATTGCCCAGCTTTGGCTCAAAATATACCATCCGACAAACGGGATCCTTAACGCTTTTCTGGAATCTGTCGGCGTGAATAATCCGCCTTCTTGGCTAGCGGATACAAAGCTTGTACTATTTGCGATTTTCATACCGATTCTTTGGCAGTATGCCGGATTTTACATTCTAATCTATTATGCCGCTTTTAAAAATATTCCATCCTCGCTACTTGAGGCCGCCACGATTGACGGCGCGGGACCGCTGCAGATCGCTTGGTCTATCAAGTTGCCTCTGGTCGCCGAGGTATTTAAAGTTACGATTGTCCTGGCAGTTGTAGGGTCGCTCAAATATTTTGATCTTATTTATGTAATGACCAATGGAGGTCCGAATGGAGCCAGCGAGGTGATGGCATCTTACATGTACCGTCTTGCATTCAAAAGCTTTGACTTTGGTTATGGAAGCGCCGTCGGTTTCTTCCTGCTGCTCATTTGCTTGGCAGTTACATGGCTGATCCGAATGTGTACGGCTTCTAAAGAAACCGTACAATACTAGTAATTCAGGAATAATTTGCAAGAAAATCGAAGAAGCGATGGTGTAAGAAAGGAGTCGCAATGAACACACACATAGCCGTCACCCCATTGCGGAAGGAATTCATGAAGTTACGAGTTGGCATTCCGGCATTATACATCATTTTATCAGGGGTTGCTCTAGTGCAGCTTTTCCCTCTGATCTGGCTGTTATTTTTTTCACTCAAAAGCAATCAGGATGTATTTAACCTTTCACCTTTTTCTTTGCCTACGCACCCTCATTGGGCAAACTACGCGAAGGCTTGGACGGATGCAAATATTGGCCGCTATTTTCTGAATAGCATCTGGATTACTGCAGCGTCTGTCGTATTCACGGTCCTACTGGCCAGCTTTTCAGCTTACGCTATCACTCGTATGAAATGGCGGCTTAACTCATTCGTACTTGGATTGTTTATGGTCGGAATGATGATACCCGTCCATTCCACTCTGATTCCGTTGTTCAACTTGTTTAGCAACATCGGTTTGAAGGATAATCCGCTGTCCGTTGTACTGTCCTATATTGCTTTCAATCTCCCCATCACCCTGATGATTCTGCTGGGCTCTTATCAAGTCTTGCCTCGTGAAGTGGAGGAAGCGGCAGTCATGGATGGATGCACAGTTCCCAGAATGTTCTTCCAAATCATTTTGCCAATGACGTCATCCGCTATTTCCACAACGATGATTATTAATATGATTTATAACTGGAACGAATTTATTTTTGTCAATACATTTATCAGTTCGGACAAATTGAAGACGCTGACTGTAGGTGTCCAGAATTTCGTCGGTCAATACACGACCGATTGGGGAGCTATAGGTGCCACGCTGATGATCAGCATTTTGCCTATTCTGCTCATGTTCTTTATCCTGAGCGACAGAATTATGGAAGGTATGACAGCGGGTGCGGTTAAAGGTTAGAAAAACGAATAAGCTGGGGAGATAGCAGACATGTCAAGAATTATGGCAGATCACAACACTGAGGTTAAAGCGCGGGCCAAAACGCTTGTTTCTCAAATGACACTTGACGAGAAAATTTCTCAGATGCTTTACAACGCAGCGGAGATACCAAGACTGGGGCTTCCGCGTTATAACTGGTGGAATGAAGCGCTTCATGGCGTAGCAAGAGCCGGGATCGCCACTGTGTTTCCGCAAGCCATCGGTCTCGCAGCGTCCTTTGATGCAGGTCTTCTTGAGCGAATTGCGGATATCATCGCAACCGAAGGAAGAGCGAAGCATCATGAATCCCAGCGACAAGGGGATCGCGGCATGTACAAGGGGCTGACCTTCTGGTCGCCTAATGTGAATATTTTTCGCGATCCGCGTTGGGGAAGAGGGCATGAGACGTATGGTGAAGATCCTTATCTAACCGGCAGACTGGGTGTAGCCTACATTAAAGGGCTGCAAGGAGATCATCCGCAATATTTGAAAGCGGCGGCCTGCGCCAAGCATTTTGCTGTACACAGCGGCCCGGAGGAAGTGAGACATTCCTTTAATGCAATTGCGTCCAAGAAGGATTTGTACGAGACGTATTTGCCTGCTTTTCGGGATTGTGTAATCGAGGGACAAGTCGAAGCCGTCATGGGCGCTTACAATCGAGTCAATGGGGAGCCAAGCTGTGGAAGCGAAACGCTGCTCAAGCAAATCTTGCGCGGAGAATGGGGTTTTCACGGTCATGTGGTCTCTGATTGCTGGGCAATCAAGGATTTCCATGAGCATCATCATGTAACTAGTACGATAGAGGAATCGGCGGCGCTGGCACTGAACAACGGTTGCGACTTGAACTGCGGCAATGTGTATTTGCATCTGAAATCCGCCTATGAGCAAGGGCTCATTACCGAACAAACCATCGACATTTCCATCACGCGCTTAATGGAGACGAGAATTCGCTTAGGGCTGCTGGATGACGAGAAGCAAGTGCCGTACACGTCGATTCCCTACGAGGTCGTGGAGTGTGAGGAGCACTTGGCATGCGCTCGTCTGGCTGCCGAGAAATCGATGGTGCTTCTCAAAAATCAGGGCATTCTCCCTCTCAAGCGCGATGCGGTTCGCTCCATAGCTGTCATCGGTCCGAATGCGGACAGCCGTCAGGCGTTGATCGGCAACTACTGCGGCACAGCTTCTCGGTATTATACGGTACTGGACGGAATACGCGAAGCCGTCCAGCCTGGAACGCGAATCTATTACGCGGAGGGCTGTCATCTTTACAAGGATCGCGTCGAGGTGCTGGCCGAGCCCAAGGATCGCTTTGCCGAAGCGCTTTCGGTTGCAGAGCGAGCAGATGTTGTCGTGATTTGCTTGGGACTTGATGCCTCATTGGAAGGGGAGGAAGGCGACGTATCGAATGAATATGCAAGCGGTGACCGCAAGCATCTTCAACTGCCAGGTCTCCAGCAAGATCTGCTAGAGACGATTCATGCAACGGGCAAGCCCGTTATACTTGTCTTGTTATCTGGAAGCGCAATAGCTGTTAATTGGGCTGACGAGCATGTCGAGGCCATCGTACAAGCTTGGTATCCAGGGGCAGAGGGGGGAAGAGCGGTAGCGTCTTTGTTGTTCGGTGATAGTAATCCTTCCGGACGTTTGCCAGTTACTTTCTACCGAAGCGTTGAAGAGCTCCCCGATTTTTGCGATTACAGCATGGAGAATCGAACCTATCGGTATATGATGCAGGAAGCCTTGTATCCGTTCGGATACGGTCTTAGTTATACAACTTTCCAATACGAACGCGTGGACTTGGCGAAAATGATTTATGAGCAAGGACAATCCGTTCACCTGAACATCTTGGTTAAGAATGAAGGCAAATATGCCGGAGAAGAAACGGTTCAGCTATATGTGAAGGCTCTGGATGCATCATTCCGTACCCCCAATTGGCAACTAAAAGGGTTCAGAAAGGTGTTCCTGAAACCTGGTGAGGAATGCCTGGTGAGCTTCTGCCTGACAGATGAAGAACTGGCTCTGTTTGATGAGGAAGGAGCAGCCGTTGTCGAGCCGGGTGTTTTCGAAGCTTATATCGGCGGCAGCCAGCCCGATAGTCGGAGTATAGCTCTTACAGGCAGATCACCTGTCTGTTACCGATTTGAAATTCAATAGTCAATCAAAGTAATTTGAGAATAGTGGTAAGCTCCTTGTGTATGGCCAGCATGTAAACTGGCCAGCACTTTATAAAAATTAAGAAAGCGCTTACCTGAACACCGACAAAATAAAATTGGGAGGTATTAAATAATGATTAAAAAGAGGATAATTTTATTGTTTTTAACTTTAATGATGTGTACAAGTTTCATTGTGGCAGCGCCAACAACATCAAATGCGGCAACTTATACTCAAACTTTGCCAAAAACTTCGACACCAGCTAATAGTATTATAGTATTGGATGTCAACATAGACAAATCATATCATACCTGGGAGTCTCAAGAGGCGCTGCTGGCTATATCTGTAATCCAAGGAATAGTCAATAGGGACAGTACTACAAAAATATATGTTGTAAACTACCAGTTTGAACATTTGTGGGATGCCCCCAACTTTAACAGAACCGCTCTGGATATACCTGCATATTTTAATGTCCCCAAAACATATGCCGTATTAGACAGAACTAAAAAGTATCCAGCATTATTTTATTTACTTAAAAATTATGGGAATGTTATAAAAGGTAAGATCAAAATACCAAGTTTATCGGGAGACAGCTCTTACCCGCAAGGAGTCCTTTGCGCGGCCATAACTGCTTCGGCATTCGAAGATACTATCCCTGTAACAAGCGCGATGGATACGTATATTGCAGATGAAGGTTATAACTATACTCAGAAATATGACTTGACAAGTATGACAAGTGACCAGGCCTTTGACTGGTCGTATAGCAATTATTTTAGAGCTGAGACTAGCAGGAATGTAGTAGCTACAGTAACTACGGGATCAACTTATGGAACAGGTCCTAACGATATGATTTCGGGAGTCTATGATTATTTTATTGCGAATAAAGTGTTCGTATTTAATTGCAGCAATTCTAAAAATTCGACACTCTTAAACTCAACAAATTATCCACAGGGGACGCCAGTCATGGGTATGACTTATGACGAAGGACCCTTTATAGATAATATTCATAATTTGGGTTATCCAATGGTTATGGCCTATGGCTGGAATTGGTCAGTTACCTCAGCATTTACTTCGGATTACAGTAATTATAAGCAACAGCATGCGCCTGTTGCTAAAACTATAGACCCAAATGGTGTATATTTGTCATTTATGGTTTCTGATGGAGATAATATGGGGGCTCCTTTAAATTATCATACCATAGACAGACTTTATAGCGAACATAGTGGACAGGTACCTATCGGATGGACATTTAATCCGCTTTTAATGGATATTGATCCAAAACTAGCGGAGTTTACATCAAGACAGTATCCTGATGTTTACGAGAATATCTTAGATTCACATGATGGCACTCAGGGTAGCTTTCAGGAAAGTAAAACTCCAACCGGATATAATAATTTCTTTAATAAATTGAAAAGCTATGGCGATAATATGCATTTCTATTCCTACAACGATTTAAGCACTAACGAGATCGAAAACTATGCAAAACATACAGCGCCCTACTTTCTACTGGCAGGCTATACAAACTATACGCCGAATTTTGAGGAGTATTATGCACCTACAAATTCTTTGATAAAAGGCTTGAAAATTGGATATCAAGGTAATTTCCTTTCAATGGCCAACGATATAAGAAGTAATTCTTCTGGAAGTGGACCTGTATTTCTAGGTGTAGATATGAACTCAGGCAGAAATGGTACTAACAATGGCCGTGAGGAATATACCTTTGGTGATACAGCGAACAAGGTTTATCAAATAACTCAGAATTTACTGAGTAATCCACAAGGGAAAAATTACTACTTCCTGACACCAAAGGATTGGGCAGCAACCTGGAAATTGTCAAAAGGTTATATATCCTCACCAGGAACACCATATACTCCTGATGCTACCGATACAAACTGGCTTCCGCCTATGCCTCTTCCAAGAAGCGGTTGGACGATTACTACTTCAAATAACCAATCGGATGCTCATTTAATGACGGATGCTAACCTTGATTCCAAGTGGTCAACATATACTACCCAGACTCCGGGTCAATATGTACAGATAGACCTTGGGTCAGCTCAGACATTTAATAAATTTACCATGGAAGTAACAAATTCGATAGGCGACTATCCCAGTGCGTATAGTGTATATGTATCAAACGATGGGATAAATTGGGGTTCAGAAGTTGCCAGTGGTGTAGGATATAACGAATACACGCTGATAACTTTCCCGAAAACCACGAGCCGCTATGTCAAGATTGTCCAGACCGGTACAAACAGTGCTCATTACTGGTCAATCCATGAACTGAACCTGTACAATTTTGATGGGACCATGCTTGCACCGCAACCGAGCCCATCACTGCAACTAAACACAAACACGTTCTCCAAGATAGAAGCAGAAAGCTTCGATTCCTCATCCGGAGGTATTGCAGCCGTGGACAGTTCAGAGGGTGGACAAAGCATTGGAGGTACTGCAAATGGCAGCTATGCGGTATATAAAAATATAGACTTTGGAGTAGGTGCTTCAGCATTCAGCGCAAGGGTATCTGCTGATGCGAATTCCGGCGGTAATATTGAAGTAAGGCTTGACAGTCCTGCAGGTACACTGGCGGGAACACTTACAGTGGATCCTACTGGTGGGAACTATCAGACACTAACATCCGGTACTACCAGTATTACGGGTATCCATGATGTATACCTGGTATTTAAGACCACAAATACCAATGTAGGCAGCTTAAACTGGTTTAAGTTCCTTCATCGGAGTGTGCTGGCACAGATGGAAGCGGAAAACTACGATTCCAAGTCGGGAAGTTTATCGGTTAACTCCACCGTGGACGGTGGGCAACAGGTGGAAAATGTAAGAAATGGTGACTATGCGGTATACAAAGACATTAACTTTGACGACTTTGATAGGTCCGGCGGCTCTATGGCATTCAGTGCAAGGGTATCTGCCGATGCGTCAAATTCAGGCGGCACGATTGAAGTAAGGCTTGACAGCCCGACAGGGACATTGGCAGGAAAACTTGATGTCAATCCCACAGGAGGATGGACTACCTATCAGACGCTGTCTACCACTATTAACAATGTCAGCGGAACTCATGACGTATATCTGGTGTTTAAGACGTCGCATACCTATGTATGTAACATCAACTGGTTTAGGTTTGATATACGGAAGTTGAATAGTATTGCCATTACAACCCCCCAAAAAAAGCTGACTTACTACGTAGGGGAAAGCCTTGACTTAACAGGGATGGTAGTGACAGGTACCTATGGGGATGGTTCGACAAATGTAGAGAATATTACAGCAGCCAATGTAAGCGGCTTTGACAGTTCAGCTCCGGCAGCAAGCCAGACACTGACCGTGAAAGTAGGAGAAAGGACGGCGACCTACAACGTAGCGATTGTCAAAAAAGACGCATTCAATACGTTGGAAGCAGAAAGCTTCAATTCCAAGTCGGGAAGCATTGGAGGAGGTACTACTCTCGCAGGCGCAAGCGGTGGGAAAATCGTAGATAATGTTAGAAACGGCGATTATGCAGTATATAATAATGTTGATTTTGGCAGCGGTGCTACCAGTTTCATCGCAAGTGTATCTAGAGACCAATTTGCAGGCGGTACTATTGAAGTAAGGCTTGACAGTGCGACAGGAACACTTGCAGGAACACTTGCCGTAGATACCTATAAAGGCTGGACGACCTATGAGACTAAAAAAACCAATATTCAAAATATCTCAGGTGTCCATAATCTATATCTGGTATTTAGGACCGGACAAGGCAATACCACCGGCTATGTATGCAACATGGACTGGTTTAAGTTCAATGCGGACAGCAAAGTCGTGACTAATATTACAGCACCTGCAGCTGTTACAGGATTGACAAATGGAACCGCACAAACAGCGGAAGCCCTTGGGTTACCAGCAACCGTACAATTGGTTACCGATGCAGGAAACGTCAATGCCAATGTGGCATGGGATGTGAATGCATCAAGCTATGATCCGGCTGTGAAGACGGAGCAGACCTTCACGGTAAGTGGAACTGTAACTCTGCCTGCAGGAGTGGTAAATCCGAACAACGTAGCATTGACAACAAGCGTCAGCGTGACTGTGCTGCCGGCGCCAGCAACACCAAAGTCTACATTGACAGGTGTACAGCAGGTACTTTCTGGCCAAACCTTCACTTTGACGATGGGACTGGCAGATGTTACGCAAAGCGTATACCAGCAAGTGTATGCGCAAGATTTCACACTACAGTATGACCCTGCAAGTTTGCAATTCGATTCGGTGACATCCCTGAAAGATGGGTTCCAAGTCATCGATCAAAAGGAGACGGCG
Organism: Paenibacillus phytorum; assembly: GCF_013141715.1. Lineage (GTDB taxonomy): Bacteria > Bacillota > Bacilli > Paenibacillales > NBRC-103111 > Paenibacillus_E > Paenibacillus_E phytorum. The sequence continues at coordinate 4,022 of NZ_WHOA01000176.1, read as the reverse complement.
CCGGGTCAACTCCGAATTGTGGCTGCCAGCGTAGGCGCGAACGTACCTGCCCAAGGCGATTTGCTCGCAATCCAATTTAAGGCCAAATCTGTCACCCAGGCAACCAATACGACAATTTCTGTAGACCATGTAATGATTGCTAATGCACAGGGGAATGAACTGCAGGTCGGCGGAGCTTCCCGTGAGATACAAATAACTATACCTACTATACCTGTAGATAAGTCGCTCTTGAACGCAACGATCACAAGCGCTCAGACGAAGTACGCTGCAGCAGTGGAAGGCAATGGAGATGGACTATATGCGATTGGCTCCAAAGTGCAATTGCAGTCGGCTATCGATACGGCTAGTGCAACTGCGAATAATTCGAACGTGACTCAGCAGCAGGTGGATAATGCGAAAGCCGCATTGGAAGCAGCAGTTCAGTTGTTTGAAAGCAAGAAAATAACCGCAGATATCAATGGAGGCGGTATCTCAATTGGAGACTTGGCTTCCGTTGCAGTTGCTTTCGGTAAACAACAAGGTCAAGCGGGCTGGAATGAGAAAGCGGATGTTAACCATGACGGCAAAGTTGATATTCTAGACCTTGCCATTGTAGCCAGAGCGATCTTGCAATAAACCAGCTTCGAATGATGATGGATTAGATGGATCGATAAAGAAATGCGGGGAGATCTTGTGTCTCCTCCCTTTCATTTCCAAGTGCTGCACGTGGCTCAAACGGTTAAATCAACCCACACCATGTTATGCGAAAGGGAGAATTCTTCGATGATAAAAAAAATACACGCATTCAGTCTGATGTTTCTTTTGTCTATGCTTTTACTTTCACCACTCGGTATACAAGCAAGCTCCGGCCCGACCTTTTTGCTTTCCATCTCGGACGACAGTATATCGGAAGAAGGTAAATTCCAAGTGACGGTGAGTGGAAATCAAGTAAGCGACTTGTACGCATATGAAGTCAAGTTATCTTTTGATACAAACCATTTGGAGTGTATCAGTGGTTCTAGTGGTAAGAACGGCTATGCTGTGGGGCCTATTGTGGAAGGGAACAAAGTTCTAATTGCGAATTCGCTAACAGGCAATGCTCCAGGCAAGAACGGGAATGTGACACTGGCAACGCTGACATTTAAAGCGAAAAGTCAAGGATCGGCCGAAATTGCACTGGACAGCGTGAAACTGGTGAATTCGCAGTTAGTGTCTAATGATGTTTCTGGCAACAGCAAAGTATCGGCTAATATAACCAAAAAGGGAATGGACCACACTAATAAGAAAGATGTGTTTAATAATGACATTGTTAGTGTAAAAGACTTGATTCAAGCTATCCAGTCTAAGGTAGAGGAAGCCAAGACATCTAATACGAAAGTTGAACTGGCTGACATTAAAGGACACTGGGCCGAAAAGACCGTCGGTACATTCGTGAAACTGCGCATAATCGATGGATATGAGGATGGATCGTTCCATCCGGATGGCAAAATTACACGAGCCGAGTTTGCAGCGATTATCGCGCGCGTATTCGATATCAGCAGCCGTCCTAATCATTCCGTTATACTGAACGATCTCGACAATCACTGGGCTAGGGTTGTTATTGAGAAGCTCGCAAGCTCAGGGGTGATTGCCGGTTACGAAGACGGAACCTTTAAGCCGGACCAAACGATCAGCCGAGAGGAAATGGTCGTCATCTTATCCCGTGTTATCAACTTGAGTAATCTGGATAAAGATGCTTCCAAGGGTAACTTGACAGATTTGGCAAGCGCAAGTTCCTATGCAGTGAACCAAATCAAAGATGCGGCTGAAGCTGGCCTCATCAGCGGCAAGAACGATGGAATATTTGATCCGCATGGTAACTCCACACGTGCGGAGGCTCTTACGGTCATTCTGAATGCATTGAACCTTGACCCTCAGTTGAAATCACTATTGGACAGCTTGGACTAAATCTCCTTTCATCATTAGGCAGATCTGAGGGGACTTCAAGTGGAAAAAGGAGGGCTAATACCTTGCAATTTTGCTTATATGACAACAAATATGAAGAGGTTATTCTTATAAAAAACAATATACGATCAGCTATTAGATATAAGATGGAATGCAAAATGTCTAGCGATGTTTCTGTACTTCCCATCCTGACAAAAGATGAGTATTTGTCTTTTCCCGCTTCGTTTCGAGGAGAAGTTAACGGTCTCTCTTATTTACTATATGAGGTTCCGGGCGTTTTGGAGGCAAGGTATGATCAAGTTATTGTTCGGGATCGACATCGCCTCCAGTCCCTGGATCGAAATGTAGGTAAAGTAGATAAAAACATGTAAGTCGTAGACTTCTACGAACATAAAGCTTAACCCCGACATAAAAGCAACCTTTATGCTGGGGTTAAGGTATGTTTTAGCACAATTTCAATAGAAGGTATGAGCTGATTGAGGAGTTACGTTTGGGTTACAAACAGTATCTTCAACACATGGATGATGAAGAGTATGTGTTCAGCTCAAGTGGAACAGGCGTTCCAATCAAACGGATTCGAGTATATCGAATTTTGAATCAGGCTGCCAAGGAAGCCGTGATTATGAGCTAACTCCTTATACTTCAAGGTGACCAACGTTGCAGAATGATAAATAATTTTTTAAGCACGGATACGTTTTTGGTTGTTTGATACGTCTTACTTAACGATTGTGTACCGACTTCATTTAAACGCATTATTTTCAGTCCGAAAGTAAGAGACCATCCGTTAATTATGTCAAGCGTTCAAGAAGGTGGGATTGGAGTGATCATTTAGAAATGGGAAGTTTAATAACAGCACAAATAAAAGCGAGAGATTTTCATCGCGTAAAACCTGAATACGCATTAGCTTTAGCACACTAATCATGGGGAAGTGTCTTACCATATATGGATATATTGTTAGAATGAAAAAAATAGAAACTAAGATTATAGATTTATATGAATATGGCGTGAAATTTCAAATCGATCAGCCAGCTCAATCTCAATTGTTTAAACTTCTCAATTATTTTTCACTGGAACTTAGAGAAACACCGCTCGTTCAAAATTGTAAATTCATTATAATGGATGGTAAAAAATACTTTATGCATCTTTATTTCAAAGGGCTACTTGGCAAATAAGATCTGCTTACATATATTAGGGGGCATATGCAAAAACGAATCCTTTATTTGTGGTATCACATGTTAAGTCGCCTCTATATACTTTGCTGCTGAAAGAGGTTCTTCTTGAGTCGAAGCCCATTTGCGATATCTCCCTCTCACTCCAATCCCACCATGTGATCACAGATGCTTGAAAGAGATCGAAATTTCGCATATCAGTTGCATTTGTACTACATTCTTGCGGTCATCACAAAACGGTATTGTATTCCAAAGTGTTTGTTTTTTTTACCACCTATATACGAGGTCGCTCCTCTCGTAAGACCTCGATCAAGGTTTATCTCATAAAATGAGGTATGGGGGAAATAGGATAACATGACAGTTATATTTTTAAATGCACCCCGCTTCATATCAACTGCTCTGGTACGTTGCAATCACTTAGACGAGCATCATTTTTTTGCCAATTCGTACACTTCTATCTTTTTACTTCAAGAGGGGCGCGGGGAAGTTTACGACGGGGAGCAGTTGCTATCGATCAGCGAGAGGGACTTATTGGTCATTCATCCATCGTCTGAGTATCGCATTCGAGCAACATCGGAAATATGCATTCGAGGCGTTTTAATTTCAATTGATGGGTTACATTTTTCAGGTTTGTCGCAAGGACTTTTGTTTGAACCTCATTTGCAGCCCATTCTCAGAATTGGAGAAGATTTTAACAAAATCAACCGTTTTTTTTCTGATATTCATAAAGAAGCGACCGCAACTGAAGTTGGATTTTTAGATCTTATCGCTTCCTTGCTTCAAACGTTATTTATCTTGCTTTTCAGACTCACTGAACATCACCTTCGATCATCGACGAATTCCATTTCACAAATTGCGAAGGCTTACATTGAAGAAAATTATCAGAAAGATCTATCCTTGGTTGATTTAGCGGAAATTGTTTATGTGAGC
>NZ_WHOA01000175.1 GCF_013141715.1 Paenibacillus phytorum | reverse complement strand
AAGTTTCGTATCTAGTTTTCAAGGAATAAATCCTTGAAGTAAACATTGTTTCTATTCCCTGATAGCTCAGTTGGTAGAGCACTCGACTGTTAATCGAGTTGTCACAGGTTCGAGTCCTGTTCGGGGAGCCATATGGAGAGGTGTCCGAGCTGGCCGAAGGAGCACGATTGGAAATCGTGTAGGCGTCACAAGCGTCTCGAGGGTTCGAATCCCTCTCTCTCCGCCACTATCTTTCTAGTAAGGCCCGTTGGTCAAGTGGTTAAGACACCTCCCTTTCACGGAGGTAACAGGGGTTCGAGTCCCCTACGGGTCACCAATAATACCCACAAAGTGACGTAAAGCTGACGAAGCTTAATCCGAATACTTTGCGTGGGCCCAAATTCATCATCCCATGGAGGCTTAGCTCAGCTGGGAGAGCATCTGCCTTACAAGCAGAGGGTCGGCGGTTCGATCCCGTCAGCCTCCACCATGATTCCTTAAGCAAGACTTGCTTTACTCGGATTCATCATATATGCTTAATGACGCGGGGTGGAGCAGCCCGGTAGCTCGTCGGGCTCATAACCCGAAGGCCGCAGGTTCAAATCCTGCCCCCGCAACCAATCTTCTTACCTGAAGATAATGTACTTAGC
>NZ_WHOA01000001.1 GCF_013141715.1 Paenibacillus phytorum | reverse complement strand
CAAAAATCTTTAAAGTTTTTTCTAGGTTAAGCTAGAAAGAGCACACGGAGGATGCCTAGGCACTAGGAGCCGAAGAAGGACGTGGCGAACGACGAAATGCCTCGGGGAGCCGTAAGCAGGCTTTGATCCGGGGATGTCCGAATGGGGGAACCCAGCTGTGGTAATGCGCAGTTACCATGTAGTGAATACATAGCTGCATTGGAGGCATACCCAGGGAACTGAAACATCTAAGTACCTGGAGGAAAAGAAAACAAAAGTGATTCCGTCAGTAGCGGCGAGCGAAAGCGGAATAGCCCAAACCAAGGAGCTTGCTCCTTGGGGTTGTAGGACCTCGTTGTGGGGTTAGTTCGGTAGGCGAAGTGATCTGGAAAGGTCCGGCATAGAAGGTAAAAGCCCTGTAGCCAAAATCGAACGAAATCCCTAGAGGTATCCTGAGTACGGCGGGTCACGTGAAACCCCGTCGGAATCCGGCAGGACCATCTGCCAAGGCTAAATACTCCCTAGTGACCGATAGTGAAGCAGTACCGTGAGGGAAAGGTGAAAAGCACCGCGGAAGCGGAGTGAAAAAGAACCTGAAACCGTGTGCTTACAAAAAGTCAGAGCCCTCTATATGGGTGATGGCGTGCCTTTTGTAGAATGAACCGGCGAGTTACGTTCCCGTGCGAGGTTAAGTTGAAAAGACGGAGCCGCAGCGAAAGCGAGTCTGAATAGGGCGCTTTAGTACGTGGACGTAGACCCGAAACCGTGTGATCTACCCCTGTCCAGGGTGAAGGTGAGGTAACACTCACTGGAGGCCCGAACCCACGCATGTTGAAAAATGCGGGGATGAGGTGGGGGTAGCGGAGAAATTCCAATCGAACTCGGAGATAGCTGGTTCTCCCCGAAATAGCTTTAGGGCTAGCCTCGGATGTTGAGTTGTGGAGGTAAAGCACTGATTGGGTGCGGGGCCCGCCAAGGGTTACCAAGTCCAGTCAAACTCTGAATGCCACAAACTTAAATCCGGGAGTCAGACAGTGAGTGCTAAGATCCATTGTCAAAAGGGAAACAGCCCAGACCATCAGCTAAGGTCCCCAAGTGTGTGTTAAGTGGGAAAGGATGTGGAGTTGCACAGACAACCAGGATGTTGGCTTAGAAGCAGCCACCATTGAAAGAGTGCGTAATAGCTCACTGGTCGAGTGACTCTGCGCCGAAAATGTAACGGGGCTAAACACGC
>NZ_WHOA01000174.1 GCF_013141715.1 Paenibacillus phytorum | reverse complement strand
ATCGAATATGCGAGAAATGATTATTGCAAACTCTGCACGTGTGATTTGACCATCCGAATGGAATGTTCCATCCTCATAACCATCAATAACGCCCAGTTTCATAAATGTTTTTATGGTCTTTTCACCCCAGTGTCCTTTAATGTCAGTCATTTCAACCTTTACATCAGCTTTCTTAGCTTCCTCTACCCTGGAAGTGATCGAATTAACAAGTTTACTCTCATTGTTATTGTTATTGTTATTGTTATTGTTGTTGTTGTTATTGTTGTTATTGTTGTTGTTATTGTTGTTGTTATTGTTGTTGTTATTGTTGTTGTTATTATTGTTGTTATTGTTGTTGTTATTGTGTATAGTAGCCACTACCTTACTATTGTTTTGAACAACATCAGTCACTAAGTTCGAATCCACCAGGTTTACCTGTCTTACGTTGTCCAGTACAATTTCGGCTAATCCCTGATTAACCGCATGAAATTTCAGCGTAGCCAGCGTTACATCGCCGCTTTGACCTGGCTTGTTAGACATTTGCGTATGTGCGATTTGAATTTTGTTCCCACTTACAATAGGATCCACAGTAAAGCCGCCACTCTTTTCGATGTCTATTTTTACAAACTCTAAACGGCTTGAATCAAACGATAAATTGACTTCAAATGCGTACAAATCGCTTAATTGTTTTCCTTCCACCTTCACTTCAAAGTTATTACCTGCCGATACACTTGCTTCCGGGATGGAAAGTAAATAACCCAGGCTAGGTTTTGCATGTGTAAGAGGCTGCGGAAGCAAGAACATGGTGAAAAGTAAAGTCAGACTGAATCTGAGAAGTTTTTTTAACAACAAAATAATCCACCTTTCAAATATAACTACTGAACAATTGCAGATAATGAGATCAAATCTAATGAGAAATGAGATAACAGCGCTTGCAATTAGAATAATACCTCGGAATCCAGCGAACTTAATACCACTAAAACAAACCATTCACTACTTGTTCAAATTCAGTTCATCCGCTGACCCGCAATTTACCAGAGCAGATGACTCATTTCTTCGTAATCACAATGTCTTTATTAATAACGTGATTTGACAAATATTGAAAACGCCTTCCAACGATCATGCACTAATCATAAATTTTCAGTTATACATTGAATATCCTAAAAATGTGTACAATTATCACAAAAAATGAACTTTTTCGACATTTACAATAACTTTATAAAAAGTGAAGAAAACGTCATCGACGACGAAAGGGGGGGAGATAATCTCCCCCCTTTCATTGCCGATTAATCCTCAATTTCGCTAATGCGATTAATTCAATTTTCCTTCAACCTTGTATGTGGTTGTTCTATTCCAAGATCGCTTTAGCTACAATGGCAAGGTCTACAATGTCTACTTTGCCGTCATGGTTTACATCCGCTTTCTCAACCCAGCCTACTTGACCTTGTTGTTTGCCGTAAGCAGCTGCAACCACAGCCAAGTCACCAATTGAGACACCACCTCCATTGATATCTGCAGTTATTTTATTGCTTTCGAACACTTGAATTGCCGCTTCCAATGCGGCTTTCGTGCTATCCACCTGCTGCTGGGTAGCACTCGAATTGTTTGCTGCAGCTTTGGCTTCATCGATTACCGACTGCAATTGCGCTTTGGAGCCAATCGCATATAGCCCATCTCCATTGCCTTCCACTGCTGCATTGTACATCGACTGAGCGCTTGCGATCGTTGCGTTCAAGAGCGATTTATCTACAGGTATACTAGGTACAGTTATTTGGATCTCACGGGAAGCTCCGCCGACCTGCAGCTCATTCCCTTGTGCATTGGCAATCACAACATGATCAACAGAAATTGTCGTATTGGTTGCTTCGGTTACAGATTTGGCCTTAAATTGGATTGTAAGCAAATCGCCTTGGGCAGGCACGTTCGCACCCACGTTGGCAGCGACAATCCGGAGTTGACCCGGTGCTGTTTCCTTTTGATCGATGACTTGGAACCCATCTTTCAGGGATGACACCGAATCGAATTGCACACTTGCTGGGTCATACTGTAGTGTGAAATCTTGGGCGTACACTTGCTCGTATACGCTTTGCGTAACGTCGGCCAGTCCCATCGTCAGAATGAAGGTTTGGCCAGAAAGTACCTGCTGTACACCTGTCAATGTAGACTTTGGTGCTGCTGGCGCTGGCAATACGGTTACGCTGACGCTTGTTGTCAATGCTACGTTATTAGGGTTTACCACTCCTGCAGGCAGAGTTACAGTTCCACTTACAGTGAATGTCTGCTGCGTCCGTACAGCCGGATCATAGCTTGATGCATCAACATTCCATGTCACATCAGCGTTCATGCTTCCTGTGTCGGTAACGAGCTCTGTCATTGCAGGTAATCCAAGGGCAGCTGCTGTCTTCGCCGTACCGTTCACCACCCCTGTGATTGCCGCAGGTGCTGTAATACTCTTAACCGTTTTATCCGATGAAGGAGCTTTTAATACCTGAAACTCATAAATTCTTGCCGTTTGATTCGTGTCTTGTGTTGGGACGGGAACGTTCAATTTGATATAACGTGCCGATACGGCGGCTATACTGTCTATCGTTATGCCCTTCGTATTATTGGCTACGTTGACCACCGTACTCCAGTTTGTACCGTCACTGCTGACCTGAATATTGTAGCCCTTCGTGTTCCAGTTGGCAGGCTCCCCGCCTGCCGAAGCATGCTTGATGATAAACCCGTTCACGCTCTGCACGGAACCGAGATCAAGTTGCAGCCAACGGTTGCTGGATGAAGAGCACCATTTGCTGTTCCCGGTTACGATACCGTCCACGGCTTTTGCCGCTGATTCTGAGGCAGAGCACGCGCTGTCCGCGGTTGCCGTCATCTGGGATGAAGGGATCTTATTAACAGTTACGCTAACGCTTGTTGTCAATGGCACGTTGTTGGCGTTTGCGACTCCACTAGGCAGGGTTACGGTTCCTGGTACCGTGAAGGTCTGTCCCGTCATGATCGTTGGATCGTAGTTAATGCCGCTTAAATCCCAAGTTACACCAGCATCCACATTTTCTGATTCGGTAACAAGAACTGCTTTTACGGGCAATCCAAGAGCAACTGCTGTCTTTGCCGTTCCGATGTCCAATCCTGTGATTGCTGCCGGCGCTGTGATGCTCACGAGATTCGGCAGTACCGATGGTGCTACTGTTACACCGATCTCCGCAGCGCTTGCAAACCCACCGACGCCCGCTGTTGCTTCGAGCTTGACATAAGATGCATCGGTCGAAGTAAATGATGCGTATTTCTCCGCACTGTTGTTATCCCAATTTCCACTTGCAATCTTAGTAAAGGATACACCATCCGTACTTACATACACGTTATAGCTCGTAATAATTCCATTGCTGCCTCCTGACTGTCTTGGTAGATACGCGACTTTATTGATCTTGAAGGTTCCTCCAAGGTTTAAGGTAATCGATTGGGGGAGAACAGAACCACTCCACTTTGTATGCCAGAACGTTCCTGTGTTCCCGTCAATCGCCATTGAGGCTGCGTTGTTAGCCCCAGCAGTTTCCTGACTTGTCGCCGTTGCCGTCATTTGGGATGAAGGGATCTTATTAACAGTTACCCTAATGCTTGTTGTTAATGGCACGCTGTTCGTGTTTACGACTTCAACAGGCAGGGTTATGGTTCCTGGTACTGTGAAGGTTTGCACCGTATTGATCGTTGGATCGTAGTTAATACTGCTTAAATCCCAAGTTACACCAGCATCCACATTACCTGAATCGGTTACAAGCGATACTTTACCAGGCAATCCAAGAGCTGCCGCTGTCTTCGCCGTTCCGATAGCCGCTGCTATTGGCGCAGGCTCTGTTATGCTGTTCAATTTCTTTGGTGGAATCTCTGTCAATTCAAACCAGCGCAAAGCCCAAAAACCTGTATTTAAATTCAGCCTTATTTTATGTGAGCCAGCACTCAGTGCGACCACCGGATCGGATATATTGCGATAGTCGCTCCAATGGTCGGTTTTGAATGATGTTTTCTTTTGGGATACGCCATCTACCAGGAATTCAATCTCTCCCGTAAATGCCTGTCCTTTTGTTACCACTCTGTAAGTGACTTGATAGAGTCCCGTTTTTGCCACATCTACGTTATATTCCAACCAGTCGCCAGCATCTATAGAATTAATTCGCCATGTGGATCCGCCATCATTAACGGGTTCATTTCCAAGTGTTTCACCATGTTTCGAATTGTAGTTTGCACCTAATATCCTTCCAGGCACCATAGCTGAACCAGGCAATACATCAAGCGTATTTACATTAAAGCTGGCTGTCTTTGAACCTATAGCCACAGTCAGTTGCTGTCCTGCTTTAAGAATGGCATTATCATAGCCGGTAATATTATCAATCGTTACATTCTCCACTTTTGTTGTTCCATCACTGTAAGTGCCTGTCACAACCAGCCCTTCAAGCATAAGCTTTTCTCCCAACAAGTAATTCAACTTTGTTGGCGGTGTAGTTATTGCGATGCTTTGAAGCTTAGCGCCAGAAGTCTCTTTGGCAATTGCCATGATCTGATCTGTTGACAATGCTTGATTATAAACCCTTACGGCATCCATACGTCCATTGAAGCTTTGTTTGCCGCTGCTGTCTGCGCCTATATACGTTCCTGTTGTTGGCGTAGAAGGAGTTGACGTATTATTGGTTACCGGTATGCTGTTGCCACCTACATACAGCTCCCATACGCCGTTTCTTCTTGCCGCAGAAATGTTGGTCCATTGCCCCGC
>NZ_WHOA01000173.1 GCF_013141715.1 Paenibacillus phytorum | reverse complement strand
ATCGAATATGCGAGAAATGATCATTGCAAACTCGGCACGTGTGATTTGATCATCCGCATGGAACGTTCCATCCTCATAACCATCAATAACGCTCAGTTTCATAAATGTATTTATGATCTTTTCACCCCAGTGTCCTTTAATGTCAGTCATTTCAACCTTTACATCAGCTTTCATGGCTTCCTCTACTTTGGAAGTAATCGAATTAACAAGTTTAATCTCATTGACAATATCGCTATTAAATACATTATTTTTGTTGTTACCGTTATTACCACCATTACTACCATTACTACCATTACTACCATTACTACCATTACCACCATTACTACCATTACCACCATTACTACCATTACCGCCATTACCACCATTACCACCATTACCACCATTACCACCATTACCACCATTACCGCCATTACCGCCATTACCCGATGCTTTTACATCAACCGATAACTTGCTATTACCTGAAACTTCAGTCGACACGATCTGCGAATTCATCATCTTCACGCTGTCCAGTACAATATCGGCCTTACCCTGACTAGCCGCATGAAATGTCAGCTTAGCCATTGTTACATCCCCGTTCTGGCCTGCAACATTACCTATTTGCGTATGCGCGATTTGTATCTTATTTCCATTCACAATAGGATCCACGGCAAAGCCTTTGCCTTCGATAACACCCTTCACAAACACCAAACGGCTGGTATCATAGGTTAAATTGATTTCATATGCGTACAAGTCGCTTAGTTGTTTTCCTTCTACCTTCACTTCAAAGTTATTACCCACCGATATGCTTGGCTCCGTGATGGAAAATAAAAAGCTCGGACTAGTGTTTGCATGAATAAGAGGCTGGGGAAGCATGAACACAATCAAAAGCAACGTCAGACTGAATGCGAGAAGTTTTTTTAACATCAAAGTAATCAACCCTTTCAAAAATTGTTAGTGTAATTGGCCATATCGGCGACGGAAGGGGGAGATAAGCTCCCCCCACTTCATTGCCGAGCAATCCTCAATGTTGCTAATACGATCATTTCAACTTTTCATTCAACAATATTCCTTGGTATTTTATTTAAACATCGCTAAAGCTACGATTGCAAGGTCTTCAAGGCCAACCTTGCCGTCTTTATTTACATCCGCTAACTCATTCCAACCCGACTCACCTTCTTGTTTGCCGTAAGTTCCTGCAACAATAGCCAGGTCTCCAATAGAGACACCGCCTCCATTGATATCTGCGTTTATTCTCTTGGTTTCAAACACTTGTATTGCTGCTTCCAATGCGGATTTCGCACTATCCACCTGCTGCTGATTGGCATTCGGATCGTTTGCTATCGCATTGGCCGTGTCGATCGCCGACTGTAATTGTGCTTTGGCTCCAATCACATACAGACCGTCTCCATTTCCTTCCACTGCTGCATTGTACTTAGCCTGAGCGTTTGCGATCAAGGCAGTCAAAAGCGACTTATCTACGGGTATACTAATTTGTATTTCGCGGGAGGCTCCGCCTACCTGCAGTTCATTCCCCTGACTGTTTGCAATAACAACATGGTCAACTGAAATTACCGAACTATAAGTTGCCTGAGTTACAGACTTGGCCGTAAAGTTGAATGTGAGCATATCGCCTTGGGCATACACGTTCTCGCCCACGCTAGCAGCCACAATCTGGACTTGTCCCGGCACCGTCTCGTTTTGACCGATGACTTTAAATCCTTGTTTTAATGAAGTAACCGAATTGAACTGCAAACTCATCGGATCATAGTGAAGCGTCAAATCTTGCCCATACACTTGTTGGTATACGCTTTGCGTTACGTTGCTCAATCCCATTTTCAGATTGAAGGTTTGGCCGGTGTTCACCGTCTGAGGACCTGTTAATGCTGCTTTCGGCATCGGCTTTTTCACTGTAACCGTACAGTTTGCCGTGTATCCCCCGTTTACTGTGGTTACTGTAATGATGGCTGTTCCTTCAGCATTAGCTGTAACAACTCCGTTCTGATCTACGGATACGATTGCTTCGTTGCTAGACTTCCACGTAACATTCTTGTTTGCTGCAGCTTCAGGCGTTACTGTTGCTGCTATAGCTTCAGTTTCTCCTACTTCCAACTCCATACTTGTCTTACTTAACGTTACACCTTTCACTGCTTTTCTTAAATTTTCTATTTTAACATCGTCAAAATACCCAATTCCAGCCGCTCCCCAGAAGTCTCCCATGGCTATTTTATTAAATGATTTGGAATCCGCTGTTGCAACTTTCCGGTCGTCAATATATAAATCAACATGATCCCCGGATGTATAATCCCAGGTAAACTTATGCCAACCTTTTGTTCTATCGACACCCGATGAAGTATAAGTACCGTCTATACGTACCTGATACTTTGTTGAGCCGATACTAGCAGTTTTAGATGTATCAACACCTGCAGCTATCCACTTCCCACCTTCAACACTTGCCATTTGCTTCGTAGTTCCAGACATGTTGTCATAATACCAAACTGAAACTAAACCATTTAAGTAGTTTGAAAATGTTCTGGAAATAGCATCAGCATTTTCATCCTTTACATAACTCTTTGCCCCGCTATGCGCTTGTGCACTACTTGTACTGGCTGTTCCTTTCTCAACTGTCCAGCCTACAATTCCATTCTCGAAGTCTTCTGTAAACGTATCACTTGCAGATACGCTAATGCTTGTTGTCAATGGAACGCTGTTCGGGTTTGTGACTCCAATAGGTAGAGTTACTTCTCCTGTTACCGTGAAGGTCTGCGCCGTCGTGGCAGTTGGATCGTAGCTTGCACTATTTAAATCCCAATTCACACTGACATCCATATTTCCCGCATCGGTTACAAGAGCTACTTTTTCGGGCAATCCAAGAGCTGCCGCTGTCTTCGGCGTTCCGATTGCAACTGATAGCGGTGCTGGTGCTGTAATGCTGTTCAATTTTTTTTCTTGAATCTCTGTAAATTCAAACCAGCGCAAAGCCCAATAACCTGCCGTTACATTCAGCCTTATTTTATGTGAGCCTTCACTCAGTGCGACCGTATCGGATGATTTCATGCCATCGCTTAAGAATAAGGTTCTCGTTTGAGGTACTCCATCTACCTGGAATTCAACCTCTCCCGTATTAGCTCCTGTTGCCACCTTGTAATTTACTCGATAGAATCCCGATTTTGCCACATCTACGTTATATTCCATCCAGTCGCCTTTATTTATATAACTCACTCGCCATGCGGGTCCGCCATCATTAACCGATTGATTTCTAAGTGTAAGACCATCTTTCGAATTGTAGTTTACAGCTTCTATCCTTCCTGGTACCAATGCTGAACCAGGCAATACATCAAGCGTATTTACATTAAAGCTGGCTGACTTTCCACCTAGAGTCACAGTCAGTTGCTGTCCTGATTTAAGAATGGCATTATCAAAGCCGGTAATATTATCAGTCGTTACGTTCTCCACTTTTGTTGTTCCATCGCTGTAAGTGCCTGTCACAACCAGCCCATCAATAATAAGCATATCTCCCGGCAGGTAATTCAACTTTGTTGGCAGTTTCGTTATTTCGATGCTTTGCAACTTAACGTCAGAAGTCTCGTTGGCAATTGCCATGATCTGATCTGTAGACAATGCTTGATTGTAAACCCTAACAGCATCAATACGTCCATTGAAGCCTTGTCTTCCGCTGCTGTCTGCACCAATATACGTACCTGTCGTAGGTGCAGCAGGTGTTGTTGTATTATTGGTTACAGGTAGGCTCTTGCTATTGACATACAACTCCCAGACGCCGTTTCTTCTTGCCGCAGTAATGTTGGTCCATTGTCCCGC
>NZ_WHOA01000172.1 GCF_013141715.1 Paenibacillus phytorum | reverse complement strand
TGCTGAGAAGTCCTTTTTCGGCTTCTCAGCAGGCTTTCGCTGGCAGTCGTCTATCCTTGTGTCACTCGTCGACCATACTCGGCTTTGCGATAGTCCTTCGGCACGATGCCTTTGCTTTCTCGAAAAATGCGAGAAAATGTCTTGTACGAACCGTACCCGACCTCCAAGGCAATCTCCGTCACGCTCATGTCTGTGGATACAAGTAGACTGCACGCATGGCGCAGACGCAGATCGTGCAGGAAATGAACGAACGTTTGGCCGGTCGTTTGTTTAATGACCTCGCTGATGCGGGATACACTCATCGTGAACCGTGTCGCGAGGTCAGACAAGGCCAAATCCTCTTGATAGTTACGGTGGATGTAGTGAATGATAGGCCACACGGAAGGACTCGTTTTAGCCCCTGAAAGCGGCGCGATGTCCGTAGTTTCAGCCTGTCCAGCTTGTTTCCAACGATAACGATCGAACCGAACAAGAATTTCCTTCAGTCTCGCTTTTAGCAGCGTCTGCCTGTAGCGTTCGTTTGCGTTGTACTCTTTGTACATATCTTCAATGAGAGCACTCATTTGCTGTTGATCTTGCCCACTCAGCTGGACATAGCCTGGCAGGGTATTCGTATCATTAAACAGGCCGGACAAGCCTTGATCGTTCCCTGGCTCCATTAGCAGGTCCATACTGAAAGAGCAGTTGAACAGGACTAGATGCTCACCCGGATCTGTGAAAATTTCATGCACCTGATAGGGCAGTACGAATGTAAAAGTGCCTGGTGTCATCGTATGTTTCACATCATTTATGGATTCTGTTCCTCGGCCATTGACGACATAAGAGAACTCTAGGTAATCATGGCGATGTGCCCGAAAGCCACGGTCGAGCGTATTCCTGCTGAAGTGAAAAGGGAAAGACGAATCCATATTGGGATACGTTTTAAGATAATCGGGAAAGTACGTCATAGTGAGGCTGATCTCCTTCGAAAAAATGGGACGTTTTCCGAAATAACGGTACGACTTCTTGCTGCACTTATTTTACCATAAAAGGAGATCGAACAGGATGTGCATATGAGGAGGAACGAACAGTGGAAAGCGTTAACAAAATTAGAGTAGGTATTATTGGAGCGGGAAATATTGGCGGGGTCCACATTCGTGAATTTTCGAAGCTGGCCAATTTATGTGAAATTACGGCGATTACGGATGCCTATCTGCCACTCGCGGAAGCACGCGCGCAGGAACACGGTATTGCTTACGTGCCAGCTACCCCTGAAGAACTTATACAAAGTGCGAATGTAGACGCTGTTATTATCGGCGTGCCTAATATGCACCATGCTTCGCTTGCTGTACAAGCGATTGAAGCAGGCAAGCATGTGCTGATTGAGAAGCCGATGGGTATTAATGCGGAAGCGGCCAAACAAATTTACAAGGCCAGTCAAGCATCAGATAAAGTCGTCATGATTGGTCACCAAATGCGCTGGGAATCCGTGCCCCTTCAGATCAAGGAGCAGGTCGATGCCGGTGAGTTAGGCAAAATTTATACTGCGAAAACAGGTTGGTTCCGCCGCAAGGGTATTCCTGGTTGGGGCACTTGGTTTACGAAAATGGAGGAGTCAGGCGGGGGCCCGCTGATTGATATTGGCGTTCATATGCTGGATCTTGCCCTCTACTTGATGGGGAATCCGAAGCCAGTATCGGTATCGGGCGCTACGTATGCCGAATTCGGGCCTCGTCGCAAAGGAATCGGAACATGGGGTACACCGAACTGGAACGGTACGTACGACGTTGAAGATTTGGCTACTGCTTTGATTCGCATGGAAGATGGCAGCACGCTGACGCTGGAAGTAAGCTGGGCCGTGCATATGGATACGGACAATACACCGTTCGTTCACCTGATGGGAACAGAAGGCGGAGCGAGCTATCGCGGAGCTAACGGTAAGCTGTTAACAGAGAAGTTTAACAAAGCGATCGAGACCGATCTGAAGAAACCGGATGATGACGAGGGTGAACGTCTGCGCCTCAGCCTTCATTTCCTAGATTGCATTCGCGAAGGCAAACAACCGATTACTTCAGCACTCTCCGGCTATACGAACAATTTAATTCTCGATGCCATTTACGAATCTTCACGAACTGGGAATGAAGTGAAGCTGAACTGGAACGAATAACATCACACTTGGAGGGATGAACATGCTTAGAGGATTAACAGGGGCTGGACTTGGTAAGCTTGAAAGCAACGAACAATTCATAGAGTTAGCGGCAAAATATGGCTTTCAAGCCGTCGATATCGACGCACTTGGTTTAGTAGAGAGCTACAGTGTAGATGGGGCACGTGAGATGCTTCAGAAACATGGCCTCGTCATTGGTTCCATCGGTTTGCCGGTTGAATGGCGAGGATCGGAAGAGACTTTCCGTGCAGACTTGCCGAAGCTGACACAAGCAGCAGCCGCTGCTGCTGCACTTGGATGTACGAGCTGCTGCACGTATGTGTTACCTTCAACAGATTTGGGCGCTGCGCATTTCATGGCGTTAGCTACACGCAGATTGCGTACTTGTGCTCAAATCCTAGGTGCCTACGGCATCCGTCTTGGACTAGAGTTCGTGGGTCCGCATCATCTGCGTACCCACTGGAAGCATCCGTTTATTTGGACACTGGATGAAACGTTGGATTGGATCGATGCCATTGGTGAGAGCAATGTAGGCTTATTGTTCGACGCGTACCATTGGTACACGAATGGGCTAACGGTGGCCGATATTGAGAAGCTTCGCGCCGAGCAGATCGTGCATGTCCACATCAACGACGCGCCAGACGTTCCCGTGGAAGAAGTGCTGGATAATGCACGTTTATACCCAGGTGAGGGTGTAATCGACTTGGCAGGCTTCCTGCAAGGGCTGCAGCGTATTGGTTATAAGGGGGCTATCTCTCAGGAAATATTGACGGCAACGCCGCCGACAGAATCCCCCGAGAGCTTAGTTCAACGTTCCAAAGCCGGTTTTGATAAAGTGTATGCGGCAGCTGGGATTTGATTTTGTTACATAGAAGGTAAAGGTTAAATAAGATGGGCTCGCCTTGAGTGAGGATGGCATAGACGTGATGAAGAAGCTTGCTAGCGCAAGTGTTCACGGCCACCTTCTAGGCGTGTCCTTTTTCTTTTTATACCAGTAAAAATTAATTCGACAAAGGTTCCTAAAATCCACCCCTACGGAATGACAACCTTTTTACCCATTTTCTTATAGTATTTTCTTGTCCATAGACACAACACATCACGAATTTAAAGGAGATTCAAAGGGGAAATGGAACAAGAAGACTATATCGCAGAGGCAACCTTCCATGCTAACATTTCATACCTCATTCAAGCCCAAACGAAAAAGCAGGCCTTAGAACAGGTTGCATACGGATTAGACCAAACCAACATCCAGCTTAATGAAATTACGTTAGAAAATGAATTAGGGGACTCCCACGTTTTTACGGTTCAAGAAGTTGAAAAAATGGATTGGTATGATGTAGATCATACAGAGTGCTGTAACCAATTTAGGGTGTTTGGTCGTATGCAGCTGCTTATTACTCTGCGGAAACAGAGTGACACTATGAAAGCTGTGGAACAATCAACCTACCATTTGTCTCAGTCACTTGTATACGGTAAACCAGTTTTGACGATATCAGAAGGCTATAAGCACATATTTTTAACCGTTTCACAACATAAAATGGCGTGGAAAATCAAGCTTCAGGAAACAGAAACGGAAACAACAGAAACAGTGCTTTTGAGTAAACTTGCCTAACAATAAATGAAAGAGAGGATACGATCATGCAAATCAAAAAGAAAAACGACATTGGTGAGATTTTGGACAATTTTTCATCGTTTGCCAAATGGGACGCTTCAGGAGAGAAACTATACCTAGTATTTGCTGACAACAAACGCGGAGGACAATGGACTTTGATGAACTACTCGGATGATCGTTTCAGCGTTCATGGAGTTGGCCAAGACTATGTAGATGAGAATGAATCGTTCTTTGAGGAACGTAACAGCGTGGTATCGTTTCTATGGGATAATCGTGCTGCACTCAAAGCAGCGGTCAAACCAACAACCTAGCTTTTGGTTGCTAGGATTAGAACAAGTAAAGAAGGCAAGGAACCTATGGATTAGGTGCCGTGCCTTCTTTCTTTTTGTCCCGAAACTGGCCGGGGGTTAATCCTTCTTGCTTGCGGAACGAACGGATGAAATTTTGCGAATTGTTATAGCGCAGCTTGGAAGAAATATCTTTGATCGGCATATCGGTTTCGGACAGCCATTTCTTAGCCATGTTGAACCGGTAGGTCGACAAGTAGTCACTGAACGAACAGTTCGTTTCTTTGCGGAAAATACTGCTCAAATAATTCGCGTTATAATGCAGCCGGGAGGCGCACTCCTCAAGCGTCAGGTCGGTATCGTAATAGTGCTGCACGAGATCAATAATCTTCTCGGAAATGTTGTGGTACTGGGCATCCTGCCGGTCGCGATAAATGCGAATCAGCGGGTGAATGACCTCTGTCCAGAACCAGTCCTCGATTTCGGCTGTCATATGCAAATTCAGGAGCTCCTCGAAGAGGGACCCTTTGTTCGGATGAATCTGATTCAAGCTGATTCCGGATTCCTGCATCACCATAAGCAGGTTGTTGAGCAGCCGTGCCAGTGGAATTTGATACTCCTGCGGCGTCAGCGGAGCTGCGAATACTGCTTGCAGCAGCTGCTTCAGCAGCTCTTTGGACTTATCCTTTTCGGCAAGCTTGATCGCATCAATCAATTCATTCTCGATCGGCTTCGGATAGTTCAAATTCAAGTAATGCTTCCCTGAGTTAATATTTTCGTATTGAATGATGATGCCCTCACCCAGCTTGATGCGATGCTTCAAAGCCTCCAGACCTTCCCGATAGGCAATCGACATCTGCGAGAAGGCTTGAATTGGGAGACTCATCCCAATGCTTACGTGGAGATTCAGAAAGCTATAGATATGCTGCTGCATCTGCTCGGTTAATGCATATAACGTATTGCGAAAGGCAGCTTCTTCGCTATCGACACTACCAATCAAGGTGACCACGGTTTGGTCAATAATGATGGGAGCGAGGCGCTGCTGCGAAGGAATCAGCTCCTCGATCATATTGTGCACAGCGAAGAGCAGCAGCTCAATATCCCGTTTTTCGTAACGCGTATTGTCGATAGAATCGATCTGCATCGTGATCACAGACATCGTTTTCCACTCTTCAATGTGCTTGTTATAGCCGAATTGCGCCAATTTCTCCAGCAGCTCGCTCTGTTTGATGTGCCCTTGAAAAGCCTTGATTAAGAAAAACGTCCTTACCTGGCCGATATGCTGGTGGACTTCTCTTTCCAGTTGGGACTTCGATTGGAACAAGGTATGGACATGCTCACTGATCATCTGGAACTCGTTGGCCTTCCGCTTCTGATTCACGGTCACAAGCCCTCCGATTTGGTTCAAAAGAAGCTGGATCGGCGAATACATTTTGCGCGAACCTAGCCAAGCTAGGACCATGGAGAGGAGCAGCATCAGGACGCATACATAGATCGTATAGATCCCGATTTTACCGGATTCCTTCGTCAAGCTGTCGATGGAGGTCAAGGATAAATAGGTCCAGTTGTTGAGGTTTGAACGCAGGAAGCTGACGGAATAAGGCTTCTCGTTAATATCCGCTGAGAACTGGCCCATTGGCGCCTCTAACTGTTTCAAATCTGTAAGCCCAGCTTCGGTGATGGATTTGCCGATGAGGCTTGCATCTGGGTGCATGAGAATCCGATTCTGCTCATCGATAATCAGGATATCATCCAGATGTTCGGGATCGCTTTGAATCAAATCCTGCAGACTGCAGGCAGGAATGTTAGCCAGAGCTAAGCCGTATTTCTCCAGACCGGTGGTGGGCAGCTTTTTAACCAGAGAAATACTGTACTCACAGGTAACGCTTCGCGCATTTTCTTCCGTGAAAAACCACTTGGATGGATTAAGCGTCCAAACGCTGTTCTCTTGGGTGTTCATCAGGGTCATAAGCTTATCGTAATAAGGGTAGCTGTCATAGCGGTATAAGCCCGAATTCTTAATCATCCAGTTTTCCCTGGCATTGATCAAGATGACATCTTCCAGCTTGGTATCGAAAGATTGCATATATCGAATTTCGCTGCGCAGGTCGTCATACATCATGAAATCGTTTACAGTTAGAGGCATATCCATCGCCTTTTTGAGCACGGTAGAGTTGATGACCTGATTAAGTGTATGGTTGACAGTCGTTAATTTCTGCTCTACATTGGAGTTGATTTGGGTGATTAGCTGCATTTTACCTTCGTTGACATTCTTTTGAATTTCGCTCGACGAGGTGACGAAGGCGAAAGCGCCGATGAAGATAACCGGCAGCGTGCTGAGCAGGAACCCGAATATGGTCATTTTGCTAAGAAAACTTAAAGAGCGCATCGCATCCAACACCTATCTATCTTGAGGATGATCATTCAGACTATCTATGTATTGTAGTCAAGACAGGCGTTAAGAGCAATAATCATCTGAGTGACGGATAATCATTTTCTCTGATTCTGACTATAAACACCGCTGTTATAAGGGAGGATCTCTCATGAGAACAAATTTATATGGCAAGGGTTTCAAGGTTTTTGGTCTCCTTTTGATAGGACTCTTGATGGTTACTTTGATCAGTGCTTGTCAGAAAAGCAGCTCTCAAAAGACAGATGATGTGAACGGTAATCGTCCCGTTATATCGATTATGGCACCGCTGCATTTTCCGCATCCGCCCATCCCTGAACTCGTTCAGGAAATCGAGAATCGCACACAAACGAAGCTTGATCTGAACTGGGTTCCGGACGGTATATATACCGATAAAATGAACACCGCGCTCACCACAAACTCTTTGAAAAAAGCAACCTATGTGAAATATACGGACTACATGCTGATGAAAAATTCGATCCGTTCCGGTGCATTTTGGGATATCGGGCCTTACTTGGAAGCGTACCCGAATCTGAAACAGCTGAACAAGGAGATTTTGGGACAGGCAGCTGTCGATGGCAAAATCTATGGCTTGTACACTGAGCGGCCTTCCTCTCGGCAGGGCATTATTATTCGTGAGGATTGGCTGAACAATCTGAAGCTGGCTAAGCCGACGAATCTGGATGAGCTGTATCAGGTATTGAAAGCTTTCACGTTCGGCGATCCCGATCTGAATGGGAAGGTAGATACCATCGGTCTGACCGACCGGAATGATTTGGTTTTTGGTGCGTTCAAAACGATCAGTTCTTATTTCGGTACTCCGAATAACTGGGGGGCTGATGGCGCTGGGAAGCTAGTACCTGAGTTCGAAACCCAGGCCTACGTGGACACGATGAACTATATGAAGAAGCTGTATGACGAGAAGCTGATCAATGCCGATTTTGCAGTCACCAGTAAGGAAGTTCAGAGGGATAAACTCATTCGTGGCATTGCGGGCGTCTATATTGGCAGCATGCAGGATGTGCAGCGTCTTTCGGATGAGGCTCAGCTCATGAACCCGAAGGCAAAGCTCACGCTCGTGAACCATATCGAGGGCCCAATGGGTTTTAAAATTTGGTCGATTCCCAATTATAGTGCGCTCTATCTGTTCTCGAAAAAAGCGATTCGTACCGAAGCGGAATTGAAGCAGGTGCTGCAATTCTTTGATCGTTCGATGGATAAAGATGTCGCTAACTTGATGAAGTACGGGCTGGAGGGACGCCATTACACAGCCAAAGGGGATCAGGTTCAACTCACGGAAGAGACCTCGAAGCTCCGTGTGAATGAAGTGAATGCGCTGTATGCACTCATGATCGCGGATTTGAACAATCCAAAGGTCATGCGCGTCTCGGAGAGCGAGTCCTTGTCGCAGCTCGCGGACCGACTGAGCTTGGACAACGAGAAAAACGTCGTCAAAGACCCGACCGTTGGTCTGGAGTCGAAGACCTACGACGAGCGAGGCGTCGAACTGTACAAAATTGTATCTGACGCTACGTACAATTACATCTTGGGGAAACTGGACAAAGCCGCATTCCAGCAAGAGATTGAACGCTGGAAACGGAATGGCGGCAGCCAGATGATAAGAGAGTACAACGAGGCTTATAGTAAACGAGGTTGAGGTTGGGGAAGATGGGAAGATTGGAAAACCGCTGGCGCTGGTGCGCGGCGGTTTTTTTGACAGAATTTATATGCTTTGGGGTAAGCGAAGCTTACCCCTTATTTATTTGAGTTGGGAGAAAGGTCGAAATACCTCAACTTGAGGGATTTGATTGGATTATATCCAGTGATGTCTCATGACATCGGCGGTTGGGGTTAGTTCCATTGGGTTTATACAGTGGAATATGAGGAAACTAGCTCAGAAGAGCTTGTTTTAGAGCATTCTGTTGGAGTAACTCCAATGAAAGCGGGCAAATAAGGTGAATGTGCCTGATTTGATTGTATTTTATCCAATGGAGCAAATGAGGGGAGATTGTCGTCAACCTAGGCGTCCTCCTTCTGAATCAAGTTACTCGGCTGGACGTTACATTGCTTGGTGGGGAATTTCTTTGGAATTTTGGACCGTTGATCCTAATGGTCGTTGCGGGAATCGGTTCTGGCATGCTTAAGAAAAAATATAAACAAGACCGATTAAAAGTTAATATGCTCCGGAACTGATTAGAGAGGGAACTTGAATCTTTTACCGATTCCTCCAATCATCGTAGGCACCAGGAAAAGCTCCCTCCGAATCGCACGTAGGGAGCTTTCTGTAATAAGCCAGCCGGCTAGATCGTCGGCGTATGACTCGTGATTTTCTACAGTTTCGGTCCGGATTACATTCCCCTAAACATTAGCTCAGTCCAACTCTGCGCGAGTGAACAGATCGTGAATAAGCACCTCATCCTCACAGGCAGATTTGAACGCCCATGCGAACTGTTCTACAGCGGCTCCATTACTCGAGTAGGCACAGAACATATCTGCTTCCGGGTCAAAATGAATCGTATCCGCGAGCTCCGGCATCCGCTCTTTCAAGAACACCGCCGCCAGCGAGGCCCAATCGTAACCGTTGCCTTCGACCCCCTCGTCCGCCCGGGTGTCGAATAGCTCGGCCAAATAGCAGCCGACCGTCAGAATGACAGATTTGCCGCCATTATTCTGTTCCACGAGGATAAAGGGGGCCACATCCTTCGTTTCTCCTGCAGCTGCCAATGCCTGTACAGCTTCCGCTTCTGCTGAAAGCTTTGCTATCACCGCACTGCGTGCCTCGTCCGTGAAGCGGAGAACTCCGTTCTCCTGAACGATAAGGCCTTCCACGATCCGCCCATCCAGCCAATCGCTGATGAAGCCGGGAGCGTACCCTCCTTGGCCGAATTCGCCGCCGAAAGCGATCATTTGATCATAGGTATCCAGATACTGCTGACGGCTGGTAGTCGGGTAAGCGTTGGTGTATAGCCAGAACTGCACATCGTACATGAGATGAGATCGCTCATCCGCATGAAATGAGAAATGGGTCTTCTCCTGGACGATCCGGGTACAGACGCTGCGTATTTTGGACTCCAGCCCGTCCACCTCAGAGGCTTGACCGCAGAGTTCCGTGAGCAGTGGAGAGAATTTTCCTTCAGCCACTTTGCGTAGATCGTTCTCTTTATCTTCTTCAGAAGTGTCGTAATCCCCATCATTCACCAGACCGCGGATGAACGTCTCGAAGTCCGGTGCCAGGAATGTTATCTCGTAATCATCTTCCTGATCGACATGGATGATTTCAGGTTCGCCATCCTTCCCACAGTGACTGTAATCCAGCATCACGACATCGTGCCCTGCCGAAGGGCAGTCACAGATTACCACGCCGATATCCGGATAGCCCCACTCTTCAATCATGAACGGACTGCCGAGATCACCGCAGATAGAGTAGCTTTTGTCGCGTCCGATCCCCATAATTCCAGTTATAGCAATATGATCCTCAGCCCAAGAGGTAGCTTGATCTGTCGGAAAGGATGTATTATGGGGAACACCACCGTTCTGATGCTTCATCAGAGCGATATAGGCTGCCGGTAGCTTATAGCCGAGTTCTTCTTCTACAGAAGAAATCAGCTCATCCGTAGGCGGATCAGAGACATATTGTTCTCTGGCATAGTTACTGTCTTCCCAGAAACTGTCGAGATCCATACCTTCAAAAAGGATCGCTCCCGGGTCTTTCTGTTGTCTACTGAGCGTGCGCCGGGATTCAGCCTTTTGTTGTTTTTGCCATTTGCTATGGCTCCAGTCTAGCAATCTGGCTGAATGCTGATCGCCAGGATCCAGCTCCAGCGCGGTGCTTAGCACACCTGCCGCTTCCTCATACCGTTTCATATAATAATAGGAATAGCCTACGCGAAAATACCACAACGGATCATTCTTTCCCTGCTCAGCAATGAAAGCAAACTGTTCCAGTGCTTTTTCATACAAACTCAGATTGTTATAAGCCCGACCCATGCTGCTGATCATGTCGTAATCCCTGTCCGCTGGAGGAATCTTCATCAGAGTGTCTACGATCTGCTGGTGTTCGTTATCCTCGTGCCACTGCATTATCTGTGCGCTTAGCTCTTGTTCCATCGTTGCCGTCTGCCTCCCAAGTGAAAATATGATTTTCTCTATTTTACCAGAGAGAAGGCTGTAAATGGAAATGTTTACCGTCCTTTTTAGCCGTTATAGTGTTTACGGTGAACCTTACCATAAGAGGCTAACTGTTTGGATAAAACTGCATCGAAACAAGGATATGAATACAAAATTGCAGATGCGCGTTAAGCCTAAAAAGGGACCGTCAGGAGATCTTTCCTGACGGTTTTTCTTTACGTTTTGGTGAACTGGCGGAGGAGCTGTGTGGCTACAGGGGAAGCCCGGTTTAGGCTGAGACGATGTTTTTCATCGTTAAAGTCGCTTATGAGCGCGCACGAGTGAGTGTAGCGATGAAAAACATCGCTAAAGTAGCAGGAAGAGTGCCTAACGTCACTAAACTCGTTCCTCAGGCCCCCCGATAATCATCTCCCCGACCGATAATCATCATCTCACATCCCTTGCCAAATCAACGCTAGATGAGTAAATGATTATTTCGGTACCTCCCTGCGGCCGTGTAGTGTGGAATTTGTAGCACACAACAATTTCGCGGAGGTCTAACCAATATGAAGAGAAAATTAGTCTCGATTCCACTTAGCGTTCTGCTCGTTTCCAGCTTTGCGCTGGCAGCTTGCTCAGACGGGGGGAAGTCAACTCCTGCAGCTACGACTGGTGTGGTAGAGTCGCCTAAAGCAACAGCAGATAACAAACCGACGGCGATCACGATTATGGCGCCGCTGAACACAGCGCAAACGCCGCCCGATACGATTATTAAAGAACTCGAAAAGTTAACGAATACGAAGTTAACGTATCAATTTTTCCCAGCGGATACGTATGAGGAGAAGCTGAATACAACGTTTGCTACAGGTGCACTGCCGCAAGTCACTTACCTGAAAAACCAGGCGACATTTATTCAAATGAAATCGGCCATTCGTGACGGACAATTCTGGGAAATTGGTCCATTGCTAAAGGACTTCCCGAACCTGAGTAAATTGAAATCCACGACCAATGATAATACGAAAGTCGATGGCAAGCTTTACACGCTATATCGCGGTGTAGACATTGCCCGTCAAGGCCTCATCTATCGCAAAGACTGGGCAGATAAGCTGGGACTGAAGCCCCCTGCAACAACGGAAGATTTGGTAGCCATGATGAAGGCGTTCACTGAAAATGATCCTGACGGCAACGGCAAAAAGGATACCATCGGCTTAACGGATCGTAACGATCTCATTTACGGATCATTCAAGACCGTGGCCACCTGGTTAGGCGTACCGAACAATTGGGGCATTAAAGATGGCAAGCTGCAGCCTGAGTTCATGTTCCCCGAATATGTAGCGACAATGGATTACTACAAGAAGCTGCGTGATGGTGGACTTATCAATAAGGACTTCGCAGCTACAAGTAAAACGGATCAACAGAAGCTGTTCACCAATGGTACAGCGGGTATGTACATCGGTGCCATGACGGATGTTTCGACTCTTAATAAAGATTTGATCAAAAACGTGCCTACAGCAGTAGTTGATGTGCACAGTATGGTCGCTGGGCCAAGCGGTAATTTCGCAGCATGGGCTCTTCCTGGCTATGCGAACGTCGTTCTGTTCCCGAAATCCGCTACGAAAACAGAAGCTGAGCTAAAGAAAGTTTTGGCATTCTTTGACAAAATGATGACGCCTGAAGTTGCCAACGTTGCAAACTGGGGCATTAAAGATGCTAACTACAGCGTAATCGACAACAAAGCGAAGAAGCTGGATGAAGAGAAATGGACGCGCGAAGTCAAGCCTTTCACGGACGCGGCCATTGGTGATGAAGATACTTCCGGCAGATACTTGGGTATCCCTACGATTCCTGCTCAAGGTAAAGCGGATGAACTCAAGATTGCCAACCTGAAGTTCGCTGTGCAGGATCCGGTAGCGGCTCTGGATTCGAAAACGAATCAGGAGAAAGGCGTCCAACTTCAAGATGTGATTAAAGATGCAACGAACAAATATATGTATGGCACGATTGATAAGGCTGGTTTTGATAAGGCTATCGAAGATTGGAAGAGTCGTGGAGGCAGCAAAATTATCGAGGAATACAACGCTGTTTATAAAAAATAATAAGATAGTCGCGAATCATGCAGGTTGAAGACGGGGAAGGCTGCTGATCTTGCAGCAGTCTTCTCGTTATGAATGAATCGCCGGAAAGGAAGAAGTCGTATGCAGGAAGTGAATGTAGCACAACGTGTGGTGGCTAGGAAACAAAGCAGTGAGCTGGGTAGACGACTCTGGAAAAACAAATGGATCTATGTCATGCTGCTGCCTGGAGTCTTATACTTTCTAGTTTTCAAATATATTCCCATGTACGGATTGATCATCTCGTTTCAGAATTATAAACCGTTTAAAGGGATTAGCGGGAGTGAATGGGTTGGATTAGAGCATTTTCGGCGGTTGTTTACAGAGCCGGATTTCTTGATTATTTTAAGCAATACGTTAATTTTATTTGTCATGAATCTCTTGTTTTATTTCCCGATTCCGATTCTTCTGGCGCTCATGCTGAATGAGGTCAAAGGGGATCTTTTCAAAAAAGTATTTCAAACGATTGTCTATCTGCCACACTTTATGTCCTGGGTTATTATCGTCTCGATCAGTTTCGTTATGCTGACGATGGATGGCGGAATTATCAATGATATTATTGAGTTTTTCGGATTTGAAAAGATCAATTTCTTGTTAGCTCCTGAATGGTTCAGACCGATCTATATTCTTCAAGTCATTTGGAGAGAAGCGGGTTGGGGTACGATTATTTATCTGGCAGCGATTGCTTCTATTGATCCTGGATTGTATGAGGCTGCGCGTATGGATGGTGCAGGACGGATTAGACAAATGTGGCATATTACATTGCCCGCTATTCGAAGTGTCATCATTGTTTTGTTAATTTTGAAAATTGGTGCGGTTCTCGAACTCGGTTTTGAACATGTCTACTTGCTTCTCAACTCCATGAACCGAAATGTTGCGGAGATCATTGATACTTATGTATATACGGCAGGGTTAAAACAAGGGCAGTTCAGTTACAGTGCTGCTATCGGATTGTTCAAATCGTTTATTGGGCTTGTGCTGGTTATGTTAGTTAACCGAATTGCCAAGAAGATGGGCGAAGAGGGCGTTTATTAATGCTTACGAAGTAAGTTTTGCTAAAGCAAAACTCTTAGGAGGTTCTACCATGGTAGAAGATACTACGCTAGCCGGCAGAATGTTTGGCATCATCAATTATTTGTTACTAACGATCATTGGTCTCATTACGCTTATCCCCTTTGTACACGTTGTAGCGGGGTCGTTTACGACAAGCGCGGAAATGGCTGCCAAGAAATTTGTCATCATTCCGACGGATTGGAGTTTAGAGGCCTATCGATTCATTTTCTCGACGAATACGATTTTTAAAGCGATGGGCGTTTCGATTGGTACCACGCTTGCTGGAACGATCATCAGTATGTTTATCACAGCGTTGATGGCTTACGGATTGTCTCGTAAAGACGTGGATGGAAGAAAAGTTATTATGTTTCTTGTTGTATTTACGATGTTGTTTCACGGCGGATTGGTTCCGACCTTCCTGGTTGTGAAGGAACTGGGGATGATCGATAGCTATGCGTCGTTGATTCTTCCTTCTGCGATTAGTGCATTTAACTTAATTATTTTGAAAAATTTCTTTCAAAACATCCCAGAGGGACTCGAAGAGTCTGCCAAGATCGATGGCTGCAGTGACTTTGGCATTTTGTTCCGAATTGTTCTGCCCTTATCGATGCCGGCTATCGCAACCATCTCGTTATTTTACGCTGTGACGTATTGGAACACTTACCTCAGCGCGATTCTTTACCTGAATGAAAGTGCGAAGTGGCCGATTCAGGTCCTCCTCAGACAAATTGTCGTGCTGGCCAGCGGGATGGATGTCAGTGCTGATTTGGATAGCGTCACACCGCCTCCTGCACAATCGATTAAAATGGCTGTTATCGTCGTTGCGACTTTACCGATCCTATGTGTGTATCCGTTCTTGCAAAAGCACTTTGCTAAAGGGGCTATGATAGGCTCCATTAAGGGATAAGGAAGGGATTTCAATTAATCCGAAAATCTATTTAGACATAGAGAGGAAAATTCAATATGACTCAAAATTTAATTAAATCACCCATCGAATGGGCACGAGCTGCCTGCGATTCAATTATGAGCACGTACACGCCTATGGAGCTGCCGCCTGCTGAGCGCTGGCATTACCACCAAGGTGTTTTCTTATGCGGCATGGAAATGCTGGGGGAAGCTGAACAAGATGATCGCTATGACGCCTACATCCAGGCGTATGTCGATGGTTTGATCGACGAAAACGGCAATCTATATTTCGCGCGGGATGAGCTGGATGCGGTTCAAGCGGGGCTTTTGTTGTTCCGATTGGAACAACGGACAGGACACAGCAAATACCGAATCGCTGCGGATAAGCTGAGAAACTTGCTGAACACGCTGAATCTCACTTCGGAGGGCGGTTACTGGCATAAAGATAAATATGCCTACAACATGTGGTTGGACGGTTTGTATATGGCAGGTGTCTTCTCATTGAAATATGCGAATGCTTACGGAGATGATGCATTGCGCTCCACGGTGCTGCATCAAGAGAAGTTGATGCGCAAATATATGAAAGACGAAGAGACAGGGCTGCTGTACCATGCCTGGGATGAAAGCCGGAGGATGCCATGGGCGAATGTCGAAACCGGCTGTTCACCAGAATTTTGGGGCCGCTCACTCGGCTGGTATGGCCTAGCGGTTACACAATTCCTTGATGAGCTCCCAGCGGACGAACCAGGGCGCGAAGAGTTAGTTAACTCGCTGCGTGATTTCGTTCATGCCTTGATTCGATATCAGGATGCGGAAAGCGGACTTTGGTATCAAATCGTTGATAAGGGTGATCAGCCGGATAACTGGCTGGAGACATCATGTACCAATCTGTTCGTATACACGATTGCCAAAGCAATTAAGCACGGGGTTGTCGGCCAAGAATGTGTGGACGCAGCTGTGAAGGGATATGAAGGACTGATCCGAACACTGAAGTTTGACGAGCAGGAGCGGGTGATATTGCCACTCATCTGTATCGGAACGTCAGCAGGCGATTATGAGAACTATGTGACTCGTCCGACTAGTGAGAACGACCTGCATGGCGTTGGCACATTCGTGATGGCGTGTGTAGAAATGGAGTCGCTCATTGGGCATTCGTCCTAAGGAGCGTCAAGTCTTAGCATATCCTTATTCCCTTTCAGGACGTCCATCAGGACGTCCTTTTCATGTTTCTTACGTTAGATCAATGATAATTAAGGAATCCCGAATAAACCAAACTATGGTAGAATAAAACCTAAATAATAGAAATACACATAGATTCAGAGTTTGCTAGGGAGCTGATTTGTCGATGGTCGAGCCGCATTTTGCGCTGAATCAAGAAGTCCGCATTCATTATCTTGTCTCTTCAAGCGACACTGGGAACACTCCGTTAGTTTATATACCTGGCATGCTGGGGTCTGCAGAAGAGTTCTTTTTTTCAGCCTTTGACGATAGAGAATGTACAGCCATCAGCCTCAGGGGGCGCGGGAAAAGTGATTCTCCGAAGACCGGATATACGTTTAGTGATCATGTGGCCGATATTGAGGCCGGGATTTCTCAGAGGCATACAGATTCAGATAGCCTCGTATTGATGGCTTTTTCCAGAGGAGCTGCTTATGCGATGGGTTTTGCTATTCAGAGACCCGAACTGCTGAAGGGATTAATCATATGCGATTTTCCTGCGCAGTACCCCGCATTTAGCGCTGAATGGCTGCAGCGATGTTTAGCTAATCCTCACACCAATTCTGACGTGGTACAGGCTATATTTGACGAAACGGAAGAGGTTGATCTGTGGGATGAGGCCCGTTTTCGATATACAATTCAACATTTTCTAGAACAAATAGATGCACACAAATAGACGGATTTGCCGGAGCGCGCCATCAGGGGGTACAGGATATGAAAAGAACGTT
The DNA here is from genome assembly GCF_013141715.1 of Paenibacillus phytorum. Lineage (GTDB taxonomy): Bacteria > Bacillota > Bacilli > Paenibacillales > NBRC-103111 > Paenibacillus_E > Paenibacillus_E phytorum. Next base: position 43,053 of record NZ_WHOA01000172.1, on the reverse strand, counting down.
AGCCGTAAGCGATATACATGGCTGTGTGGATGAATTCAAGCAATTACTCGATAAAGTAATTTTTAATGCCGAAGAAGACCAGCTCGTGCTGCTTGGTGATTACGTGGATCGAGGGCCGCAAAGTCGGGAAACTGTGGAATTCGTTATGCATTTGGTGAGAGAAAAGGGAGCGATTGCGCTCAAAGGGAATCATGACCAACGGTTCGTGGACGTTCTGGGGGACGTCGATTCATTGACGGAAATGAAGTTTTTTGAACATGGAGGCATCCAAACATTTAAAAGCTTCTGCGGGTCCGAAGAGCTTGATTTGAAGCAATCGAAAGAACGCATCCGAGCAAAGTTCAGCGATCATATTTCATTTTTAAATAATCTTCCGTATTATCACGAGGACGAGACTCACATTTATGTTCATGCTGGGCTTAACCCTACATTTTCGGATTGGAAAACCCAACCAGAAAGGGACTTTTTGTGGATTCGAGCTCCTTTTGTCCAGCAGCGAACTGTCGTTAAAAAAACAGTCGTTTTTGGGCATACGCCGGCTAAGGATATTCATGGGAAAGCAGATGTTTGGTTTGATCGTGATAAAATCGGCATTGATGGCGGCTGTGCTTACGGTTTGCAAATCAATTGCTTGGAAATCAAAGGCAGAAATCAGTACAAGACCTATTCGGTTGCTTCCAAAGGAAGTTGGAGATAATCGATGGGATAGCATCGGGCTAGCCTTTTAGCAAGAAAAATCAAGAACCGTTATTTTAAATAGCTTACACTGTGTTTAGAATGCTGGAGGGGGCAACCGATGGGCACTGATTACTTTGTGCAGATTCAGAAGACTTTGGATTATATTGAAAATCACCTATCCGAGCCTTTATCTGTTGCTTGTTTAGCCCAAGTCGCTTGTTTCTCTGACTTCCATTTTCATAGAGTCTTTCAAACCATGGTGGGAGAAGCTGTGATGGAGTATGTTCGGAAAAGAAGATTAGCGAGCGCGGCTTATCAGATCGCACATACGGAGAAGAAGTTAATCGATATTGCCCTCGACAATGGGTTCCAGTCCCACGAGAATTTCACTCGAGCATTTAAAAAAGTTTTTGAACGTACGCCGCTAGCTTACCGTAAACAAGGCATACTGACGCCAGTTTATGCGAAAGCGAATGTGCTGCAAAGAAAATTCAACCCCTACTTAGGAGGAATTCGAATGGAATATCAACTGAAGACGAAGCCTGCTTTTAAACTGATTGGTTATGAACTGAAAACGTCCTGCAAAGAGGGAAGAAACCATCGTGAATTCCCCGCATTCTGGGACTCGTATCTACAAGAGGGCAAGGGGAATCGCATTCCCAATCGTGTACATGCAGATTCACAAGTTGAGCTGGGGATTTGTACGGATTTCAACATGGAGACTGGGGATTTAAGTTATATCATCGGGATGGAAGCGACGGATTTTGAGGATGTGCCTGCAGATCTAGTGAGCCGTGAATTTCCGGAGGCAAGGTATGTGGTGTTTACGACACCTAAGGTCACTCAAGATCAATTCGTTGCATCCATTCAGAGCACGTGGAAATCCATTTTCGAAGAATGGTTTCCTCATTCCGGATATGAACATGCAGGTGGCGCGGAGTTCGAACTGTACGATGAACGCTGTAACCCATCCAAAAATGAGCTCATCCAAATGGACATTTATATTCCGATTAAGGAAAAATAGAGCTGCATGCTTGTAACAAATGGGAATCATTTGTAACCAAAATGAAATCTGGTTTTCATCTGGCTTTAAGGTTCGGGGCCTATACTGAAATTCGACCCCCTTTTTAAATATATATACTTGAAGACCCGCAGCCCGTTGCTGTGGGTCTCTTTTTTTGCGTCGCGAAAACGCGATATCCGCGCCTATGGAGCCACACTCGCCCATCACTACGCTCGAATAAGCTCAATTCCGCTGCCAAGGCACCGAAACCGAGGTAAACCGCCTTCGTTACCGTATTCCTTGGAGCTGTCACCTTAGGAAAATGAACCTAGTTTAAGTAAGGTGACAGGGTATTTGTTAAGAAAAGACAGCAGAGCAAAACGTGTCTATTTGCAAGTAAGCGGTGGCAGGATACGATGATATCGCCGGCACAACAGCAGGCTCACATTTGGAAAGGGTGAACACAACATGGAGGAAAGAGTGACCGGCTTACATAAGAAGTTAAGCCAGCGGAAGCCAATTCCAACCAAGCCGATTCCGTCCACATTCCGAGGCCGCTTGATACGGGATCGACATTTGTATCTGATGCTTCTGCCTGTGATCGGATTTTATCTATTATTTAAATATGCTCCGATGGCCGGCGAGATTATTGCCTTCAAGGACTACCGATTCGCCGACGGCATCTTCGGCAGTAAGTGGGTAGGGTCTAAGCACTTCATAAGCTTGTTCCAAAGCATCGATTTCTGGAGAGTACTAAGAAATACGCTGCTGCTCAATGTGTACAGCCTTGTTTTTGGATTTCCGGTGCCCATACTACTCGCGCTTCTGCTTAATGAAGTACGCAAGGAATGGTACAAACGGACCGTTCAGAATCTGCTCTACTTGCCCCATTTCATCTCATGGGTTGTTCTTGGGGGTATCTTCATTGCTATGCTCTCACCAAGCACGGGTGTTGTCAATTTGGTGCTGACGAAGGTGTTTGGTATCGAGCCTATTTATTTCATGGCTAGCTCCGGCTGGTGGCCTGTTGCTTACACCTTATCAGGCATATGGCGGGAAGCGGGTTGGGGCACGATTCTTTATCTGGCTGCAATGGCCTCGATTGATCCGCAGCTATATGAGGCAGCCAAGATGGACGGCGCATCGAAGCTGCGCCAGATTTGGCATATTACTTTACCCGGCATTCGCAGCACAATTGCTATATTGCTCGTTCTCCGCATGGGGCACATGATGGATGTGGGGCTTGAGCAGACACTGGTCCTCCAGAATATGTCCGTCCTGGATGTTGCGGATGTAATTAGTACATACGTGTACCGTGTCGGTTTGCAGAATATGAACTACAGCTATACGACGGCCTTAGGGTTGTTCCAATCCGCAGTTGGCCTGATACTGGTCGTAGGCGTAAACAGATTGACTCGAGCGTTCGGAGAACGGGGGTTATGGTAAGCGATGCAAAGTTTATATAAAAAGCAATCCCTTTTATCCCGTCTTGGTACGTCAGCTAATTATGCGATACTCGGCTTTCTTTCGTTAATTGCCTTATACCCGTTCTGGTATGAAGTCGTATCGTCCTTCAGCAGCAGCAGGGCTATTACAGCGGGTGAGGTGACATTGTGGCCGGTCGAATTCAACGCGGAGGCCTATAAGCGTCTTTTCCAGGATGGACAGCTCTTTGTAGCGATGTGGAATACGGTGCTAGTAACCATAGTCGGCACAGCGCTCAATATGACACTTACTTTACTGGCTGCATATCCGCTTTCCAGACGAAGACTGATGGGGCGTAATGGGCTGCTCATTTTCATCACCTTCACCATGTTGTTCGTTTCGGGCGTAATCCCGAATTTTATACTAGTTAAATCCTTAGGACTTATGGATACCTATTGGGCGTTGTGGCTTCCCTCATTAATTAGTACGTACAACATGTTTGTGATGAAAACGTTCATGGAAGGCTTGCCGGAGGAAGTGGAGGAATCAGCATCTATTGACGGCGCAGGTGACTGGCGAATTCTGCTTCAAATCATTTTACCGTTATGCAAACCGATCATAGCTGCCATTTCACTCTTTTATGCCGTAGGTTGGTGGAATTCATACTTCAATGTATTGCTGTACGTTACCAAAACAACCAAGCAAACCTTAACGCTCAAGCTCTATCAAATGATCCTGCAGGTGGATCAGAATCTACTGGATCATGCATCCGGTAGCGAGGGTGTAGCGGAGATGACGCTTACTCCCGAAGGGATTAAAGCGGCGGCGATTGTCATTGCAGTCACACCAATTCTGATCGTGTACCCGTTCTTGCAGAAGCATTTTGTCAAAGGCGTCTTGATTGGATCGGTCAAAGGCTGATATCTCGGGGCAAATAGTCCTTGATATATACCACACAATATTTAGGGGGATGGAACCATTGAAAATGACTAAACATGCGTGGAAACCAGTTCTTGCAGCAAGTATGTCTTTAGCAGTACTAGCCGCTTGCAGTACTAATACGACTACAGAGGGTGGCAGTTCAGCAAAGCCTCAAGGAAGTGCAGCTGCTACAGCAACAGCGGCCGGTCCGAAGAAAGAGATCAGCATTTCCGCTTTTGATCGTGGGACAGTAGCCGCTGAGGAAGGCAGCTACGAGAGCAACCGTTGGACAAAGTTTATGAATGAAAATTCGCCGGCTAAGGTAACCTGGGTGCCAGTACCTCGTGCACAAGCTCAACAAAAGCTGAGTACCCTAGTGGCTTCCGGGAGCGCACCTGATCTCATTTGGGAGTATGACCGCAACTATATTGCGCAACTGGCCAACCAAGGTGCTATACAACCGGTAGACGGTTTCATCGAGAAATATAGCACGACTATGAAAAAGTATCTGCAGGAGCATCCGGAGCTCAAATCAGCGTCAACGATTAACGGCAAAATGTATGCGGTCACCAGCAGTCGAAGCATAGATGGAATTGCCAACCATGGGATGTGGATTCGTCAGGATTGGTTGGATAAGCTGGGCTTGAAGGCGCCAACGACAACGGAAGAATTGATCGAGGTAGCCAAGAAATTTAAGGAAGCAGATCCGGACGGTAATGGTAAAGCAGATACAGTGCCTATTGTGTTTAATGGCAACGGTGTGCAAATCATTAGAGCTCTCTTTTTCGTGAATGAGAATCAATGGTATTTGGAAGAGGGCAAGCTTAAGTTTGGCAGAACGTTGGATCGTTACAAGGATTCTGTTGCCTATCAGAAAACACTATTCGATCAAGGCTTGCTAGATAAGGAGTATATCACGGATAGCAACTTCCAACGCGCTCGACAAATGTGGACGACTGGCAAAGCAGGTATTTATTTTGGTTCATGGAATATGCAAAACGAATATATGGATCTTAAGAAAAATGTACCTGATGCCAAAATGGTTCCTTTAGAGCCAGTGGCCAGCAAGTATGGGAAAAATGGTCTGTATCAAGAGCTTCCGGCGAATATTCTGGTAGCCTTTAACAGTAAAATGAAAGAGGATAAAATCGAATCCGCTGTTAAATTCCTCGATTGGATGATGGATAAAGGGGATATGGCGATGAAATATGGCGAGGAGAATGTCCATTACAAGTTAATTGACGGTAAGATCCCGCAAGTCATCGATGCTGACAAATCTCGTAAGGAAGTTGGCTACGCTGCTGAGTATGCGATTGTAACTGATTATAGCCTAAAATCCGACTGGTTCCCGATCATGGCTGCTCAGGATCCGCTCTCCCAGGAATATGCCAAATTGAAGACACAGTCACTGGATGTGGCACTCAAAAACAAATACCGCAGAGACATAGCCTTTAGCCCGGATATTCCGGAAGTAAGCCAACTGATCGCCACATTCCATCCGATTGCTACGCAAATCGAGGTGAAAGCCGTAACTGGAGGCAGTGCATCAACCCCAGAGGCTGCTATGGAAGAGTCGCGTAAAGAGTGGAAGCGCCTTGGTGGAGACAATGTGGAGAAGCTTGCACAAGAGTGGTATGAGAAGAATAAAGAGTTCTTGAAATAATCAGTGCACGCCCAATATATATAACTGAATTTACGGGAAGGCGGCTTGCTTGCGTAGGCTGACCTTCCCGTCGTTCTATAAACCCAATTGGAAGGATTGTTCAGCATGAGCATAAATGAGACTATTCTTGATCACAAAGCACTTTTGATAAAAGCAATCAAAGCCAAAGAAAGTGAGTATGATTCTCAGGTTTGTATGCTTCGTCGTCCTTTTCATAGCCCGGGGTATCATACCACGCTTACGGCGAAGGATCACCCAACCACTCATCCGACTTATCTATCGCTGCTCTATGCGGTTGGCTTGCTAAATACGGAAATGAAGGAATATGAACAGAGGGCCTATGATATCATTGGCCGCTTGTTATCTTTGCAGGATCGCAATCCGCTAAGTGATACCTATGGGATATGGCCTTGGTTTTATGAAGAGCCGCTTACACAGATGGCTCCTCCTGATTGGAACTGGGCAGACTTTTGCGGCAAGGAGCTCTTGCTTGTGGTATTGCGCCACGGCCATAAGCTACCTGAAGCGCTGAAAGATCAGATCCAAGAATCAGTAAGCTTTGCATGCGACGCTATCATCAAACGGAATGTAGGACCGCACTATACGAATATTGCGATTATGGGGGCATTTGTGACCTTGATCGCCGGTGAGGTGTATGATCGGAAGGATTATGCTGATTATGGGCTGGAAAGGCTAGAGAAGCTGCTGCAATATACAGCCAATCTAGGGACCTTCCAAGAATTCAACAGTCCTACCTATTCTGTTATTGCCATTGTAGAGCTGTCTAAAATTCGTGAGTATTCCCTCAACTCTCGCGCGAAGGACATAACTGCTGAATTGTTAGACATGGTCTGGCGAATGGTGGTGGAGCATTATCATCCGGTCTCCCAGCAATGGGCTGGTCCGCACAGCCGCAGCTACAGTACCTTACTGACGAATAAGGCCAAATCCTTCCTGCAAGTCGCTACCGATAACAAGCTGGTTTTCTTTGCCTCTGACGATTTGGATTATGATGCAGAGTGGTTTGGCAGCGGTATCCAATGTCCGGAACAATATGTTGAGCAATTTACCCGAGTAGAGGTACGTGATCTTAGGCAGCCTTATTATCGAAATGAGGAGACCGGATTCGTGAAATGGGCGGAGACTTACATAACGCCGCAATATGCGATCGGAGTGTTTAGGAAAGAGATCATGTGGAATCAAACAAGAGGGATGGTTGCTTATTTCGATAATGGCGGGCAGCCGACCTATCTGCAAATGCGCTGCTTACACGATGGGTACGATTATTGCTCGGCTGTTCTCAGTGTTGCAGCGAGCCGCAACCATCTGCTGTTAGGCGTAAACTTTCTGACGAACGGCGGGGATACACACCCGAATTTGGATCGTATTCAAGGCCGTATAGAGGCAACAGATTTCCGGATTCGGATGGAATTTGGCGGTTGCTTGGAGCGTATGAGTATTGAGCAGGAAGGCGCTGTGACGAAAGTGCAGATCAATGGACTGCCACTGCGCTTCGAAAGCTTATATGCAGCCTTTGAGGGTACTGGAGAGAACCAACCGCGCTTCGGTGACAAAAGCGTATCCTCCGCTACCGCCGGTTGGAACTGGGAATGGAGCAAACAGGGAGACACCTATGGACTGGATCTGGTTATTTACACAGGTGAGAGGCAAACAATAGACTTCCAAGCTATGGACAAAGCTGCGTTTTTATTCTCGTTAGCTATAGGTGACTCGGTAGAGGAATTGCCTCTGATTGTCATTGAAGAAGAAGCTGAGCAAGTGATTGCAAGGCATGCTGACAATCGTGCGGACGGTTCGCAGCAACAGCTGTCTATCTCCTTGAAGCCGAATGACAAACATCCGAACTAAGGAAACAAAAAAAAGGAGCTCGCCAATTAAATGGCGGTCTCCTTCCTTTTTTCAAGCATTTCTGAGAGCAGCATTAGCACTAGCCCCTGTCCATAAAGCGTTGGATAACACGGAATTGTGTTATAAGCTTCAATCGTTGGCATAACAGGTGTTCCACCCGACACGCCGGTTACTTCCCCGCTAGGCAGAACTTTTGATAGAATAGATTCAGCAGCACGATAGGCTGCCTCTTTGCTGGATGGGTCGAGCAAACCGCGTTTCACGGCTAGTAAAATACCACAAGCGATACCGGCGCTGCCTGAAGTCTCCGGATAGTAATCAGGTTGATCCATAACAGTGGCCCATAGGCCATCTGCTTGTTGATAACGGATGAGCCCTTGCATCATAGCACGGTAGCGCTCTAAAGTTTCTTCGGGCACCTGGGCGAGGCCCTCGATTTCTTGCAGGATCATTGGCGTTGCGACTGCGATCCATGCGTTAGCTCTCGTCCAGCGCGCAGCGGACATATGATCCTGAGCGATGCAGTTCCAACCGTGGAACAGCACACCCGATCTGTCGTCCTGAAGCAGTCGCAAGTGGAGGTCAAGCTGGTTGACAGCTTCCTGGGCATAGGCGGTTTCACCGGTAAGGCGGGCAAGACGCGCTAGGAACAGATCAGCCATGAAGATCGTGTCCGCCCATACCTGCTCGGGGAAGCTGGCATTTTCGGTGACGGTATGCTCAAACGCGCCTTCCCTTGTACGGGGAGCCTCAGTTAGCATCCACTTCCCAATGCGCTCGGCAGTTTCCAGAAAGACGGGGTCTTTCGTGTGACTGTAAAGAGCAGGAAATATGGCGAAGGGAGCCATGGAGTTAATAACCTTCAGATGCTCCGATTTATGCAGGTTTTGGCATGCCCATGAGGTCAGATGATTCAGGATCTCCGGTTTTTGAATGCTTTCATAATAGGCCAGTATCGATATAACGCCAACACCGGGCACCCAGTCCCAGTGATCAATATCCAACCCCCAATTCCCCGAATGATCAGATAGCATGTAACCATAAATTTGACTAGCGGTTTGTTCTAGATGAGCAGATGCAAGTGTAGTTGGCATTGTTGTATTCCTCCTTGAAAGAGTAGTAGCATACGTTCACTATACTATGCAGGATGACCGTGAGGCTTGGCGTATGCTCTTATTGACTTGGGGTATTGTCTACGAAATAGAACGGAAGGAAGTGAAAAGCTGTGAGCTGGGTGAAATCGGAAAACTTAGAACTGGTGGATCAGCCAAATGTCATTGAAGCGGCAATAGATGAGTGGACGAATCTGACACTCTCTGCCTTTCCCGTTCATTGCTTGTATCGAACAACGAGCTTGTACCAGCGCAGCTTCCATTCACACAGCGGATTTGAATTGTATTTATGTATACAAGGCAGCGGCACATACATTGCCGGTGAACGGATTCATACATTAGGTCCGGGAAGCTTCACGGTTGTAAGGCCTATGGCCATGCATAGATCTCGCCCGGATATGGACGTTCCTTTTCATCGCTATGTTCTTGCCGTGGAGAAAAGCTATCTGGAAGGTTTGTACGAGCGAGATATGCAGATAGCTTCATGGATCGAGCAGTGGCTTCCAGGGCCTGGCAGCGACTCCCTTCATGTCCAATTAAATGCCCGCCAATTGCTGGGCTTGCAGGAAACGCTTAGTCAACTGGAGCGGGAAATCAGGGAACAACAGCCAGGATATCCCCTTGCTGTGAAAGGGCTCATGCTGCATATGTTCACACAGCTAGGCCGTTATCAGACGGATATAAGCATTGTCCAGCCGGGATCGGGAGAACGGAAGAGGGTCGTCGAAAGCATACTGAGCTATATGATGGAGCACTACCAGGAGTCCTTGCGTATAGAGGATTTGTGCGGACAGTTTCACCTTTCGCGATCGTATCTTTGTAGAATTTTCAAACAGGATACAGGGGTCTCCGTCAATGAGTTTCTGATTGCCTATCGCATTAACAAAGCAAAGGAGTACTTACAAGGGAGCGATCTGCCCATTACGGAAGTTGCAGCTTCTGTAGGGTTTCAGGATATTTCCCACTTTTGCCATACGTTCAAGCGATTGACGGAGTTGACACCAAGTGGTTATCGGAACCTGCACCATTCAATTTAATTCGTACATCAACCGGCATGCTAGGGCAAGAGAGTTCTCTTGTCTGGGCATGTTTTTTTTTCATTTGGGGAAGTGACCTATTGGCGGATCAAGTTACATCTTTTAAGACAGTATTATTGAGGCCGTTAAATTGCACTCTTACATCGTTGGATCGAAAGAAATGCGACGTCCGACAAAAACTGTCTATTGTGATTTCAACTGCATTTGATAAGGTTAGTCTCATCATACAATGGAACCCAAGATTTGGGTGGAGGTGAGAGGAAGTGTGACGTCATTGTAGGCAATAAAGCGATTATCTAAGTCAAGCTATTCATTAGGAGAAGGGAGTTCTGTAATGTTAAAAAAAATAGGTCCCATCATCTTAGCAATGTTATTGTTTATTCAAACCATAGGTATGGCATCGACTGATGCGCCTATCGCGCATGCGGCCGAGTCGGATGTACCAAAGCTGCTAAGTGCTAATACATTAGGCCAGTTGTTTCCGGAAAATACACCGGTCATTGATACCGGAGCCATATATGATTGGCAGCAGGAAGGAATATATGCTACCAATGGCGGGCTTTTAGCTGCAGATCCTGGCGATGCGGCCAAAATGACAGACGGTTCTGTAAGCGTTGTCACATCAACCTACAGTCAATCAGGAGCAGCTTACGGAACGCTGGTCTATGACCTGCAGACCGTATACAGGGTATCCGCTTTGCAGGTTTGGTCCGAATTCTCGGCTGCAAGCGGCTTGAAGCAGGTCGAGATTTATGCAAGCATCGACGGTGTGAATTACAACCGCGTTGCAGTTACCGAAAGTACATACGGGGATGACGCAGGTATCGTTCCTGTGACAAGCAGCATTAAACCTGTCCCTTATGCCAGATATGTAAAGGTCATCCTGCACAAAAATCCGGCTAAGCTCATGATGAGCATAGGAGAAGTGGCGATATGGGGGAACACTGCGGAAGCGCCGGCGATTCTAAGTAATAACCAGTTAAAAGCTGGCGGTTACTATGCCACAGGGATGCCAAAGCTGGATACAAAGGCAACCTATAAATGGAGCACCGAACAGCCTTTTGTGACTCAAGCTGGTTTAATGACGAGCGACAATGAAGTCGGCGCGAAGAATGATGGCAGCGTCAGCGGCTTGCCTGATCTAATCGACGGTTCGAGTACGGAGGAAACGGCTGATACGATAGCCAGTATGGCTGCAGGCTCCCAAGGAAAATACGGAACGGTAACTTTTACGTTAAATGATATGTATCAGATTGGGAATATCGATGTGTGGTCCAAAGCGGAGAGCGCTAATTTCATGGACGGCTATGAGGTTCTGTTAAGCGTCGATAACGTCAATTATTTCTCAAGCGGATACACCGCGAATCCGAACAGCCGATATGCAAATAGCATGGTTAATACACCTTCCTACGGTATCCCCGGCAAGCATGCGAAATATGTAAGAATCGTCATGCACAATGCCAACGACTCTGACCGGTTGATTGCAGGGGAGATCGCTATCTGGGGCTGGAAGCTGTATGATGTGACGCTTGCCAAGAAAGACAGCCCGGATCAGGTCGACTTCACGACCTATGTGAAAAATTACAACACGCTATATCTGGATTGGTCTGCGTATAATGCGGTAGTCAACAAGGTCAACAAATACAGCATCTACATTCGGAAGAGCGACTTTACGACAACAAATGGGCTATCCGCTCATGTGACGGCCGACAACGGATCTGTCGAACAGAAGGGGAAATTACTGCTTGTTTCTTCTTTGGAACCAGAGACGACTTATTACATCGCAGTAACTCCGACGAGCACCGTCTCGGGTGAACGAAAGGATGTCAGTACGGTCAAAATAACGACACCTAGCGTTCTCGGAGGGGAGAAGGCCGGGGACATTTTTGCTATTAACGATACGCCTTATGGCGGAGGCAACTATGTGCAGCACGGGAGTAAAGAGGATGAAAACATCATCCGCAAGCTTATTCTGACAAGAGGTATCGAAGGAATTAACTTCAACCGTTGGTGGATTCATGATTCTTGGGTCAAAACGTTCTCCAATAAATACGGGGTTGGGTTCCATACTTTTTACCACGGACCTCAAGATGTCCCGATGGAAAACAAACAAGGAACCTGGTCCTTCTCCACGGTTAATGAGCCTGACTTAAAGGGCACAAATCCTTCCGCACTGGCCTTGCAATTTAAGCAAAACCACGAGAGCCTGAAGGCGGTGGATAGCCGAAATTTACTGGTCGAGCCTGCTCTTGGCGGAACTGAACCAGCAAGTATGACTTGGCTTGAGAACTTATATAAATCAGACGGGCAAAATGGGGCTTTAGTGAAAACCTATTTTGACGTGCTTGATGTACACCCCTATGTGAAAAACCATGAAGGCAGCTTGCCTGGACTCATTCCAGGCGCGCCGGAAATGCTGATTAAGAAAATTGAAGACATACAAGCGCTGAAAACCAAATATGGCGATCAGGCGAAGCCGATTATCTTCACGGAGCTAGGATGGAGCACCTATACCGGAAGCAGCTATCTTCGTCCGGTGAACCCAATCACACAGCGCAATTATTTGGCTAGAGCTTATATGCATGCGATTGCTGGCGGGATAAAGAGAATGCATTGGTACGATTTCCAGGACGACGGACTCGATGCGACTAATCTAGAGCATAATCTGGGACTCATCGACTGGAACGGCATTCCGAAGCCAAGCTATTATGCTTACTATACGATGTCTAAGGTACTGAAAGACGCCAAATACGTAAGAGCCCAGCCTAATGTCGAACACCCATATTATGGGTATGAATACTGGCATGAAGGCAAGAACCAATATATTACGTCACTCTGGGCGGCGGATGAATCGACCAAAACAGCGACCTTCAAAACGAAGGACACAGGGCTTACCGTTGTGGGTATTGACGGAAGCTATACCTATTTGCCAGTCAGCGATGGAAGCGCAAGCTTAACGATTAATGGCGCACCTGTGTTTATTTACTCCAGCACGGGCGTGGAGATTTCGTCCATTGATGATTCCTTTGTGTTAAAGACTCCCTCGGTGGATGTTAGACGTGGAGAGGTTATCCACACTGCGATCAACCGATTCGGGATGGGTGCGGAGTTGGACGGAAGGTTGGAGCTAATCGGTCCATCCGATGAATGGAAGCTGGAAGGTGACGTGAACTTTACAGCGGGAACGACTGCCATTCCGATTGCTATTCCCGTTCCGCTTAACGCGGAAGAGAAGGTCCAGGAGCTTACGCTCCAAGTGATCTCGGGTACTTCGCTGATCTCGTCCGTGAAATTAAAGGCCAATGTGCTGGAAACAATCAAAGTCCGCATGGTGCCTGAGATTGCTGTACCCGGGCAATGGGATCAATGGAATGCAGCAATTTATGTGGAGAATGCGACTGAGGACAAAGAGCTTAACGGCACGATAAGCGTTACCGAGGCTGTGTATTTGGTCTTAGGACAAAGCGGCCAGATTGCTTTCAATGGGCTCTTACCCGGGGAAATTAAGAAAATAACGATTCCGATCACCGAGCTTCCGGAGAAAGCGAGAGCCAAGTTAAAACTCATGGTTGAGCTGGATAGCGGATTTACGAAGATCGTGGAGAGACCGTTTAACTTTATTGCAGCTGTGAACGACCAGACGGCGCCGATCATAGATGGCAAGCTGTTAGAGGCAAGCTGGCATAATGGCATGCCTATCGTCATCAACCGATCGGATCAAAATAAGAACATCGCCAATTGGGGCGGTGAGCAGGATTTAAGCGGCAAGGGCTATCTGAAGTGGGACCGCAGTCATCTCTACTTTGGTATGGAAGTTCAAGATAATATCCATGTTCAAAAAGGAACTGGCGGCGACATGTGGCAGGGGGATAGCATACAGTTCTCTATTGATACGGGAAGAGTTAACGGCATTGGCAGCGCGGAAAACAACGAGTTCGGTATCGCACTAGGAGAACAAGGCCCGATGGTCTGGAGATGGTTGTCAGCTAACGGTAAACCGACAGGGGAGATGACGTCTGTGCAAGCGGTGGTTAATCGCAGCGACATCGCCACCACCTACGAGCTTGCGATTCCGTGGTCGGAGCTGCTGCCTGAAGGCCAATCGCCACAGGACAAAGACATCTTCGGGTTTTCCATGTTGATTAATGAGAATGACGGAACTACCCGACGCGGTTGGCTTGAATACATGAGCGGGATTGGTTCCAGCAAAAATACGCAGTTGTTTGAAGATGTGATTTTCACCGAAATCGCTGCGCCCGAAGTGCGGGTAACAGGGGTTACGCTGGACCAAATGACTGCATCATTGAATCTGGGAGAAACGACCGTCCTGAACGCGACGATCCTTCCTGGAGACTCAACTAACAAACAAGTTCGCTTTACATCGAGTGATCCAGCGGTGGCAAGCGTTGTGCAAGGGGTCTATGGTCTGCAAGCAACCGTAACTGGTGTGTCAGCAGGTACGGCAACGATTACCGTGACGACAGACGATGGTGGCTATACGGCGAAAAGTACGGTGACAATCAAGGCACCTGTAACAGACGGTGAGGTGCAAGTAACAGGGGTTACCATGAACCGCTCGACCGTAACTATGAAAGAGGGTCAAGCGATATCCCTGAACGCAAAAGTCCAACCAAGCAATTCAAGCAACAGGAAGGTCCACTTCACATCGAGCAATCCGGCCGTTGTAAGTGTTACGCAAGAGGTCAACAAGCTGCATGCAACCATTACTGGAGTATCAGCAGGTTCGGCAACGATTACCGTGACGACAGACGATGGCAGTTATACGGCGAGCAGTATAGTGACCGTCATGGCACGTTCAAATGGTGATGACATGCCTTCTGAAGCGGCCGCTGACGAAGCTGTTCCGATCCTGTACGCCACATTCCAGAGAGGAGCTTTGCCATGAGATTTATGAAAAAGAGCTGTGCTCTTGTCGTTGCATTTGCCTTTCTGCTCGGCTTCGTTTCCGTTGTTATCCCTTTGGAAAGTCAACCTGTTCAGGCGGCAAACGGCGAGAAGGTACTAAGCGGAAATGCGATCGGAGGAACACTCTTCCCTGAGGGTACAGCTGCTATTGCTACGGGAGCGTCCTATACCTGGTTGACAGAAGGGATCCATGCGACGGATCCGGCTCTAATCGCTTCGGATGACACCGGTGCGCCGGATATGACCGATGGCAGTAACGGCCCTGACGATAACACGAGCAGCACAACGGGGAGCGCGGAAGGCTCTGCCGCATATGGAACGCTTATATACGACTTGAAATCCGTCTATAAGGTATCATCGGTGAAGGTATGGGCGGACACGGACAATAACAGTCAGATGAGGAATTTCGAGGTGTACGCCAGCTTCGACGGAGTGACTTACAATCGGGTCGGGGCAACGGACAATGTGAATCCACCAGGCTCAGGTTTTGATCCCGTTACGCTTGCTGTCAAGCCCGCCGTTTATGCCCAATATATCAAAGTCATTATGCACAAGGATCCGGCCAAGCAAGTCATGAGGCTAGGTGAAGTGGCCGTATATGGCGATACTCTGGAGCAGATGGCTATTTTGAGCAATAACTATTTAAGGTCTTCCGGCTATTTTTATAATACATCCCTTCCCAAGATTGCGACTGGCGCATCCTACGAGTGGTTGACTGATTACCCGTTCGTTACAGATGGAGATTTAATCAAATACGATAACGATAGCTCCAAGAATGACACCGTAGGGGGAGCGCCGGACTTAATCGACGGTTCTAGCAAAGAATCCGATGCGGCATCTACGACCAACTCAATCTGGGGTTCAAAAGGGAAGTTCGGCACGGTTGTTTTCAACTTGAACGATGTGTATCAAATCGGAAAAATCGATGTATGGACATTGGCATCAGGAGGCAACAAGTTCATGGACGGGTATGAGGTTCTCGTTAGTACTGACGGCGTTAACTATTCGTCTCTCGGTTATACGCCTAATGAGAGCAGCCGCACAGCGAACGTGATCGTGAATACGCCGGGCTACGGTGTTCCGAGCAAGCATGCGAAATACGTCAAAATTATTATGCATAATGCGAATAATTCGGAGATCTTAACGGTCGGAGAAGTGGCGATCTGGGGCTGGAAGCTGTACGACCCTGCGCTTCCGAAGAATCCGACGCCGGATCAAGTTGAGTTTACTGCGGAGCTCAAAAATTACAGCACGCTATATCTGGACTGGTCCAGCTATAACAACGTCGTCAACAATGTAAACAAATACGGCGTATATATCGAGACATCTCCTTTTGCGAGTACGGCAGGGTTGACGCCGAAGTTCACGGCGGAGGCCAAGTCCCTCGAGCAGGTCGGCAAATACTTATCGTATTTCGCCCTGAAGCCGGAGACCACCTATTATGTAGCCGTAACTCCCTTCCATTCGACCGGTGGAGAGAGGAAAGATGTTGAGACGTTGAAAATGACCACGCCATCTGTTCTTGGAGGGGAGAAGGTCGGAGATATATTTGCCATCAACGATGCTCCTTACGGTGGAGGAAACTATGTGCACCATGGCGAGACGGAAGATGTGTTCTTGATGAACAAATTACGACTGCTAAGGGATCTCGGGGGAATCAACAAAAACAGGTGGTGGGATCACAGCAGCGCGATGAAGACGCTGTACGGCAAAAGCGGACTAAATTTCCACTACTTTTATCATGGACCGGGCTTTGTTCAGTCCGATAATAATAGGGGCGCCTATACGTTCTCGACTTATAATGAACCTGATCTTGCCAAAAGAGATCCGGCTGCCGCAGCGGCCGCCCTCAAGGCAAACCATGACAGCTTGAAAGCGGTCAGCAGCAAGAGCTTGCTTGTAGAACCTGCTCTCGCCGGCCTTGATCGATTAAAAGCGGATGAGGGATTGAATTGGCTGGATGCTTTGTATAATTCCGATGGACAGAATGGCGCCTTGGTGAAAACGTATTTCGATGTCATGGATGTCCATCCTTACGTCAAATATGAGTATCCTGCTGTTCCAGGGCTGGAACAAGGCGCACCTGAAAAGCTGCTCCAATCGTTCCAAGAACTGAAAACCGTCATGGCCAGCCATGGTGATGGAGAAAAGCCGATCGTAGTTACCGAGCTAGGTTGGAGCACCTATACAGGCGGAAGCTACTTGAAAACGGTGGATCGATCAACCCAAAGAAATTATTTGGCCAGAGCATACATGCACGCCATCGCAAACGGAATCCGAACGATGCACTGGTATGATTTTGCTGATGACGGCACGGAGACCAACAATTTGGAGCATAACCTCGGTCTGATCGACTGGAACGGTAAACCGAAGGAGAGCTACTATGGTTACTACACGTTGATTAGGGTGCTTAAGGATTCGAAGTATTTGGGCACGGTATCAAATATAGCCAATCCCTATTATGGTTATCAATTCTGGGATGAGAATAAGAACAAGTACATCACAGCTTTATGGGATGCGAGCTGGAAAACGACAAGCAGTTCTTCCCGAACGGCTCAAATTGCGACATCTGATCCAGGTGTGACGATTGTTGGAATTGATGGGAGCTACAAATATATGGCTGCTGTATCAGGAGTTGTAAGCGTGCCTTTGACCGGAGCACCTGTGTTCATCTACTCCCTCGCCGGCGTTACTGTAAATTCCATCAACTGATAGGAAGACCAGATTTCCCCTCCCGGACAGCCGTGTTAATGGTACAATAGAAATCAAAACAATGCGCCGAAGCGGAGGTCCATCATGAGAACCAGCATATCCGGAAAAGCCATGATGATTTATGGTATCGTATTCCTTTTCATCATCGCCCTGACCTTCTGGTTGTCCTATACAGGCACTGTGGGCAGGCTGCAGAAGGACTTGCAGGATGCTAATCTTGCACTGTTGAAACAGGTTGATTCCAAGATCGAGGCTGCCTTTCGCCAGACGGAGAAGGATCTGCTCTCCATGGCGGAAGGGCTGGAATTTGTTTATTTTATGAATAACAGCTACAGTGATGACGGTCACAGATATAGCATTTACTATACTTTGACGAACAGATTGAGGGAATTTATTTCAAATAATCCGAATTATTCCTCAGTCTTTGCGTACTCACATATCAGTGGAGACTTAATGACAGAGGAAACCTATTTAAAGCAAGCTTCGTCAGAGTTCAATTGGTTGGCCCAGTACCTGGATATGCCTGAATATTTTAAGTGGCTATCGACTCAGAAGGTATGGGATGGCCATGAGACCCAAGATGTGATTACCTTGGTCCGCAGCTTTCCTAGCCTCAGCAGTCCTGGCTTCAGGAAGGGTCTAATGGCTATTAGCATCAAAGAGGCTCAGTTGTCTCAGATGATTAAAGCGATCTACGAGGATGGTCACGCTGGTCAATTTTTCATTCTGGATGCGGAAGGGAATGTCGTCACTCATGACGATAAGAACCAGCTTTACCGCAATATGAAGTCGCTGCCGTATATACAGACGATATTAAGAGATCCAGACAGCGGTTCCTTCAACGTGAAGCTGGACGGGATTCAGGAGTCAGTTTTTTACCGGACGAGCGGATATACAGGCTGGAAATTTGTCAGCATAATGCCGGAGTCCACGGTATTTGAGCCGATTAAGGTTACACGCAATCTGCTGCTCACATTTGCCGTCGTGATGTTCTTTTTGGCATTGGCTGCATTATTTTATGTGAATCGCTGGACCTTTAAGCCGCTAGATCGCTTGGCAGGTAAGCTGTCCGGTGTGAACAAGCGTAGAGGGCAAGGCGCAGAGAGTATAGGACTCAGAAACCTGGAGCATATATTCGATGAAATGGTTACGGACCGCGAGCAATTGGAGCAGCATGTCAGGGATTCGAAGCCTATGCTCAAGTGGAAGATTATGATGGATGTATTGAACGGCAATCGTTCTGATTTCCATGCGATGTATCATCATTTAGAATTTTTGGGGATTCACATGTATTCGGAGCGCTTTATCGTGTGTACGGCAGAGATTGGCAAGGAAGGTGAACAGCTTGCTCCGCGGGACGAAACGTTGTACACCTATATGTTCTGTAATGTCGCGGAGGAGCTGATCCGAACTGAACATGCAGGCTTAGCCATCGATCTGGGGGGAGGCCGAGCGGCTGTTCTTCTCAGCTTCGCAGAAGGTGATCCGGAGCAAAATCATTTGAGAACATTAGTCATACTTGAACTCATCCTTGATATCATGAAGAAGCAGTTTGGTTTAACGGTAACGGTCGGAGTCGGCAAATGCCGGATGGAGATGAAAGAGATACCGAGCTCCTTCGATGAATCACAGAAGGCGCTTCATTATAAGATGATCTTCGGTAAGCATTCGGTCATATCGGTAGACGACTTGCAGCCGCCGGACCGACAGGATTATTACAAACTTAGCCGAATGATCGATCCGGTGATGGAAGCCATGAGGCAAACAGATCGCGTCAAGATGCTCACTTACTTATCGGATACATTCCGTGAAGCAGTTGCGAGCAATCTTCCTCCGGAGCTGATCAGGCAGCTGTGCTACGACCTTGTGATGAAATCTTTGCAAACCGTCAAAGCCATTGGGATTGAGCCGGAAATATCGATGGGTCCCCTAAGCAGCTTTTATGACCGGATTGGGAAATGCGAGAACTGGAAAGATGCGGAGCGGCTAGTCGGAGATACTCTCGAGGGCTTGGCTTCACAAATTGAGGAAAAGCGCAATCAACGCGGGAAAAATGAGACGATCGAGCGAATGCTGGACTATATCCGAGAGCATTATCAGGAGTATGATCTGTCCTTAGACCGGTTGGCCGAAATGTTTCATCTCACTCCGCCTTACATTAGCAGACTGTTTAAGGATCACACGGAAAGCAATTTTATTGATTACATGATCGAGATTCGCATTAAAGCGGCAATGGAACTTTTGAAAGATAAGTCCATTAAAGTTAATGACGTTTCGGGAGCAGTCGGATATGCAAATACGAGAAGCTTTCTGCGCACCTTCAAAAAATATACAGGCTTAACGCCAACGGAGTATCGGGAACACATGTCGAAGCCTGTTCCGTCGTAAGTCGCAAATAACGGGTATCACCTGCCGTCTGGCTGGGATACCCGTTTGTTTATGCGCGTTTGGAACGCCTTAGTACAACAATTAATGCCAGGATTAGAAAGATAAGCGGTAATGCCGCGGTGCTCATACCTTGACCAGATCGAACATGTGTTAGCATAGCGCCAGCCATTATAATTACAATAATGCCAGCGGAGTAGAACGCGATGCGCGGCTTCCAGAAGCCGATAACTAGCCCGATTCCAGCTAATAATTCAATAACTCCAACGACATACATGGCATTTAGACCATATCCATAGGCTTCTGTAAAAGCTTCCACCTGCATGGGATTTGTGGATAATTTCATAAAGCCAAACATTAAGAACGCGACTGCCAGCACACATTGAAATATGCGAGTCGTCCATTTCATGTTAAAAAGAGACCGAAAGATAGCTGAGCGAGCCGACTTCATAGCTGCGATGAATCACTTGAACAGGACGTTCTGGGTCCCCGCTGCCCATTGTAATAAAGAGTGGAATGAAATGCTCTGGTCTTGGCACAGCCATACGAGCATTCGGTGCTAAAGCAGCGTAGTCGAACAGCGCCTCCAGGTTCTGCGTTTGCATGTTCTGGATGAGCCATTCGTCGAAATCAACAGCCCAAGCGTCTGGCTCTTTGGCATCCCAATTAAGTGCTCGCAAGTTATGCACAGTAGCACCGCTTCCAATAATCAGAATATCCTCTTGATCGAGGCCGCGCAGTGCTTCGCCAATGCGATACTGCTCCGCAGGCGGCAAGTACGGGTTGACGGACACTTGAATGACTGGACATTCTGGCGTTGGAAACATCCGCAATAGCGGAACCCAAGAGCCGTGGTCAAGCCCGCGCTGCGAATCCAAATTCACAGGAATGTCTTTCGCCGTGAAACGGTCAGCGATCATTCGAGCCAGTTCCACATCCCCTTTGGCAGGGTATTTGATTTGAAACAGTTCATCCGGGAAGCCGCGGAAATCGTAGATGGTGTCATATACGTCATTAGTGGACGAAATAGTGAGAACCTCTGTTTCCCAATGAGCCGTGAAGATGACAATAGCTTTCGGTGAAAGCTTCTTGCCATAGTCGAGCAGGAATTGCGTGCAAGCTGTATCTTGAATAGCCATCATGGGAGATCCGTGTCCTACAAATATGGGTGATATCATGATAAAAACACTCCTTTAAATTACTTTTTATATTACTTAAATTCACTTAGTTACTTTATGTAACTGATATTACGTCAAAATCTTAGTTTCGTCAAGTAACTAAATTACTTTTTGTAACCTTGTATATCCGTGTCAACTTACTCTATAATAAATAGACATATAGAGGTGATAAACATGGAACGCAACCTATTGTGTCCTCGTTTCGAAAAAGCTGTAGAAATCCTCAGCAAGCGCTGGACATCGCTTATCGTTTTTCAATTACTATCAGGCCCGCAGCGGTTCATAAATATCGATCAGGCACTTCCGAATTTGAGCGGCAAAGTATTGTCGGAGCGACTGAAGGAGCTTGAGCATGAAGGTATCGTTAAGAGGGTAGTATTCCCAGAAAGTCCCGTCCGTATCGAATATTCACTTACGGACAAGGGGCTGGCATTGGCGCCGATTTTCGGTGAGATTGCTAAGTGGTCGCAAGAGTGGCTGCCTGTTCAGGAGTAGGTTGTGAAAAAGGTCATCTAACCTGTGAAAGCAGCAGGGTAGATGACCTTTTCGAGTAAGCACGTGGTTCATTAGGCGAATGAGGTAACTGAAGTTGCTTATTTTTCTTAATAGCCCCGGTTATGAGTGTATAAGCAAGTTAGGCATGCTTATAGTTGGCTAATACACCCTGGAAGTCTCGTTTATTAGCTAATAAGCATGTCCTGAGGTCTTATGTGACGAGATGCACTAATATTAGAATGAATAAGCAAGCTGAACTTGCTTACTTATTTCTTGCTAAACTGCTTTTCGTAGAAGGCTCGGTTAGTTCCGATTTGTAATGCCCCCTAAAGTAAAGAAAAAACCGCTCATCTCCTATGGAGAGAGCGGTCTGTATACTTTATCTTGTTATTCGTGTTTCGTAGGATCGACCAATTCCAAAGCGGATAAAGCATTTCCGCCTTCCTCATCGTCCGATTCAACGAACCGTTTGAGTACATTTAACTTGTTTTCCCAATATCGTTCATAATAGGATAGCCAACGCTTCAACTCCATAAGCGGTTCCGCCTCCAGCCTGTATCGGGTCTCGCGGCCGACTTTGCGTTCTTTCACCAACCCGGCATCAGCCAAAATGCGAAGATGCTTGGATACCGCGGTGCGGCTCATCGGGAAATGGCCGGAGATAACCGTAACGGGCATCTCTTGCTCGCCGAGCAGCTTCAACACCTGACGGCGGGTCGGATCGGCGATCGCTTGAAAGACGTCATGCTTCTGCGAGGGGACTGCCATCTTAAGCCTCGACGTGAGCAGCCAGTTTCTTCGCCAGACCAACCCAGCCCATCGACATCGTCTCGCGAACAACCGCGTGAGGTTGACCGAATTCCGTAACTTTTTCTGCATCCCAACCGGAGTGAGTGAGGGTGAATTCCGTTTTGCCTTCTAAATCAGTCAATTCGAAAGTCAGAGACCAATCCTTGCCCCAAGCGAAAGTCAAACGGTTCGGCGGGTCCAGCTCGGTTACTTTACAAGGGGATTTGCCAAAAGGTCCTGCTTCCAAATGAAATTCATAGCCAACCTCTGGCTTGAAATCATTTGGCATGAGCCAAGCCGCGATGCCATCAGAAGTCGCTACAGCATTCCAAACCTTTTGAATCGGTGCGTTAAATACTAGTGTTTGCTTGATATCCGGCAATGTGCCTTGAGTCTGATTTTCCATAAATAAGAAGCCTCCAATGATTAATTTATTAGGATTTCGTTTTTACTTTACTCTTATGACGCAATCGCAGGGCTGACCATTTATCGTCCACCGCGACATTGCTTACAAGACAGGTGCCTGAAGAACGAGAGCTCGTCCTTGCTTGTAGCGCAGCTTCTTCAGCAATTCGTCCTGCATCGTAAGTCATTCCTTCCCGTATGTCCTTTTCGTATTGTGTCCAAAAGATTAGGTTTTTCAAAGGCATTACAATACGAAACCAAATGGTTACACAAAGGATTATACGAAACCTTTTGGTTTCATGTCAAGGGGGTCGTTAGGTAACAATTCTGACTTGAAGTGTCTGTTCTCTTTTTCAACAGCTCTGAAATCATGGTATAGTTATGAAAAACATAGAGTGGAACAAAGGAGAACGATATGATACGTTTTGCTGTTATTGGAACCAACTGGATTACGGAAGAATTCATTCATGCTGCCCGCGAGACGGGGGAGTTCGACTTAACTGCCGTATACTCGCGTACGGAGGAGAAAGCTGCGGAATTCGCTCAGAAATTTGAGGTTTCTCATATCTATACAAGCCTAGAAACGTTTGCGCAAAGTAAGGAATTCGATGCGGTTTATATTGCGAGTCCAAACTCGCTTCACGCTGAATACGCGATACTCTGTATGAATCATGGCAAGCATGTTATCTGCGAAAAGCCTGCGGCATCCAATACCGCTGAGCTCTCAGCGATGATAAAGGCTGCACAAACGAATAAAGTGGTGTTCATGGAAGCTCTCAAGTCCACGCTGCTTCCTAATTTCAAGGCGATTCAAGACAATTTACATAAGCTGGGGAAAATCCGGCGTTATTTTGCGAGCTATTGCCAATATTCCTCTAGGTATGATGCTTATAAGCAGGGAACGATACTGAATGCGTTTAATCCCATTTTTTCCAATGGCTCGCTTATGGATCTAGGCGTCTATTGTATTTATCCGTTGGCGGTGCTTTTTGGTGCTCCTGAACGTGTACAAGCAAGCGGAGTTCTGTTGGAATCGGGAGTCGATGGCGAGGGCAGCTTGCTTCTAAGCTACAAAGAGATGGATGCGGTTATCATGCACTCCAAAATTTCGAGCTCCTATCTACCTGCAGAGATTCAGGGTGAGAATGCGACGATGGTCATCGATAAAATCAACACGCCAGAAAAAGTTGAAATCCGTTACCGAGATGGCTCTGTGGAAAACCTGACGCGGGAGCAAGCTGTAAGAACGATGCGCTATGAAGCGGAAGAATTTATTCGGCTTATTAAAAGCGGAACATTGGAGTCCACGACGAACTCACATGCGAATTCAAGCATTGCTATGGCTATTATGGATGAGGCTAGAAAGCAGATGGGGCTTGTTTTTCCTGCTGACCGTAAAAAAGATAATATCCAATAGGCGAAGGGTTTTGAACTTTTCTTGCAAATGAATCAAGGCGTGCCGTCACATCATTCTACCAATTAGCTTGAGTAGAATAACGGTTTCGCTGTCCATTTGGGCAAGAGTGGCTATCAAGGTTGAGTAAGTTCGATACAGGCGAACGAAGTTGTATTTTGTACAACATTAAGCAAGATAATCGGCGTTATCGCGGCAACTGTTGTAGAAAATACAACATATTCTCCCGAAAGTAGCTCAATCGGGTGAAATGCGGAAAAAAAGTTGTACGATATACAACATCGGAGGCTTGTTGAGAAGAAACCGCCGGAATTGTTGTACGTTGTACAACTTTTGCCTATTTAAGCCGGGGTATGACTGCCACATAGAAAACAAAATTACTCACAGGCCCTTTTTTCACCAGATAAGAATTTATATGATTTGGGGTGAGCGAAGCTTACCCCTTATTTATTTGAGTTGGGAGAAAGGTCGAAATACCTCAACTTGAGGGATTTGATTGGATTATATCCAATGATGTCTCATGACATCGGCACTTAGGGTTAGTTCCATTGGATTTATACAGTGGAATATGTGGAAATAGCTCAGAAGAGCTGGTTTAGAGCATTTTGTTGGACTAACTCCATTGGAAGGGGGCGTATAAGGTGAATGAGCCTGATTTCATTGTATTTTATCCAATGGAGCAAAGGGAAATTGAAGGAGAGCTATCTCGTGGACGGGATCGCGGTGTATGTGAAGCGCCTTGGGCCGTATGCCAAGGTACAGATGATAGAGGTGCCCGATGAGAAGGCACCGCAGAACTTGAGACCTGCTGAGGAACAGCAAGTGCGTGTGATGGAGGGCGAGCAGTTGGCCTTCGTAATCGGCGGCTCGCTGGAACTATCAAGCGAGCTGCTGCGCCGTGCGGATACGCGGCTGTCTTTTGGCCGCATGACGCTGCCGCACAAGCTGCTGTAATCAGCAATCAGCAATATAAACACGCCACTGCTAGTCATTTCAGACATTTACCGTTCGGGCTCTAATCTAGCTGTATATTCATTAGCTGTTGTGAATAGCTTGGCCTGAGTACAGGGGACAATTTACACTTACTCTGATGCTGCCATACTCCCGACACAATCCGAAGCTATATTAAGAGTGTAGCAACTGCACATCATATGGCAGAAGCACAAAACACTCTAGGAGGAATTTAACATGAAGAAAAAACTAACAATCGCTGCACTTATACTTGCTGTATCTGCTGTCGGAGGATCTGCATACGCTGCAAGCGACACTACGATTGGTGGAACGATTAAATCGAGTATAGCTAGTGTATCAG
The DNA here is from genome assembly GCF_013141715.1 of Paenibacillus phytorum. GTDB lineage: Bacteria > Bacillota > Bacilli > Paenibacillales > NBRC-103111 > Paenibacillus_E > Paenibacillus_E phytorum. Next base: position 17,729 of record NZ_WHOA01000172.1, on the reverse strand, counting down.
CAACACTTTCACCAACATCATCATCTAAAACAATCAGTGCTGATGAAGCAGCGAAGTTGGGTGACAGCACGAGCTTTGAAAAAATGGCTAAAGAGAAAGGTATTACGTTAGAGGAATTGTTCGCTCAGCTTGAAAAGGAAGGTAAGATAACTAAAACGGTTTCTTCAACTGAACCTGGAAAAGCTACAGGCACTAGCGAGTCAACTATGGCTAGCCAACTAACTGCAAGCACACAATCCAGTGAAGCTGTCAGCCTAGAAAAAATGGCAAAAGAGCAAGGCGTCACGGTAGATGAACTGCGCGCTAAGATTAAAGAAGAAGGAAAGCACATGGAAGTTGGAAAATTAACAGATTCGAGTCAAGCAGTAAAAAGCAATAAGTAACATATAGAGAGCAGTTAGAGCTGTCCCCAAGTAATCTTCCATTCCGGAGTGCTTGTGGGACAGCTCTGTTGTTCGAAAGAATACATATTGGTTAGAATAATACGGTAAAGCATGGTTAGGAAAGGAAGGGTTATTTCCTTGAAGCGAGTATTGTTAATTGAAGATGAGCTACCGATCGCAAGCGTACTTCAAGCCTATTTGGAAAAAGACAATTATGAAGTAAAGTGGAATTCGGGTGAGGGCGAAATCGATGTGATGGAGCAGTTTCTCAGTTGGAGACCCGATCTCGTATTGTTAGATCTTATGCTTCCGAATGATCAGAACGGAATTGAAATTTTGCACCAAATTAGGGAACTAGGAAGCTGTCCTGTCATTATACTTACGGCACGCGGCGATGTACCAGACCGTCTCCAAGGGTTTGGCCAAGGGGCGGACGACTATATTGCCAAGCCATTCGATCCCCAGGAAGTTATGGCCCGCATTCAAGCGGTACTTCGCCGCTCCGTCTACATGACAGATTCGGATATTGTGCGGATCGGCAGCTTGGTTGTTTACGTGAGCACTCGAACGGTTACAGTCGGAAATGAGCAGATTTCTCTGCTTCCCCGCGATTATCAGCTGCTTCAATTTCTAGTGGAGCATCCCAATCAATGTTTTGAACGCGATCATTTACTTAATGAGGTGTGGGGAATCGACTTTGAAGGTGGTGATCGTTCTGTAGATACCGCCATTAAACGGCTGCGCAAAAGTCTTTATCAATGGCCTGCACACGAGGGGGAAATTGATACGATTAGAGGAATGGGGTACAGTTTACGTGTTTACTAAGCATCTGCGCAAGTCTACTCAAAACAATGTGAATGCTCAACCACAAGCTGCCTTTGTTTCCTTGGTACGATATTGGACCTGGCGTTATGTGATGATTCTTCTTGTCATGCTGACGGGCATCGGTTTGTTTGGCATGTACTGGATTCGAATGAGCACGGAGGAGCAGCAGTTTCAATTACTTGAGGCGAGGTCTGCAATGATGAGCGATTCAGTTAGTAAAATAGATGAGCTTCTGCAGTTAAAACCTACCGTCTCAACTTCATCTTTAAATAATTTAGAAAAAACGCCAACAGCCCTCATAACGTCAGAAAATTCCCCATTACAAGGATCCGTCCCTTCGATCCCCTCAGAACTCGTTCCTTCAATTCCAGATGGGTATCAATTTCAAATATTTAATACTTCAGGCGAGATGATTTACTTCTTTAGTCATGCATACGCAGAAGTAGGAGCTTACCTCGAATCCCCGCCCCGACAAAAGGAAGTTCTTTCAGGTAAAAAGATTCGTGAGCAGGTCGATATACAGTCAGGAAAGTGGCTGCGTGTTGGTGTGCCCTTCTATACAAACAATCAAATTTCAGGAACACTCTACATGACCGCCCCATATAACCGGGGTCGTTTGCCCCAAATATACGGTCTCATTGTGCTAGCTTTTGGACTTATTTCCTTATGCGGCTGGGCTGTCGTATTCGTGTTGTCCCGTTCTCTCACAAGACCACTTATTCAACTGGCCCGTGCTGCCAAACAGATTTCTTCAGGCAATTATCAGCCGCATTTGCCTGATTCGAACCTCATTAAGGAAGGTGAAATTAGCGGGTTGGTTCAATCTTTTCACGAAATGACTGGACGTCTAGACCAACTTGAACGTATGCGTACCGATCTGCTTGCCGGAGTTTCACATGAGCTGCGTACGCCGGTCACCTCAATCCGCGGTATGCTTCAAGCGATTCAGGACGGCGTAGTCACAGGCAGCAAAGCCAATGAGTTTATAAATATTGGGTTAAATGAAGCAAAGCGGATGCATGTGATGGTGAACGATCTGCTTAATTTTTCTTCCATGGAGTCAGGTGCGATTCACGCTGATAAGTCTCAGGTCTTACTTGAGCCGTTAATAGAGGAGATTATTCAGCAGTTCCATACCATTCAAGCATCTGCATCCGTTCAAATGGAGCTTGATGTGCTACCTTCCGATTTGGTATGTATCTGTGATCGATCGCATTTGAAGCAAATTATTCTCAACTTGCTAAGCAACAGCGCGGCAGCTGCGGCAACGCGCATCGAGATTACTGCAAGATCGACTGAATCAATGCTCACTATCGATATTTCTGACAATGGCAAAGGGATCGCTCCCGATGAAGTCCCATTTATTTTCGAACGCTACTACAGAGGAAACAGTCGCCGCAAGAAAAAGCAAGGACTAGGTCTCGGATTGCCGATTTGCCGGCTGCTTGCTGAAGTAAATGGGGGAACAATCGAGCTGCTGCAAACGGCTTCGATAGGTACCGTATTCCAGGTTAAATTCGAAAACTTAAGGCTCGAACAGCTTGTTTAAGAGCTGATACGAGCCTTTTGATGTTAGGGAATATATAAAGACTTTTGCATTTTTCAAACGTGTCTTATTTTCTCAACGCTACAGCTGGCTCTGTACGGATTAATTTGTAGCTGGCTATTAGGCTAATGACAATAACAACAATGCCTGTGGAAAGGATGGATAGTATGATTTGTACTGGGGTAATGATAATTGCTAAATGGAGGATCCTACCGATTACATAAGTACAGCTAACGAGAATAGCATTAAAGATAGCCGACATTGCCGCTAAAAGCAGATTTTCGCTGACAATCATTTTCCCTATTGTTCCTTTATTAAATCCCAAAGCCGACAGCAGCCCTAATTCCTTGTATCTCGAATTTTGCAGTTTGATAAGCATGACTGTACTGATAAACAAACCAATTGCCAGAATCAAAATAGAAACGATCAAGAACAAACGGCTAAGATTGTTGAATGTACTTTGCAAAGCGCCTACTTCATTGGCTGAAGTCTTACTATCAATTTTTTTGTCGGCAAGCATTTGACTGACTGAAACAATATCTTCGAAATCTGTCACATCGTAACTGATGGAGTAACGGTCTTTGCTATCCACATTTTCATACAATTCCTGTTCAATATCGGAACTTACAAAGAAATCATCGTAGCCTGCATTATAAATGCCGCTTATCGTAAGTATGTGTTCTTGTTCACCATGGTTTAAGGTAAGTTCTTTACCAAGCAAGTTACTAATATCATTTCCAAATTTCTTGGCAAGGCTCGGACTAAGTGCGATTTCCTTTTTACCTGCTTTTGGCATAACACCGTATGACATATTCTCAGTAGCCTTAGGCATTGGGTATTTTTCTGCTATAGCTTCGGTTTTATCCCCCAGCCTTAAAGTAACATTGGATATTTTGTATTGATAATACACATTTTCGATACGCTCATCAGAGCTCAGTAGCTCAAAAACGGTTCCGTCATCCTTACCTTTGATATAGCCGTTGCTAAAGGCGGTGTTTTTATCCTTGAAATCTGAAATAGATTTTTCCATAATATTGCCCGAAGATAAAGACAACATAAATGCAAGGATACCAATGGAAATGGCCAAACTAACAGCCATATAACGTGTGAGATGAACGTTGAAGTTCTTAAGCCCTCGCTTGAACGCAGATACTTTGTTTGCCTTATTGAAACTGAGTTGATGATGATTACCAGTAAAATCTGTTTGAGTATCGTTCTCTTTTGTAATCATTTTTCCGTTATCGAGATGGATGACGTCATCTGCAAAGGTACAAATCTTTTGATCGTGAGTAATCACAATAACCAATCGTTCTTTTGAAATCTCTTTTAAAAGCTCCATAATTTCATTGGAGTTGCTACGGTCTAATGCTCCAGTTGGCTCATCAGCCAACACAATACGAGGATTACTAATTAACGCTCTTGCAATAGCAGTTCTTTGCTTTTGACCACCCGAAAGATTTTCGGTTTTTTCATCAGTCTTTGATGATAAACCCAGTTTATTTAACAATTCTATCGCATTTTTTTTATTTTCTTCTTCACTAGAAGTATTTAGCTCACAAGCAAGCAAGATGTTTTCAAGTACGGTATATCCGCTTAGAAGATGATAGTTTTGAAAGATAAATCCGATATGATCTCTGCGATATGCACACAATTCATCGGCGTTCAGTTTGCTGATTGAAGTACCCCAAACCGTAATATCACCGCTATAATGACTGTCAAAGCCTGCAATCATATTAAGCAGCGTGCTTTTACCAGAGCCTGACGCGCCCAAAAGGCAAATCAGTCCCTTGCTTGGAAAGTTAAAACTTGTATCATCAATAATAAGTGATTGCTGATATCTTTTTGTAAGGTTTTTTATCTGAATCATTATCGGTCACCTGTCTTCAAAGCTGTAGTAGCATTGGTTTTCATGAATGTAATCATAGTTGTAAAGTAAGCCACAACGGCTATTAAGGCAATCAACAGCGCACCCGTTAACAACATCTTTGAATTAAGGATACTTGCTTTGAACAAGCCTTGTGTAGCTAAATTGATAAGAGGTGATGTAACAAGCATTAACAGAATTGCTGTGATTGCTCCTGTTATCATTTCCGTCAAGTTAAGCAGGCTCAAATGAGCATTATGAAAGCCGCTGATTTTATAAATGGCAAATTCTCTTTTTCGCATCAAGCCTGTGATAAGGAAAATGGCGATCACCATTACGACAGACAACATGCCTATGAGCACACTTGCAGAGCCGGACTGTTCGGTTGTTTGCTTATTTAATCTAACAATATCTTCAACAAGTTCAAATCTGCCAAGAGGGACAATGCCTGTTTCGTTAAGCTCGTCTTTGATGGAAATCATATCAGCAGGCGTCTTTGCACGAATAAGAAAATTCATGTTGCTGCTTTTAATTTCTGCTTGTTTTCTCATATCGTCAAGTGCGGCTTTGTTGAAGAAGAAAGAGTCAGAAACTTTATACGATGTCATTTTGCCTTGAGATTCATAATAGACAGTCGTATCTGCAACGCCTACTATTGTTGCGGTGAGGAACGCATCTTTTAAAACAGGCTTACCGGTGTTCCAATTGTACATAGAGCTGCTAAAATTGACTTCTTTCCCTATTGCTTGCTCGTTTGATATGCCTAATGTTTCAACAAAGCTTTCGGGGACAACAACCTCGTAGTCTTTGCCTGAAGGCATTTTTCCTGCAACCAGCTTATTGATGGATGGCGTACCGCCTGTGCTTTTTACTGTATATTCTTTGCCGCTAACCTTTACTTTTATATTCTCAAACGCTTGTAAAAAAGCAGTGAAATCAATACGCTTATCTCCTGCATATTTATCGTATAAGCCAGCAATATCCTGTGTTACATCAGCTTTCGGCTTTTCTTCCTTATTACCGCTTGTTCCTCCTGCACTTATAAAACTGCCAACTACACTAATATCTTTAAGTCCTTCGCCATACGTATCAATCAGCTTGTCAAATTCACCTTGACTGCTGCCCCCGATTGCTCCGCTTATAGTAGTAAGACATAATATGCCTGCAACCATAAGAGCGAGGGTTGATACGAAAAACCGCCCGAATTTACTTTTAACATTCAATTTGGTGAGTGCAAAAGCATTTTTGATAGATAAGCGATGACTTTCATTGAATGTAAGATTTTCTGTTTTAGTGACAATTTTTTCTTGTGGTGATGCAATCAACTCTCCCTTATCCAAGTTTAAAACGTTTGAATTATTATCAATCAAATTGGTATCGTGGGTTACAACGATAACTGTCCTGGTTTTAGAAATAGCTTTCAGAATATCCATTGTTGTTTTTGAGGTTTTTTCATCCAAGGCACTTGTGGGCTCGTCCGCAATAATAACCTGTGGATTTTTCATTAGCTCTCTTGCGATGGCAACACGCTGTTTTTGACCGCCAGAAAGATATTTCACTTTTTGCTGTGCAAGATCAACGATGTTGAGGTCTATTAAAATCGTTTCAGCTTTCTTTCGATTTTGTTTATTTTTTAAATACTGTGGCAACAACACATTGTCTAAGACCGATACATCTTCGAGTAAATTAAAATCCTGCCAAACAAATCCAAACATATTGTTGTAATAGTAGCTTTTTTCATTAGAGGTTAATTCTTTAATGCTCTTACCGCAATAGTAAGCCTCGCCATCAAAATCTTGTTCCATGCCACTGAGGATTTTCAAAAGAGTCGTTTTACCACTCCCCGAAGCGCCAACGATAAAATTCAACCCTTTTCCCATTGTGAAGGAAATATTATTCAAAGCGAATTCGCCGTTATATTTTTTGGATACATTCTTAATTTCAAACATTTGTTTACCCCTTTCGGTTATGTTAGTTGTTCTTCACTTGATGCAATCATCGTATAACAAACGGTGTTAAATCACTGTTAAGTGATTTTCTTTGTTGTGAATCAATTGCTTTACATAGATTTAACCTAATCTTAGGTACAATAGTAAAAGAGGTGGATTATGTATGAGGATACTTATTGTAGAGGACGAGCTTGATTTGCAAGAAGCGATTGCAGATGGGCTTAGAATAGAGGGTTATGCCGTTGATACCTGTGACAACGGTGAAGCTGCTTACGCGCTTTTATATGAAGTAAATTACGACTTGGTTGTACTGGACTTAAACCTCCCGAAATTGGATGGGCTTGAGGTCTTAGCTGAGATACGAGATGAAAAGCCTGAACTAAAGGTACTTATTCTCAGTGCGAGAAGTAGTGTAAGTGACAAAGTAAGGGGACTAGACGTAGGGGCAAATGATTATTTGGCGAAGCCATTTGATTTTGCCGAGTTGGAGGCAAGAATACGAAATTTGTTAAGGCGGAGATTTGTGCAAGAAAGCAGTATGCTTTCCTACGGAGTAATTAAGGTGGATTTATCAAAACGTATTGCGGTTGTTAATGAAAATGCAATATCACTTACAAAAAAAGAATTTGCCTTGTTTGAATATTTCTTGCTTAACAAGGATAGAGTGGTTAGCCAAGAAGAATTGATAGAACACATTTGGGATCAGAATGCGGATAGTTTTAGCGGTGCTATACGGGTTCATATTGCAACTCTCCGAAAGAAGCTGAAAGCGATATTAAATTATGACCCCATTGGAACGAAGATTGGCGAGGGATACTTCCTATCAGATAAGGAAGGTGATGCTAATGCTTAAAAAAATGCCAATTCGATTGCGACTTACGGTTATGACCGTTGCACTTTTGACTGTTTGTTGTGTAGGTCTTACCTTCATACTTAATTTATCTGCGGATACAATGGCTACAAGGATTGATGCAACTTTGATAGTACCGGCAAAACAAATCGGTGAAGATGGAAGGGGTGTTGGAAACCCTCAATTACCGTCAAGCAGCATGATCACTCTCCCAGCTGGTGATTCCCAACAAGCAAGAATGGATTTTAGAATGAAAAGCATTATTTATATGATTTTTGTTATTGTTGGCGGCGGATTCTTAACCTACTATATGTCGGGCAAGGCACTAAAACCTCTTAATACACTAAATGGTCAGTTGAAGAACATAAGTGTGCATAATCTATCTGAGACATTATCTGTGCCGCCCACAAAGGATGAAATTGCAGAGCTTACTGTCACCTTCAATGAAATGACGGATAAGTTGGATAGTGCTTTTATGATGCAAGGAAGATTTTCTGCAAGTGCTGCCCACGAGCTTAGAACACCTCTTGCTGTGTTACAAACAAAGGTTGATGTATTTAAGAAGAAAAAGGAACATACAAACCAGGAATATGATGCACTTATTTCCGTTATTGAAAAGCAAACCCATCGCTTGAGAGGACTCGTCGGTAACCTGTTAGATATGACGAATATGGACGATAACGGTGAGCAAAGCAGCATTTGTTTAAAGGATGTTTTTGAGGATATTACTTCCGAACTTTCTCACATAGCTAAAGATAAAAAGGTTGCATTGATCTTAGATTGTGATAATAGCATTGTTACTGGTAACACCGACTTATTGTATCGTGCTTTTTATAACCTTGTGGAAAATGGAATTAAGTACAATATTGACGGTGGCGGCAAGGTTGAGGTTATTGTAAACAGATTAAGTAAGGAACAGGTTTCAATCAAAATTAAAGATACAGGCATCGGTATTCCCGAAAAAAACAAAAAGCATATTTTTGAGCCTTTTTATCGTGTTGACAAGTCACGCTCCCGCCAAGTGGCTGGTGCGGGCTTAGGACTTTCGATTGTTGACAGTATTATCACAAAACATAATGGTAATCTTACCGTTACTGATAATGAAGATGGCGGAACTTGCTTTAATGTAACCCTAACTAGATAGCCGCTCGTTCCTAAAGATTCGCCGATGGAGTGATACGGTGAACCTTACCATAAGTAAGGCAAATTGTTAGGATAAAATTGCAGATTCGCGTTAAACCTAAAAAGGACCGTCAGGATGATTCTTTCCTGACGGTTTTTCTCGTTTTATTCCATAGACCCGGAAGGACGCCCGCTGCCTGTGATGATGGGCCTGCTTGTCACAGTTAGCGTACGTGCGGAACGCTTTCGAATCAAATGATACACAATGCCCGCGAGGAGCCAAACGCCTCCCATCCATAGGGCATCTTTGTCGAGCAGAGACAGTAGATAGCCAATGAATCCGGCTCCGATCAACGGGAGAATGAGATAGAGGAACGTTTGCTTCGGCGAGCGCTGCTTATCTTTGATGTATTTTTGAGCAATCACTGAGATGTTTACAAAGAAGAAGGCTGTTAATGCCCCGAAATTCACGAATTTCACCGCATTGTCAAGCGATATAACAAGAGCGAGCAAAGAGACGACGCTGACGATCACGATGTTGGTGACAGGTGTGTTGAACTTAGGATGAAGGGAACCGAATACCCGCTTAGGGAGAATGGAATCACGCCCCATCACAAAGAGGAGACGAGAAACGCTAGTTACCGATGATAGGCCTTGGGTGAAAATGGCGAGAATGAGCACGGTGATGAACACGGAGCTAAGTGCTGCTCCGCCGACGAGCTTCACGACTTCGAAACCAGCCGAATCTATGTTGACGAAGGTTAGCTGTGGATAAACCAGCTGTGTCAGGAAAGATGGCACCAAGTATAGAATACTGGCTGCAATGATGATAATCATGATGGCCCGAGGGATTGTTTTCTCGGAGTTTTTGGTTTCTTCCGACATGGTTGTGACTGTGTCAAAGCCCAGAAATGAGAAGCAGATCATCGAAGCTCCAGCAAGAATGGTGGAGAAGGGTAGCAGGAATGGATGTAGCGGGTGGACATCTCCCGTGATATTTCGGAAAAGGAAAAGACAGAAGACTGCGATAAAAAGGATTTGAATCCAGACGAACAGCTTGCTGATATTTGCAGAAAACTTAATGCCAATAATATTTACGATGCCGAGGACGATATTGAGCCCGATGATCCAGACATAAGCCGGGATGGACGGGAATTGTGCATGAAGATAGATGCCGAAGGTAAGGCAGGCAATGATGGGGGAGAAGAAGTAGTCAAGGAGCAGTGCCCAGCCGACCAGGAAGCCTAAGTAGGGATGGATGCTTTTCTTCGTATAAGTGTAAGCGGAGCCTGATGTGGGAAAAGATTTGGACATAACGCCATAGCTGTACGCGGTGAAGAAGATGGCAACGAAGGCAAGCAGGTAAGCTTGCGTCAGCATGCCATGTGCATTCTCATAAGCAATGCCATAGATGGAGAAATAGATCATAGGCGTCATCCATGCCAATCCCATGTAAACGACTTGGGATAGGTTTAAAGATTTGCGCAGTGTGACTTCTGATTTCATGATGTTGACACTCCCTTATCCTTGTTTTCCGGTGATCGTACGGAGCGTATATGCAAAAAAGCCAAGGAGATATCTATGAAACAGATATCCTCCCGGGCTTTTATCCCTCCGTGAACACAGGGTTAGCTGTGCGTTTTCTCTTGGTCCAGACCGAGGCTGGTTGCACTCGCGGAACCCTAGAAAACCATGTATGTGATGAATCATTACTTACCTATTGGTGGAAATGACATTTAACTTGTTGGTGTTAGATATCAGTCTTGTGTGTAAGTTAATATAACACAGAGTTAAGCTTGTGAGAAGTATTTTAGATAAAAGAAGGAAAAAACTTAGAGGTTATTGACACATATCATTAACGATGTTATGTTTAGTAACACAAACGAATACGATTGTTTACTAGGGTTCCGCCGGTTATGACCGGGCTGGTCCGAGAGTAAACCGCTCTTGTAGAAGAGCGCCACGGAAGGATAAAAACCTGGGAGATATCACCAAGACATTTGAGTCTTGTGATGTCTCCCTTTTTGTTTAACGACATGGCGAAGGAGATTGGTAGCGTGGATAACATTTGGAGCAAGACGATAGGGCCAGGCGGCAAGTGGTCAGGAGCAATTGGTAGAGGGAAGTTGATTCGTTTTACGGCGCTGGAGGCGGGCGCGAATGTGTCTATACAAGTGTTCCACGCGAAGGATCTTACGGAGCGCTACAATATGCCGGATACGCTGAAAGCCCAACATACAGCCCATTTGACGCGTGGTAACGTGCTGATGAGTGACAATGGCCGAGCGTTAGTGAGCATCGTGGAGGACAGTATCGGTTGGCAAGATCCGCTTAGTGGATACACAAGCCGTGCGGCTACGGATGCCAAGTATGGGATGACGAATTTCCAAGAACAGCGGAATGAATGGCTGCAGAGCGGGCAAGAAAACTTTGCAGTAGAGTTGGTGCGTAATGGTCTTAGCATGCGCGATATGATGCCGGTTGTGAATTTATTTTCCAAAGTGTTTTGTGATGACAATGGGGATATGCATTTTAGTGTTGCTCATTGCCCTACAGGTGCCACGGTTACGCTGCGTACGGAATTAGACTCCTTGCTCATCTTATCGAACACGCCAAACCCGCTTGACCCAAGATCAACGTATCCATCAGTGCCTGTCAAAATTGAGGTGCTGGCTGCTGCTCCTGTGGGTGAAGATGATTATTGCTTGAATTACCGCCCGGAAAATCGCCGAGCTTTTGAAAATACATGGGAATATCACACGCTGTTAGGGGGAAATTAAATGGCTGTTTTTAATCGAGTAGAAAGCCCTCGCCTCACCCGGAATGCCATCTATAGCGAAGTTATTCAAGCGGGAGATGGTTGGATGCGGGTTTTGAAGCCAGGGCAAGTGCTGCGCATTGTCGATCTGGAAGGGAATCAGGCGGCGGATACGCTGTTTTATGATGCGGAGAATCCGGAAGATCATTATAGTGCAGTCGCAACGATTGCAGGTCAAAGCAATATTTATCTCAGCACAGGCTCGGTCCTCCGGGTAGAATCCGGTAAGGCATTGCTTGAAATCGTAGCCGACACCTGCGGGCGCCATGATACGGTCGGGGGTTCGTGCTCGGCTCAAAGCAACACGGTGCGTTACTCGCGCGATAAGCTGTCGATGCATAATTGTCGGGATACGTTTATGTTACAGCTTGCTCAGCACGAAAGCGGAGCGTATACGAAACGGGATTTGGCGCCGAATATTAACTTCTTTATGAATGTACCCGTCACACCGGATGGCGGACTGAAGTTCGATGATGGTGTTTCCGCTCCGGGCTGCTATGTAGAGGTCCAGTCGCTAGGCAGCTCTATGGTGCTTATCAGCAACTGTCCGCAGCTTAATAATCCTTGTAATGCCTATAATCCGACGCCGATTCAGGTTCTTATTTGGGAGAAGTAAGTTCCTTTGCTTAAGAGGAGATAGATGGTCTACGAAATTCTAAGGGGTGTGGATACGATGTTTACTAAAGTGCTGATTGCTAATCGTGGCGCTATCGCTGTACGTATTGAGCGTACTTTACGCAAGCTCGGGGTTAAATCCGTTGCTGTATATACAGGGGCAGATCAAGATAGTTTACATGTGGATGGCGCGGATGAGGCTGTTCTGATCGGGGGAGGACCGGCGAAGGAAAGCTATCTGAATACGGAGTTGATTTTGAAAACAGCACTGGAAACCGGTGCGCAAGCGATTCATCCCGGTTACGGCTTTCTGAGTGAAAATGCTGATTTCGCACGTGCTTGCCGTGAGAATGGCATAGTGTTCATTGGTCCTACGCCGGAGCAAATGGAAATGTTCGGACTCAAGCATTTTGCGCGAGAAATCGCCGAAAGAGCCGGCGTACCGATGCTGCCCGGAACACCGCTGATTACAGAACTGGATGAGGCATTAGTTGAAGCTACGCGTATTGGTTACCCTGTTATTCTTAAAAGCACAGCAGGCGGCGGCGGCATTGGGATGCGTGTCTGCGCAGATGAGGCAACATTAAGAGCCGCTTATGATGGCGTGCGTCATTTGGCAGAGACGAATTTCAAGAACGGCGGCATGTTTTTAGAAAAATATATCGCGAGAGCACGTCACGTTGAGGTGCAAATTTTCGGTAATGACTTCGGTGAAGTCGTTACGTTGGGTGAACGCGATTGTTCCATTCAGCGTCGTAACCAGAAGGTTATTGAAGAAAGCCCGGCTCCGAATCTGTCGGATGAAGTGCGTGAGGCGATGTTCGCTTCGGCGAAGCGTCTTGCAGCTGAGGTGGGCTATCGCAGTGCGGGTACGGTGGAATATCTTTACGATCCGGAAACGTGTGAGTTTTACTTCCTTGAGGTCAACACCAGATTACAGGTTGAGCATGGTGTGACGGAGGAAGTGCTGGGTATTGACCTCGTTGAGTGGATGGTGCTTGAGGCAGCCAATGAGCTTACAGATATTCAATCGCTTATACGTAAGCCGGTAGGGCACAGCATCCAAGCGCGGATTTATGCGGAGGACTGCCTCCAGCAGTTCCGTCCGAGTGCAGGGCAGTTGGATCGGGCGGTATTTTCTGATAAAGCAAGGAATGAGACGTGGGTTCGGGATGGTCTTACGGTCACAACCCTTTACGATCCGATGCTGGCTAAAATCATCGTCCACGGTACAGACCGTTTGGACGCCATTCATAAACTGATCGAAGCGTTGGCGGAAACGCGCATGTATGGTATTACAACGAATCTGCAGTATTTGCAGGCACTTCTGCAAGAGAAAGATTGCGTAGACGGGAACGTCTTCACGCAATTGTTGAATACGTTCGAGCCAGTGGAACGGGCTCTGGAAGTGGTAGACGGCGGGATCCAAACCACCGTGCAGGACTTCCCTGGACGCATCCGCCACTGGGATGTGGGCGTACCTCCTTGCGGACCGATGGATCCGCTATCGTTCCGTATCGGCAACAAGCTGCTTGGCAACGCTGACCATGCCTGTGGATTGGAAATGACGCTGCGCGGAGGTTCTTATAAGTTCCGCAGCGACATGTGGTTCTGTGTCGCTGGCGCAGATATGCAAGCGGAGCTGGATGGAACGGCTATTGTAACGTATAAGCCGGTGTTGGCGGCTCGCGGTCAAGTGCTGACCTTTGGTGAGGCGAAAGAAGGTATGCGTACTTATCTTCTTATCGGCGGCGGCTTGGATATGCCGAAAATTCTCGGCAGCTCATCCACATTTACGCTGGGTGGCTTCGGTGGTCATGGCGGTCGAGCGCTGCGCACGGGAGATGTGCTGGGTGTGAATGAAGGCGGAAGTCCGGTTCAAGTGGCGGCAGAGCTTGCTCTGGAGCATCGTCCTGTGATGACGCGTGAGTGGACAATCGGTGTGATCCCTGGACCTCATTGTACAGGTGAGTTTTTACGCGCGGAATACTTGGATCAATTGACGGAAACGAGTTGGGAAGTTCATTTTAACTCCTCGAGGACAGGGGTTCGCTTGAAAGGACCAGCTCCGATGTGGACGCGTGAAGATGGCGGGGAAGCAGGGCTTCATCCATCCAATATTCACGATAATGCGTATGCGGTCGGTACGCTGGATTTGACGGGGGATATGCCTATTCTTCTTGGACCGGATGGCCCGAGTCTTGGCGGTTTCGTATGTCCGGTGACGACGGCTTCGGCTGAGTTTTGGAAGCTCGGTCAGCTTCATCCGGGAGATACCATTCGATTCCATTTACTGACACTTCCAGAAGCAGAAGCCTTGCGAGATCAGCAGGAAAGTAATTTGCGTGCGATTGGTGAGGGAGATTTCGGTCGGCTGGTGCTTGTGCAGCTTCCTGCTGTTAATGAAGAGATTACGCCGGAATATCCGCGTCTTTTCCATGAAACAGCTAATCGCAGATTCCCAATCACGATCCGCTGCTGCGGTGATCAGAATTTACTTGTTGAGTATGGTGAGCTTGAGCTGGATTTGCTGCTGCGATTTCAAGTGCAGGCTTTGATGCAAGCGATTGTGGAAAGCGGCTCGATTCCGGTGCTGGATTTAACGCCAGGGATTCGTTCCTTGCAAATTCACATCGACCCTTCACAAATAACGGTAAGTGAAGCGTGTAAGAAAATTGTTGAGATTGACGCAGCGCTGCCTCCATTAGAAGAGTTTCGCGTACCTTCGCGTATTGTTCGTTTACCGCTTTCTTGGGATGATCCCGCGACACAGCTGGCGATTCAGCGTTATCAACAAGGGGTTCGTCCGGATGCGCCTTGGTGCCCGAGCAACCTGGAATTCATTCAGCGCATTAATGGATTAGATACAATTGATGAGGTTAAAAAGATTGTTTATGACGCTAATTATTTGGTGCTTGGATTAGGTGACGTGTATTTGGGGGCTCCTGTAGCCACGCCTGTCGACCCGCGTCATCGCCTAGTCACAACGAAATATAACCCAGCACGAACGTGGACACCAGAAAATGCCGTTGGTATCGGCGGTGCTTACATGTGTGTGTATGGGATGGAAGGCCCGGGCGGTTATCAATTCGTAGGACGCACCATTCAAATGTGGAATCGTCTGCGCTCAACGGAGAGCTTCAAGGCGGGTAAACCTTGGTTGTTAAGGTTTTTTGATCAAATCCAATTCTACGAGGTCAGCGCTGAGGAATTACTTCAACTGCGTGAAGACTTCCCAAGAGGCCGATATGAAGCGGATATTCAAGAAACGACATTTGACTTAGGTGAATATTTGCAATTCCTAAGCTCCATCGAAGAGAGTACAGAAACTTTCCGTAAGCAGCAGCAAATTGCTTTTAAAGAAGAGCGGGAGAGCTGGAAGGCGAAGGGATTGGCTGAGTACGTATCCGAACAGGAGACTGTCAATGAAGGACCAGAGGATGAGCTGCCGGCAGGGACTGTTGCTGTACGCGGAATTATGCCGGGAAGTGTGTGGAAACTTCTTGTTTCTCAGGGTGAACAAGTGAAGAAGGGTGATAAACTGGCGATTCTTGAAAGTATGAAAATGGAATTCCCGCAGCATGCGCCTTGTGATGGATTTGTTTCAATGATTCAAGTGAAGCCTGGAGATCAAGTTCATGCAGGTCAGTTGATTCTTGGTATTGCACAATCTGCTTAAGGAGAGAGGTGTCTGTAGATGACTGAAAGTATCGGAGTAGCAAAGGAATTAACTATCACTTGGCTTCGGGATAAGTATGAGAAACAAGAATTAACTCCTCAGGAAGTGATAACGGCCATTGTGCAGCGCTCTTCAGATGATGCCGATATGAATATCTGGATTACTCCGCCGACGATGGATATCATCCAGCCTTATTTGGAAAGATTAAAATCGGTTTCTATGGCTGATGCGCCGCTGTGGGGAATTCCTTTTGCGATCAAAGATAACATTGATCTGGCTGGGGTGCCGACGACAGCTGGCTGCGCGGAGTATGCGTATACGCCGGCGGAGCACTCAGGCGTCGTGGAAAGATTGATTGCCGCAGGAGCGATTCCGGTCGGCAAGACGAACTTGGACCAATTCGCGACGGGGCTTGTCGGCGCGAGAAGTCCTTACGGTGACGCGCATAACGCGCTTCGCCCGGAACTGATCAGCGGCGGCTCAAGCTCCGGCTCAGCCGTCTCGGTAGCTCGCGGCCAAGCAGCGTTCTCGCTTGGCACGGACACGGCAGGCTCGGGTCGCGTGCCTGCTGCTTTGAACCGATTGGTTGGCTATAAGCCGAGTCTCGGCGCCTGGCCAACCAAAGGGGTAGTGCCTGCCTGTGCGAGTTTAGACTGTGTAACCGTCTTCGCGCACAGTTTGGATGACGCGCTCGCCGTAGACGGCGTAGTGCGTGGGCTTCACGCAGATGACCCTTGGTCACGCAGTGTGACAAGGGAAGTCGCTAAGCTTCCGGCCAAAGTTTTTCTGCCGGAAGGTGAGCTAGGTTTTTATGGTCCTTATGCTTCTGAGTACCGCGCTGCGTGGGACGCAGCTGTTGAGAAATTAAAGGGATTATGTGTTGATTTGAACATCCCTGTTGAATTTATAGATGTTGCGTTGTTCGCTGAAGCGGCGGCAATACTGTATGAGGGCCCATGGGTGGCCGAGCGTTGGGCGGTCTTGAGCAGCTTTATTGAAGCGAATCCGGGCATTGCGTACCCAGTTACAGAGAAGATTCTCCGCTCGGGCTCCGCTGCAGAGTACGATGCTGCATCCGTGTTCCATGCGATGCATAAGCTTCAGCAGTTCAAGCTGGAAGCTCGGAAACTGCTGAAGGATGCCGTGCTTGTCATGCCTACCTGCGGTGGGACGTGGACGCGCGAGCAAGTCCTTGCTGACCCGATTAGCACGAATCGGGATATGGGGCGCTACACGAATCATTGCAATCTGCTTGATTTGTGCGGGGTTGCTGTGCCGGCGGGCGATGCGGCACCGCAGACGCCTTTTGGCATCACGTTCTTCGCGCTCGCTGAAGAGGAAAGCTTGATCTGTGGCGCGGCCGAGCAGTTCGTGGCGGGTGCTGTTGACGCCGAACTGGAATCGGCTGCTGAAGCGAGTGCGCCGCGTGTTGCGGGCTCGGCGGCGGATGAGGTTGCCGTGGCAGCGGTGCCGACTACGCTGGTCGCGGTATGTGGCTTACACATGCGCGGCTACCCGCTGGAGAAGCAAATGCTAGGCTGTGGAGCGCGGTTCATCCGGGAGGATGAGACCGCAGCGAAGTACAGCCTGGTGAAGCTGCCAACCACGCCGGCGAAGCCGGGGTTGGTCAAGCAGCAGCAGGGCGGCGCAGCCATCCTGCTGGAGGTTTGGGAAATGCCGCTGGAGGCATTCGGCGGCTTTGCGGCGGCGATCCCAGCTCCGCTGGGGATCGGGAAGGTTGAGCTCCGGGACGGCACGGAAGTCCCGGGCTTCGTTTGCGAAGCTTACGCGGCCGCAGGCGCGGAAGATGTAACAGCTTTGCGCACATGGCGCAAAGTGGTGCCTTTATAACAAAGAAGGGGCCGTCTCAAAAGTAGATAAATCTACTAGCGACAGCCCCTTAGGGTCTACTGATCTTCTGGGAAATTCGAATTGATATTCAGAACGAATTTCATACTTCCATTGGATTTTTCAGACTGTCGAGAAAAGCGCTTTCATAGACCGCCTGTTCCTCCAATATGGACAGATGGCTAAATAAATAGCATTCTTACGTTGAAAAATGGAGACACCGAGCGCGC